>JANLOZ010000284.1:0-14959 GCA_031366845.1 Novosphingobium sp. | reverse complement strand
TGTTGACGAGGCATTCGCTATCCTCGAACGAACTGGCCTCCCGAGCATCATCCGCCCCAGCTTTACGCTCGGCGGTACCGGCGGCGGGGTGGCCTATAACAAGGCGGAGTTCGATCAGATCGTCCGCTCGGGCCTCGATGCATCGCCCACCACCGAAGTTCTGATCGAGGAATCGCTGCTCGGCTGGAAAGAATACGAGATGGAAGTGGTGCGCGATCGCAACGATAACTGCATCATCATCTGCTCGATCGAAAACGTCGATCCGATGGGCGTCCACACCGGCGATTCGATCACTGTCGCCCCGGCGCTGACGCTGACCGACAAGGAATACCAGATCATGCGCAACGCCAGCATCGCCGTGCTGCGCGAGATCGGGGTGGAGACCGGCGGATCGAACGTGCAGTTCGCGGTCAACCCGGCGGATGGACGCCTGATCGTGATCGAGATGAACCCGCGGGTTTCGCGCAGCTCGGCGCTGGCATCGAAGGCAACAGGCTTTCCGATTGCCCGCGTCGCGGCGAAGCTGGCGGTTGGTTATACGCTCGACGAGATTACCAACGAGATCACTGGCGCGACGCCTGCCAGTTTCGAACCGACGATTGACTATGTCGTCACCAAGATTCCGCGCTTCGCCTTTGAGAAGTTCAAGGGTGCAGAGCCGCTGCTCTCCACCGCGATGAAGTCGGTCGGCGAGGTCATGGCGATTGGCCGCAACTTCAAGGAATCGATGCAGAAGGCGCTGCGGAGCCTGGAAACCGGGCTCGATGGCTTCAACCGCGTGGTTGCACTTGAAGGCGCCGGACGTGATGAAATAACCGCCGCACTTTCGCGCCAGACACCCGATCGCGTTCTGGTTGTTGGACAGGCGTTTCGGGAGGGTTTCAGCGTTGAGGACGTTGCGGCGATCACGCACTATGATCCGTGGTTTCTGCGGCACATCCACGAGATCATCGCAGAGGAAGCGGCGATCATGCGCGATGGCTTGCCGAATGATGCGGTGGGCCTGCGCCGCGTGAAGGCGATGGGTTTCTCAGACCAGCGGCTTGCCACCCTTGCGATCCGTTCGGTCAATCTCCCAGGCGGACTCGGCGAAACCATGGCCCCGCGCAAAGGCCTTCTCCATGATGCGGTGAAAGCAATGGCCGGCGCGACCACAGCGCAGGAAGTTTGCCACCTGCGCACCAAGCTCGGCGTCCATCCGGTGTTCAAGCGGATCGATTCCTGCGCCGCCGAGTTCGAAGCGGTGACGCCCTATATGTATTCAACCTATGAGGCGCCGACTTTTGGTGAACCCGAATGCGAAGCCGCACCGAGCGACCGCAAGAAGATCGTGATTCTGGGCGGTGGGCCAAACCGCATCGGGCAGGGGATCGAGTTCGATTATTGCTGCGTCCACGCCTGCTTCGCACTCGCCGAAGCGGGCTATGAGACGATCATGATCAACTGCAATCCAGAGACGGTTTCTACCGATTATGATACCTCGGATCGTTTGTACTTTGAGCCGCTGACGGCTGAGGATGTGCTGGAAATTCTGCGGGTTGAGCAGCAGAACGGCACTCTGGTGGGGGTCATTGTCCAGTTTGGCGGGCAGACGCCGCTCAAGCTGGCGCAGCCGCTTGAAGATGCAGGGATCACCATCCTTGGCACTTCGCCCGACGCCATCGACCTTGCCGAGGACCGCGAACGATTCGCCAAGCTGGTCAACGATCTTGGCCTGAAGCAGCCGGCAAACGGCATCGCCCGCAGCCGCGATGAGGCGGTGGCGGTGGCTGAACGCATCGGCTTCCCGGTGTTGATGCGACCCAGCTATGTTCTGGGCGGGCGGGCGATGGAGATCGTCGATTCGGTTCCGCAACTCGACGATTATATCGCTACTGCCGTGCGGGTTTCGGGCGATAGTCCTGTGTTGATCGACCAATATCTGCGCGATGCTATCGAATGCGATGTCGATGCGCTGTGCGATGGCGACCAGGTGGTTGTCGCAGGCGTCATGCAGCATATTGAGGAGGCGGGTATCCATTCAGGCGACAGCGCCTGTACGCTGCCGCCCTATAGCCTCGCGCCGGCAATCATCACTGAAATGGAGCGGCAGGCCGAAGCGCTGGCCTTCGCCCTCGGCGTGCGCGGTCTGATGAATATCCAGTTCGCGGTGAAAGGCACCGACGTCTATCTGATTGAGGTTAACCCCCGTGCATCGCGCACCGTGCCTTTCGTCGCCAAGGCCATCGGCCAGCCCGTGGCGAAAATCGCCGCGCGGGTGATGGCCGGGGAAAAGCTTTCAACCTTCCCCCCGTTCAAGCGGGAATTTGATTACATGGCGGTCAAGGAAGCCGTGTTCCCCTTCGCTCGCTTCCTCGGCGTCGATCCGGTTCTCTCGCCCGAGATGAAATCGACCGGCGAGGTCATGGGGATCGATCGCAGTTTCCCGATTGCCTTTGCAAAAGCCCAGCTTGGAGCTGGAACATTGCTGCCCGATAAGGGGCTGGTGTTCGTTTCGGTCAAGGACGGCGACAAGGCGATGATCCTGCCTGCGGTGCAAAAGCTGATCGCGCTGGGCTTTTCGGTGATCGCGACCGGCGGCACCCAGCGATATCTCGCCGAAGCCGGGCTTCCCGTGGCGAACGTCAACAAGGTCGCCGAAGGCCGTCCGCATATCGTTGACCGGATTATAGACGGTGATGTCGCGCTGATCTTCAATACCACCGAGGGTTGGCAGAGCCTGAAAGACTCAAAATCCATCCGGCTCGCGGCGCTAAAATCGAAGGTGCCCTACTTCACCACCGGCGCGGCATCGGTGGCGGCGGCGCAGGCGATTGAAGCTTTGCGCGGCGCAAAACTTGAAGTCCGCTCGTTGCAAGACTACTATAGCTAATACTCGCGTTCCTCCCCACATCGCGACTGGCTGGCCTGTTCCCGCGCGGAACGGGGCAGGGCATTAGTCCCGGGGGGTGCGGCAATTGGGGTGAAAGGGAATAGAATGGCGTCGATTGAAAAGCTGCCGATGCTGGCCGAGGGCTATGAACGGCTGATTGGCGAGCTCAAGGCGCTGCGTGCCGAGCGGCCCCTTATCGTCGATGCTATCGAAGAGGCGCGCGCGCACGGCGATCTTTCGGAAAACGCCGAATACCACGCTGCCAAGGAACGCCAAGGCCAGGTTGAGGCTTCGGTTTCCGATCTTGAGGACAAGGTCAGCCGCGCGCAAATCGTTGATCCGGCCACGCTCTCGGGCGATAAAATCATCTTTGGCGCGACGGTCACCCTGCTCGATGATAACGAAAAGCCTGTGCGCTATCAGATTGTCGGACCCTATGAGGCCGATGCCCGGGTTGGTCGGATCAGCTATGCCTCGCCACTCGGCAAGGCGCTGATCAGCCGCAAGGTTGAGGACGAGATCGAGGTTACCGTGCCATCGGGTGACAAGTTCTACGTCGTCGAAAAGATCGAATTTATATAGGGTCTTTCCGACCTGGATTGACCCCAGGATCAGGCTCGAGCAGTCGGTGCAGGTGTACCACCACATAGCGCATCGCCGCATCGTCAACGGTGCGTTGCGCGCTTCCGCGCCAGGCTTCCTCGGCCTCGGCGTAGGAGCCATAGACGCCGACGATATCGAGCTTGCTGAGATCGGTGAACTCAAGTTTCTTCGGGTCGGCGACGTGTCCGCCCATCACGAGATGAAGTTTTTGCATTGAAATTTGCCCCGGGAAGTTGGCGAAGCCGCGCCCTTAACGGCCTATATCCGCGCCGCCAAGCGTCAACGGCGGCGGCTTGTCACAAACTTGATGGCTTCCTGAACAAGTGTGATTGCCAGGTCGCGGCCTCGCTGGGCTGAAGCGCTGGCAGCGTTCCCCGCCGCTTTGCCATATTCACCAGCGGTTTCGCCAAGTTCGCCGAGTTTCGCACGGCCATCACGGCTGACTTCCGCCGCACCGTCGATAGCCTTACGGCCATAAGTGCTGCCCAGTTCTCCCGCGATCGCAGCCATTCCGACCGCGCTGCGTCCAATCCGGCGCGACAGACTGCGCGGAATCAAAACGCCGACCAGAAAGCCAACCGCCAAGCCGCCGACGAGCAGCGCAACCGGATAATCGCCGCCTAGTTCCCGATAGGATTCGGGCGGTTCGCGTTCGGGCAATTTCGCGGGCGTGAGATTCGTCAGGTCCGCAATTCCGGGTTCGATCTGTTCGGGTTTTCTGGTCAACAATCTTACTCCTGGTCTCAATTACCGATGCGCGCCTTCATTTTTTGCCATGCGCCGGGCAAGCTATGCCACAGCTTGACTGCCTGCTCGCCAAGCGGCTTTCGCGCAAACCACAGGGCAAGAGCGCCGACAGTTCCAGCCACCACGGCTTTGTTTTCACGAGCGATTTCGGCGGCTTCCATGGCGCTGGACTTGGCTTTTTCAACGGCTTCATGCGCCACGCGCTTGCCGATACCGTTTTCCGCGAGATCATTGCGCAGCTGCTCGAAGCTGCCGGTTACCGTGGTCAAGGCCGCATCTCGTTCCGCTCGCGCCGTTGCAACCGGATCAGGATCGTCAGTCATTTGGCCTGACCGTCAAGGAACAGCCGTCGCATCGTCCGCCGCCAGAGCGAGCGCACCATAAAAATCGGGGTAAGCCCTGTCAGAACCAGCGCTCCAACCACGATCAACGTAGCCCACCACGGCCCGACCAGCGATGATAGGCCGATCAGCAGCCCGGCAACCAAAGCAACAAGCGCGAACACCAGAACGACAAAGCCAATCACGACAAGCGTCGCAACCTTGCGTGCGGCTTGCCCGAGTGCAACCGCGCGCGCTTTCTGAAAGGCAAATTCGCTCTCGGCATAGGAGCGCGCCTCATCGCCGAGCTGCTGCAACTCGGCGATCAATGGCTTTTCGTGCTCTCGCTTCTCGTCCAGGGCTTCCTCCTGAGGGTGCCCGAGGGCCGCGCGGAAAATTAGGTTTCGCTGCTGCTACCCTTGAACAGGCGAGCAAGGAAGAACCCTGCTACTGCGGCAATGCCGACGGCAAGGCCAGGGCTTTTCTGGACGAATTGCTTGGCATCATTGCCGAGCTCACCCAGATCCTTGGCATCGAGCTTGGCGGCGCCTTCCTGCATCGTGCGCGCGGCCCTGCGCGCATAATCGCCGTATTTCGCGCCGAGCTTGTCATCAATGGTCGACGCCGTATCGGCAACGATCTGGCCAAGGCCGGATAGCGCGTCGCTTGCTTTTGCCTTGCCGTCGCGCGCCAGTTCCGCAGCCTTTTCCTTAGCCTGAGTGCCATAAACCTTGGCATCGCCGAGCAATGCCTCGCCCTGTTCCACAGCGCGGGTGCGATAGGCGTCCGCCTTGCCCTGAGCCTTTCCGGCCATCGCCTGAGCCTTTTCCTGCGCGGTTGAGGCGAGGATCTGCGCGCCAGCGCGCGCCTCATCGAGCGCCTTGGCAAATTTTGCCTTCGCTTGCGCAGGCGCAGCCGCGGGCATTGCCGCCGACTTTTTGGCCGTGGGTGATTTCGGTTTGGCCGCAGCCCTGGGCGCTGCTGGCTTGGAAGAGGGGGTCTTGGCCATTGAAACGCGTTCCCTTGCCCCGGGATGGGGCGATGCATGCTTAGATGGTTTCTACTAACGCGCAAACAAGATGCCGGTTCCGCACAATTCAAATCAAGTCGCGACACCTTGCCTGCATGGCCGCTGCTGCTAAGGGAGCCGCATCGGATTGCCGTGCATAGCCGAACAGGAGATTAAACCCTTATGACCGCCATCATCGATATTCACGGCCGCGAAATTCTTGATAGCCGGGGCAACCCGACGGTCGAAGTCGATGTGCTGCTCGAAGATGGCTCCTTTGGCCGCGCGGCAGTGCCATCAGGCGCCTCGACCGGCGCGCATGAAGCGATGGAACTGCGCGATGGTGACAAGGCGCGGTATATGGGCAAGGGCGTGCTCAAGGCGGTCGACGCGGTGAACAGCGAGATCACCGATGCTCTGCTCGGGCTCGATGCCGAAGATCAGCGTGACATTGATATGGCGATGATCGCGCTAGATGGCACCGATAACAAAGCGCGGCTCGGGGCCAATGCGATCCTCGGCACCAGCCTGGCCGTGGCAAAGGCAGCAGCGGATGCGCGCGGGCTGCCACTCTATGCCTATGTTGGCGGGGTTTCTGCCCATGTTCTGCCCGTTCCCATGATGAACATCATCAACGGCGGCGAACATGCCGACAACCCGATCGATTTCCAGGAATTCATGATCGTCCCGACGGGCGCGGGCTCGATTGCCGAGGCTGTGCGCTGGGGCGCGGAGATTTTCCACACGCTCAAAAAGGGCCTGCACGAAAAGGGGCTCGCAACCGCAGTGGGCGATGAGGGCGGCTTTGCCCCGAACCTCGCCAGCACCCGCGACGCGCTCGATTTCATCATGGCCTCGATTGAAAAGGCAGGTTTCAAAGCCGGAACCGAAGTGCAACTCGCCCTCGATTGCGCCGCGAGTGAATTTTTCAAGAACGGCAAGTATGTAATCAGCGGTGAGGGATTGTCGCTCAACCCGGTGCAAATGGCTGACTATCTCGCCGATCTCACCACATCCTATCCGATCATTTCGATCGAAGACGGTATGGGCGAGGATGATTTTGAGGGATGGAAGGCGCTGACCGACAAGATAGGCAGCAAAGTGCAGCTGGTAGGTGATGATCTGTTCGTTACCAACCCCAAGCGACTGACCATGGGCATCGGCAAGGGCCTTGCCAATTCGCTGCTGGTCAAGGTCAACCAGATCGGATCACTGTCAGAAACGCTCGACGCGGTGTCGATTGCCCACCGCAATGGCTACACCGCTGTGATGTCCCATCGTTCAGGCGAGACCGAGGACGCGACCATCGCCGACCTGGCGGTTGCTACCAACTGCGGCCAGATCAAGACCGGCAGCCTCGCGCGGTCAGACCGGCTGGCAAAGTACAACCAGCTTATGCGGATTGAGGAAGAACTGGGATCATCGTCGGTCTATGCCGGGGCAGGGGCATTCAAGCAGATTGCGGTCTGACGGTGAGGCTATTTGCCGAGCATGAAGGGCGCAGTACGGCCTGGGCCATGTGTACCGTTTGGGTGGAGCGTTTGCAGCTCTGTCCGGCTGACTTTGGCAAGCCTCGTGAAATAACCAGTCATCTGCTCTTCTGCCTGAGCCGATAACCGGACGAATATGCGCCGGGCGTCGCGGCCATCGGCTTCGCGAACGATCATCCCGCGCGCTTCGAGCACCGCAAGCCAGCGCAACGCTGTGGTGGTCGGCACAGCTGCGCCTATGCAGGCGCTGGTCACCGGCACCTGCTTGCCTTCGCGCGCGGCTATAAAAAGGTCGAGCAGCAAATCCCACGCAGGCTCGCCAAACAGCGCTTCATCATCATAAAAATGCCTGCGAAGCCGCCGATTGCGATAGGCCTCGCGCGCGAGCACGGCCATCCGGCTATCCTGCGCTTCTGGCTCGGCATTGGTTTCCTCATCAAGATCTGCCGCGAGGGCAAACATGTCATCAGCCATAGCGGCGAGCTGCCGCGCGCGTGCGCGGATCGACAGGACCGGCTTTTCACCGCCATCATCCACAGCGAGCACGCGATTGCCGTTGGCGAGAGCCACCAGTGTTTTCCCCAATTCACGCACCAGCCTTCGTGATGCGGCATCGATGTTCGGTTAACAGCAAGCGCGCGTATCCTCTGTCGGGGATTGATCGGATTCTGATCGAATTCGTTTCGAATCCGAGTATTTGCGGCGAAATTATCTCCACAATGGAGGCAATTGCCCCCGTAGTTGACCGTCAACGCCTCTGCCAAGTGCGACCGCAGTTCGACAAACGACGTTGGTTAGCGTTCAGGTTGGTGGCTATAAGACGGTCAAAGATGCATTGGGCTTGCCCCGGATTCCCGTAAGGACGAAAATATGAAAACCCGCCTTGCCGCCTGTTTTGTTCTGAGCACAGCCAGTCTCTCGCTCGCGCTTTCCGCCTGTAACATGGGCGGGCAAAACAAGGTGGCGCAAGCCGCCGGAACGGCGCTGGGCATTGACACCACTGCGCTCGACAAGACGGTGAAACCGGGCGATGAATTCAATCTCTATGCCAACAACAGCTGGCTGAAGCGCACCGAAATCCCTGATGACCGTTCGAATATCGGCGGCTTCACCCTGGCCGATATCGCCACCGAAAAACAGCTTACCGAACTGATTGCCGACATTTCCAAAGGCGATCCATCGCCTGACAGCGACTCCGGCCGGGTGAAGGCAATGTACGCCTCGTTCCTTGATACCAAGGCGATTGATGCCGCGGCCATGACACCGATCAAGCCTGATCTTGATCGCTTCGCTGCGATCACCGATGTCAAGTCGCTGTCGAAAGTGCTGGGCGAGCAGATGCGCGCCGACGTTGATCCCATTAACAGCACCAACTTCGCCACGGAAAATCTGTTCGGCGTGTTTGTAACCCAGGCGCTGTCGGGATCGTCGGTGATGCCTTACCTGTTACAAGGCGGGCTGGGCATGCCCGAGCGTGCGTATTACCTGTCATCAGATGCCAAGATGGCAGGGCTGCGGACGAAATACCGTGCTTATATCGCCCAGGTGCTGGGTGACGCCGGAATCGCCGACGCCGATGCCATGGCACAGCGGATTTTCGATCTCGAAGTGAAGATTGCCCAAGCCCACGCCACACGCGAGCAAAGTGAAAATATGCGTGCCTCATCAGCCGAATGGACGCGCGGCGATCTGGAAAAACGCGCTCCGGGAATTGATTGGGCCGCGCTGCTTGACGCGGCGCAGCTGGGCAAGCAGGAGCACTTCGCTGCTTACCATGCCGATGCCATAACGAAACTCTCGGCCTTGGTTGCGAGTCAGCCGATTGGTGCGTGGAAGGAATGGCTGGCGTTTCACCAGATCAATGCACACGCAGACGTGCTTCCCTCGAAGATTGATGCTGATCATTTCGCTTTCTACGGCACTGCGCTTCAGGGCACCAAGGCGCAGCGCCCGCGCGAAACCCGGGCAATCCGGGCTGTCAACGCCTCGCTCGGAGACGCGCTCGGCAAGCTCTATGTCGAAAAGAACTTCCCGGCTTCGTCCAAAGCTGAAATTCAGGGGATGGTCAGCAACATCAAGGACGCCTTCGCCACGCGGGTGCAGTCGATCACCTGGATGGCGCCTTCCACCCGCAAGGAAGCGATCGAAAAGGTGCGCAATATCGAAGTCGGCGTCGGCTATCCCGATACTTGGCGGGATTACAGCAGCTATGCGCTCAAGCCGGACACTGCCTATGCCAATTCGATAGGCGGCGAGCAGGCGCGCTACGCCCAGCAACTCGCCAAGATCGGCAAGCCGCTCGATCGTCGCGAATGGTGGATGAATTCGCAACTGGTCAATGCGGTAAACCTGCCGGTACAGAATGCGCTCAATTTCCCTGCCGCGATCCTGCAACGCCCGTTCTTCGATCCCAAGGCCGATGCGGCCTACAACTATGGCGCCATCGGATCGGTGATCGGACACGAGATCAGCCACAGCTTCGATAATAACGGCGCTGATTTTGACGCGAGCGGCAAGCTGCGCAACTGGTGGACGCCATCAGACCAGGCCCATTTCCGCAAGGCCGGGAAGGCGCTTTCTGAACAGTTCAGCGCCTATGAACCGTTCCCCGGACTCCACGTCAACGGCGATTTGACACTGGGTGAGAACATCGCCGACGTTGCCGGCCTGGCCGCCGCACTTGATGCCTACCACGCCTCGCTCAAGGGCAAGCAGGCACCCGTTATTGAAGGGTACACCGGTGATCAGCGATTCTTCATTGCCTATGCACAATCACGGGCAACCAAGATGCGTGAAGAAGCCTTGCGCGGGCGGATTGCTACTGACGGCCACGCGCCCGGAATGTACCGCGCGCTCACCGTGCGCAATCTCGATGCCTGGTACCGCGCATTCGATGTGCAGCCGGGCGACAAGCTTTATCTGACGCCGGACAAGCGCGTGAAGGTCTGGTGAACACAATCAGCCGTCAACGCTGATAGCGTTCAACATTGCGCGTTGATCGTGACCCAGTTGAAGCTGGGTTGCGGCGATGAGTTCAGCCACCTGAGCTGGGCTCGTCGCGCTGGCAATTGGCGCCCAGATGGCAGGGCGCGACGCCAGCCAGGCGAGCGCCACTTGTCCCATGGTCGCGCCGCATTCACGCGCTATCGCCTCGAGAACGGGCAGCGATGCCCAGCCGAGCTCACTGGCAAACAACTTTGCGCTTCGGCCTCGCCGGTTAGTAAAATCAGGCCGGCTAGCAAAATCAGCATCGCTGGCATATTTCCCGGTAAGGAAGCCCGCTCCCAAACTGTAATAGGGCACCACGGCGATGCCGTCGCGCAGCGCCAAGGCTTCAAGATCAGCAGGATATTCGTTGCGCCAAACCAGATTATAACCTGGCTGGAGTACGGTGAAAGAGAAAAGATCGCGGGCAGAGGCGTCCACATTCATGGCCGCCAATCGCGCAGTCGAGATGTTCGACGCGCCAAGTTCGCGCACTTTGCCGGCATCGATCAACGCGTTGTAGCCCGAGACCACGTCGCTGGCCGAAGTTACGTCATCGTCGCGGTGGATGTAGTAGAGATCGATGTAATCAGTTTGCAGCCTTTCCATCGACCCGTCGCATGCTGCGGCGACCTTGTCGGGGGCGAGGGCACCCTCAGGCCCGCCCATTCCGGTCTTGGTGCCAATACGCATTTCCTTGCGCACGCCGCGACTGGTCAGCCATTGCCCGATAATTGTTTCGCTTTCGCCGCCCTTGTTGCCGGGAACCCAGGCCGAATAGATTTCGGCGGTATCGATGGAACGGCCACCGGCTTCGTAAAAAGCGTCAAGCACAGCGAAGCTGGCATCGCGGTCAATCGTCCAGCCAAAGGCATTGCCGCCCAGAACAATGCGAATGCCGTTCAGGCCCGGATGGGTGTCAGTCACCAAATTTCTGCCGCAGAGCCAGCATGGCCAGCGCAGCCTTGGCCGCCTCACCGCCCTTGTCTTTCTGCGCCGGATCAGCGCGAACAAGGGCTTGCTCCTCGTTTTCGACGGTAAGAATACCATTGCCGATCGCCAGACCGTCCATCGTCAGGGCCATGATCCCGCGCGCGCTTTCGCCAGCGACGATCTCGAAGTGATAGGTTTCACCACGGATCACCACACCGATTGCGACATAGCCGTCATATAGGTCCGACTGATCTGCCAGCGCGATTGCTCCCGGAATTTCCAGCGCGCCGGGCACGGTGACAACGTCGCATTTGTGCCCCGCGGCCTTGATGGCGGCCTTCGCGCCGGCAATCAGCATATCGTTGAGATGATCGTAGAAGCGCGCTTCGATAATTAGGAACTTGGCCATGCAGTTTTCCTTCAATCGACCCGCTGCTCGCCGACAATCGACAGGCCGTAACCTTCGAGCGCGACCAGCGAATGGTGAGTATTTGTCAGCAGGATCATGTCGTGGACGCCAAGTTCGGAGAGAATCTGCGCGCCAACACCGTAATCACGCAGTTCCTCGATCGGCGGCTCCTCGCCGGCGCGGATAGAGGTCTTGAGTTCGATTACGCGTGTCATCAAGCGGTGCATCGGCCGGTTGATTACCACGATTACGCCGGAGCCTGCTCTTGCGATGATTTCCATTGATCGCCGCAACAGATCGGAGCGCTCGTGTTCTTCGCCAAAAATGTCGAGGAACATCGAAAGCGTGTGCATCCGCACCAGAGTAGGCGTTTCAGGATCTATCCGGCCCTTGACCAGCGCCATAGTCTCGTCACCGGTGGATTTGTTGAAGAAGGTGCAGGCTTTCCATTCACCGCCCCAACGGCTGCTAAAGGCGAGTTCGGCCTTCTTGACCACCATCCGGTCATGCTTGCGGCGATAGGCAATCAGATCGCGGATGGTGCCGATCTTGAGGTTGTGCAACCGGGCAAAGGAAACAAGGTCATCCATCCGCGCCATCGTGCCATCTTCGCGCATGATCTCGCAGATAACCCCCGATGGATTGAGCCCGGCGAGCCGCGATATATCGACCGCTGCCTCTGTGTGCCCGGCGCGAACGAGCACGCCGCCTTCGCGCGCGCGCAGCGGGAAAACGTGGCCCGGGGTGACGATGTCCTCCTTGGATTTGCTGCCATCTATGGCGACCGAGACCGTGCGCGCACGGTCAGCCGCAGAAATTCCGGTGGTCACCCCTTCGCGCGCCTCGATCGACACGGTGAACGCGGTTTCGTGGCGGGTGCCATTGTGGCGGCTCATCAGTTCAAGCCCAAGCTGTTCGATCCGCTCGCCGGTCAGGGTAAGGCAAATCAGCCCGCGGCCATGGGTCGCCATGAAGTTGATCGCATCGGGGGTTGCCATCTGCGCGGGGATGACGAGATCACCCTCGTTCTCGCGGTCTTCATCATCCACGAGAACAAACATCCGGCCGTTGCGCGCCTCATCGATGATTTCCTCAATAGGGACGAGCACCGGCGAATCGTCATTGGCGAACAGGAACCGGTCGAGCTTGCCGAGTGTATCGGCGGTCGGGTTCCAGTCCGCCTCGGTGCAATCGCGCAAGGTGTTGGCGTGGAGTCCGGCGGCGCGGGCAAGGCCGGAGCGCGTGAGTCGCCCCGCAGTGACGAGATCGCGAACGCGGTCAATGGTGCTTTCAGTCATGCATTAATATTATCACATCGAAATGTGATTGCAAGCCGTGACGCGACATCAAGATGTCAGCTTTCGCCTTTTGTGCCTCTTCCAGGCAATTTGCAGCGCCGAAACGAAACCGGCCATGGCGAGACAGGCTACCACCGAACTGGCCGCTCCAAGCCCATACGAACGGCCTATATAGAGCACAGGAAAATGCGTGGCATAGAGCGGGAAAGAAAGTTCCCCGGCCAAAGTCGCCAGTCTGCCTCCTCGGCGAATGGCCAGGCCGCCGATCAGAGTTAAGGGACTTGCAATCGCCACGAATGCCAAATCGGCGAGCCAGGGCCTGATGTGATCGCCCAGCTGCACACCGAAGAGCAATGGCATTGCCACGATCGCCGCAAGCCCTGCGAGCGCGCTGACTTGTCGCTCCCCCCATGTTCGCCAGAGCAGGATGCCCAGCGCATAAGAGAATCCCACACGGAGCGTTCCGGCAAGGAACTCGCCCGCGCCCGCGCCAAGATCAAGGTTGCCGAATCTGCGCGCCTGCCAGGCCAAACCCAGCAGAAAGAAGGCAGCCAATGTGATCAACGTCCTTGTGCTCAAGCGCCACAGCACAAAGCCATGCACGGCATTAGCGAGCAGCTCGAAGAAGATTGACCAGGCGGGCAGGTTAAGCGGGAAATATTCCCTTTCGCCAGGCGCCGGAAGCAAGAGCATGTTGAGGATGAAGACTGTGGCAAAAGTGCGATTGAAACCACCCGCCGCATCGAGCACAAAAGGGATGAACAACAAACAGCCAAAGGCGATCGTTGGCCAAAGACGGAGGTAGCGGAGCCTGAAGAACCGCTCACCGCCAAGCCCCTTGGCGAGCTTGGGCTCATAAGTGCGCGCCATGACAAAGCCGCTGAGCACAAAGAAAAAATCAACCGCCAGATAGGCGCGCGGAGACAGTTCCGGGGCAGAGGCAAATACGGTTCGCATATGGAACAGCACAACGCACATCGCCGCGATTCCGCGCAAGGCATCAAGGCCAAGCAGACGCGGATGTGCAGGACTTGCAGCGCTGGTCACGCTCCGGCTTTAGGCAGGATTGTCGCTCTGCGCCACCCCGGTCCGCTGCATTTCATGGACGGCAAGCCAACCATCGCCTAGTTCGGAAAAGGAAGAGAAATACTCCCGGTGGGGTGCCCGGACTTCAAATCCGGTGGGAGGCGCACGGCGTCTCTGGCAGGTTCGACTCCTGCCTCTTCCGCCAGCCTTCGCTGAAATCATTAGGTTTGAACACTGCGACGTGCTAAGTGCGCCGCGCTGAAGTTGAATTTTCGACGGGTATCGGCGCTTTGTCTTTGGTTTTCGGGTTCGCCCAACGAGCTAAAGGTGGCGACAACCAATTCCTTTCAATTGACGACACGACGCACGAACCTCGCCGCAATCTGCGGCTGGGACACGACTGTTTCTTGAAAGGAAACGCAAATGCCATCAGGCACCGTAAAGTTTTTCAACTCCGACAAGGGCTATGGTTTCATCCAGCCTGATGATGGCGGCGCTGACAGCTTCGTTCACATTTCTGCCGTTCAGGCAGCTGGTATGCACTCGCTCGATAAAGATCAGCGCGTGACTTACGAAGTCGAAACTGGCCGTAACGGCAAGTCGTCGGCGGTCAATCTCGGCGCTGCTTGAGACTGATTTTCGTTCAGCGGGGACCGGGCTTGTGCCTGGTCCCCGCTGGGCCACTTTGATACGCAGATCACACGGGGATCACGCGTGTAGTGCGGTCAACAGTTTGGTTTGATTCGCAAGGGGCAGGCTGAGGCATCGCCACCCTGCTTTTTCAACATAACTTTGCGGGATAATCAAACCCCATTGCTTTGCAGTGGTGGTTCGCTAGCGCTTGGAAGGGCGTGCATCAATTAACTAGTCGCTTTGAGGCTAGATCCGCATTGCGCCACACCCAGGGTCGTCGTGACGAACATTCGCCAGCCCCTGTCAGGCGTTGGTTCAACAGCTTTGATTGCAAATTGATTCACTTCATGTGCAATTATTCCTTTATCGGCGCTGGCAAGTGTATTATTTGGCTGCATCCGGTTCCTCGGATTGGTAGCAAGCCAAGCTTCGTCAGCATAGTCACCGGCGTCTTCACTACCACGGTTCGATTGAACGGCAGGAATTCCATGTCTTACATGACGTTATTCGATGTCCCGGTGCCGAGCCGAGAATTGAGCCGAAAGGCGGCAATCGTTGGACTTGGGGAAACCGATTTTCATCTCGATTACGCGGCGGCGCGTGCCAAGCCTGAAGGCTATGAGGCGCCAACAGC
>JANLOZ010000196.1:0-1569 GCA_031366845.1 Novosphingobium sp. | reverse complement strand
CATGCACCAGGATGAAAGGCTCTCAGGATTGGCCACGCCGCCAACCGCGAACCAGTGATCGCCATCGGGAACAATCGCGGCATCATAGCCCGCGCCTTCAAACTTCTGCCCCGCCAGCGCCGCACGTTGCGCAGCCGAAAGATGCTTTGACCAATCGGCAAAGCTGTCCTTGCTGACAAGGTGAATGAGGGTCGCTTTCTGGCCGCGATCCGGCTGGATCAATGCGTTTTTGTCTGTCATGCTGCGCGGGTTATAGACCGATGCCGTCTGGCGAAGCGAGAATAATTATGCAGCGACCCGTGCGCTCGTAATTGACCGTGCGACGCGCTATATGGCCACCATGAACACTTACCAGACCGTTGATTCTTCCGACACCATGCTGCGCGATGGCACGATCAAGCTGCACGGGCCTGCGGGTTTTGATGGCATGCGCAAGGCCGGGCGGCTCGCGGCTGAAATCCTCGATGCGGTGGCGGCGGTGATAGAGCCCGGGGTGACCACGGCGGCGATTGACGATCTCGTTCGCCAGATGACGCTTGATGGCGGGGCGATCCCGGCAACGCTGGGGTATCGCGGCTATGCCCATTCGTGCTGTATTTCGATCAATCAGGTGGTTTGCCACGGCATTCCTGATGCGCGGCAGTTGCGCGATGGGGATATCGTCAACGTCGATGTGACGCCGCTGCTCGATGGCTGGCATGGCGATTCAAGCCGGATGTATCTTGTCGGTGACGTGCCGCTGAAGGCGCGCAAGCTGGTTGAGGTGACTCACGAATGCCTGATGACCGGCATCGCGCAAGTGAAGCCCGGCGCCCGGCTCGGTGATGTCGGCGCGGCAATCCAGCGGCTGGCGGAAAGCCACCGCTATGGCGTGGTGCGCGAATTTTGCGGGCATGGGCTGGGGCGGCTTTTCCACGATGCGCCTGAAGTGGTTCACGCCGCGCGGGCTGGCACCGGGCCAGAGCTTCGGCCGGGGATGTTCTTCACCATCGAGCCGATGATCAACCTAGGCAAAGCGCCGGTGAAGATGCTCGATGATGGCTGGACGGCGGTAACCCGCGACCGTTCGCTTTCAGCCCAGTTCGAGCATTCGATTGGCGTGACCGAAACGGGGTGCGAGGTGTTTACGCTGAGCCCGAAAGGTATGGACAAGCCGCCTTATTGAGGGGCTGACGGATCCTAATCGTCGGGTTCGACGCGCAAACAAGTATGATAAGCGTCAGTCTCACCCTTTGAGCGATACCAGACCTCTTTCACTTTGTAATAGATGAAATAGTCGTTTCTTTCCCGCGAAACATATTCTCCGATGCGGGGGAGAAAGTCGAAGTCTCCGACAAAATCAGGTTTATGCTCATTCTCGCCTATATAGACTTCAACCAAGGGCATCTTAAACTCCTCGAATGATCGTTTAACCCCGCGCGCTCCTGATCGCCGCGCCTGCGGCAAACGGTGCCACTGCCAGCAGCACCAGACTCGCTGCGCCCGCCAGCGCGAGTCCGCTCGCCCCGCCCGTTGCCAGACTCCCCGCGCCGAACACCAGTATCGGCACGGCGAGCGGCACTACCAGCA
>JANLOZ010000193.1:0-4103 GCA_031366845.1 Novosphingobium sp. | reverse complement strand
TGCCCGCCTTCACCGCCTCGCGCCCCAGTTCAACCTCGCTTGAACAGCAGACGTTTTTTGTGAACACCCCCGCCACCACAGTGCCTTCGGCCAGTTCGACATAGGTTAGATCGCAGCGGTTTTTCTGGGATTTGGCCCAGTCTTTGTAACCAGCGCGGGCAACGCGCGGGGTTACTCCGGCAATCGCAGGAAGCACGGGGAAGGGCGAGGCGAGGGGGGAGACGCAGTCTGACATGGCCCAAGAGCCTTATTGCTCGCGCGGGCTTACGGCAAGGTGCGTGAACGAAGGAATTGTTCACGCGGAGGCGCGGAGATGCGGAGATGTTGCGCCGCGCCTCAAGCAATTATTTCAGGATCACTGATCCGCCTTAATTAGAGCGGCGTGCGGTATATCTGATCCACCCTGATTGCCTCAGGAAGCTCCTCGGCAAGGCGCGTCGCGCAGTGCGGGTCGGGAACCCGTGCCAGCGATGCAACGCAGTCCGAGGGGCTTCCTGAGGCAACCCCTCCGGGGCGGGCCGCTTTTGGCCCATTTCCGCGTCGCTCGTCAGTCACTATGCTATGGCATGGCTCCTTCCTCGCTCCTTGAACTGGGCCAAAATCGGCTCCGTCAGGGTGGGTCAGATATACCGCACGCCGCTCTAGCCACGGCCCGATGGTGATGAATTATCCCGATGTCAGCGGCGGTTTGCGGAATATGGGCATCACTATGTCGAAAATGCGCCCGTGCTTTCGGCAGGGCGCGATGCGGTAACGAATATCAGCTTTGCCAGCCTTGCCGATCTGGGAGCGTCAAAAGCGAACGAGAATTACCGGCGGCATGTTGGCCCCGATGAGGACAATTTCCGCGATGAGGCGGCATCGCGTGCCTACGCCACGCACAGCCCTCGCCGCCAGCTACCCACCCGGCAACACAATCGCCGGCGGCTCTGGAAAGCGCATTGCCATTCCCTCGGCTTCCAGCAGCGCCACCGCCGCCGCCTCTATCGCCATCGTGCGCTGAAGCGCTGGGCGCGTTTCCATACGCGCAGTATGTGCGGCCAGATTGGGGAAGCGGTCTTGCGGAAATCCCGCTCCGGTTATCCGCCACCATATCCAGTGGATATAGGCATCGAGCACTGACCAGTCATCGCCCAGCAGCCAGGGTTGGCGCGCGAGGTCATCTTCTATGCCCGCCAGTTGCGCGGCCATCGCAGCAGCGGCCATGTTGCGGATACGCTCGGCGGTATCGGGCACGTCGCATGATAATGCTGGCAAACGCATGCGCGTCACCAGTTGGTGGAGATCGGCCGAACACCAGACAAGTCGCGCGAGCAAGGCCGCGTCGCCATAAGCATCGCCAGTCAGCGGCAGCAGGCCCGCGCCAGGAAAGCTGCGCGCGAGCCATGTCAGGATGGCGACATTCTGCGCCAGTGGTTTGCCATCAATAATGAGTGCCGGAACCTTGCCCGCCGGATTGAGCCGCAGATAATCGGACGACTTATGCTCGCCCTTCATGAAGCGGATGAGCCGGGTTTCATAAGGCACACCCGCTTCTTCAAGTGCAATCATCGGCACGCGGGCACAGGAGCCCGGGGCGAAGGCAAGCGTGATGTTCATAAGAGTGCCTTTCAATGGCTTGTTGCGAGCGAGTTGCGCATCGGTGCCCGGTGGAAATGGCCGTCTTTCATCACCACTGGAATGCGTGCCTTATCCTGAAGAATGGTGACATCAGCGGTCGGATCGCCATCGATCAGCAACAGGTCTGCCAGCATTCCGGCCTTGATTTGACCGACATCCATATCCATCAGTTCGCCGCCCAGCCTGGTTGCCGCGACCAAGGCCTCGATGGGGGTGAAGCCGAGCAGTTTCACGAAAATATCCAGATCGCGCGCGTTGCGGCCAACCGGATTATAGGGAAAGCCATAGTCACCGCCGGGCAACACGCGAATGCCGCGCCGCTTCATTTCGGGGTAGATTTTCGCCATCAGTTCAAGCCCGGAAACCGCGCCCATCCGTTCAGCCTCGGCCTGACCGATGCCGAAATCCTGGGCTTCGTGGCAGCGCGCATAGAGCAGGCCCGGTGCGGGCGCGCAGAACACTTCGTGCTTCTTCGCCTCCAGCATGTCGAGCGCTTCTTCATCGGCATAAGTGCAATGATAGATGCAGCGAAAGCCCGCACGGACCGCGCGTTTGACCGCCTCTGCAGCCTGAGCATGGCACGCGAGCCAGATGCCCGCTTCGCGTGCCGCCTGTCCGATCGCCTGCGCTTCTTCTTCAGAATACATCAGCACCTGCGCGCCGCCGGGGACAAAGCCTTCGTCGCTCGACATCAGGAACTTGATCGAATCAACGCCGCTTGCCGCCATTGCTTTCACATAGGCGCGCAGGCCGGGAATATCGCGGTCATGCGTCGGATCATGGCTTTCGGGCACGCCCATCACCCCTTCCGCGCCCTTTTCCAGCGACGATGCGCGCAGCCGGGGGCCGGGGAGAAACCCGGCGTCAATCATATCGCGCAAGGCAACCTCGAACCGCTCCCCCAGCGACCCGGCTGAATAGGCGCTGGTGAAGCCGTGATCGAGCGTGATCCGGGCATTTTGCGCAGTGACGAGCAGATGTTCCTCTGTTGGCAGTTTCATCGTGTTAACGACGCGCTCAACCGAAGATGGCCAGCTTAGGTGGGCATGCCCCTCGACCATGCCCGGCATCATGGTGCGCCCGCCGCCATCGAGAACTTCCGCGCCTTCGCGATTGATCCGTTCGTCGCCCTTCGCCACCGCATCGATCCGGTTGCCTGCCACGCGGACTTCGCCGGGGAACAGCCCTTGCCCGCCGCCATCAAAGACGCGGACATTGGTGAACAGGATCGGGAGGTTCACGCCCCGGTGTCCGCCACCAAACCGGCGGCAATGATACCTGCAACCGCACATATCTCGTCATTGTCGGATGTATCGCCACTAATGCCAACCGCGCCGATCAAACTGCCCTGCGCGTCGCGGATCAAGACCCCGCCGGGAACTGGCAATATGCCTTTGGGAAAGATACCGTTCAGGGCCGCGATGAAGCCCGGCACAGCCTGCGCCCGCTTGGCAATTTCCCTGCCGCCAAATCCCATTCCAAGGCACCCCGCCGCTTTGGCCGTGGCAATTTCCGGGCGCGAGATCGAGGCGCGCTCATCGCGCTTCATGGCAAGCGTGTGTGCACCAGCGTCAAGCACGACCACGCAAATGGGCTGAAAGCCCTGCCGCTTGCCCTCGGCGAGCGCCGCATCAACCAGGATCGATGCCTGGTCCAGTGTCAGCCTCATTTCGCTTCCTTCTCCATCCAGCGCTGGACAATGCGCCGTGCCTCTATGCCCGCAGTGTCCATCTTCACGCTGATCTCGGGCGCTTGAATGCCGCGCGGATCGCGTGATGCGGTCGCCTGTATCGCTTCGATCATTACTTCATCTTCGGCAAAGCCTGCAACGATCGCCGCCCTGAGCTGATCGAGCAATTCGGGCGTCTTGCCATGGTCACGACCGAGCAACCAGAAATAGTGCATCGACGTGGCGTTGATTGGTGTGGTCGCATGGGCAATCCTGAACAGCCCCTTCACATCACCACTGTCAGGATCGCGAAAATCGACCGCTGCCCTTTGCAACGCGGGGGAGAAGAACGACCCATAATTGTCGCGATCATAGGGTGTTCCGGGAGGCAGGCCAAGCGGCAAAGGAAAACCGGCGGCAGGGGGCTGCGGCAGCCCAGCGTCAGCGGAGCGCCGCGATGCGGGCAGCGGTTTTCGAGCGCGACCGCCGTGCCATCTTCGCGGCTATAGGGCAGCACCGGCGTATCGAGCAACCAGCGGCCCAGCATGTCGCGCGACACTTCGTCGGAGATGGCCGCGACCCACCAGCAGTTGAAGGGGTAATTGCGCGTCGCCGGATCAGTGGCGGGCCGCCAGAAAGTCTCGCTTTGGCTCATTCCATCGCCTTAAATGTCCTAGGGTCAGGACCTACTAACCGCGCCTTCGAGGCGTCGGAATGGCGAACATATCGGACGGAAATTCGCGCCGGGAAGGCTTATTGCCTTTCCAAGCGGATTTCGGTTCGAGATGGAAGCCATTCCGACGTCCTTTCAGGA
>JANLOZ010000186.1:0-6284 GCA_031366845.1 Novosphingobium sp. | reverse complement strand
TCGCCGATTACAGCGAAGCAATCCACCTCAACCCGCAATATGCCGATGCCCTTTACCGTCGCGGCATTGCCTATGACGACCTGCAGGAATACCCGAGCGCCATCGCCGATTATACCGAGGCGATCCGCATCAACCCTCAATTTGCCTTTGCCTTCCTCGGTCGGGGCTGGACTTACTTTAAGCAGCGCCGCTTTCAGGATGCCTGGAACTCTTTCGATGCAGCGCTGCGCATCAAGCCCGGCAGCGCGAGGGCGCGCTATGGCCGGGGCTATGCCGCCAAGCAGCTGGGGCGGCTTGATGAGGGCGCAAAGGACATGACTGAAGCGCAGCGGATCGATCCCAAGGTCGCCGAGCTGTTCAGCGACCTGCCCTGAGCGCGGTCGAATTCGACATGTATTACAGCGCCTGAGCCACCAGTCGCGCTGTCGATGAGGGGCATTACGGTGACACTTTACTTAACCCCTAAACTTCACCGCCCTATCATCGCAATCGCACCGTCGTACGGGGACACGCAATAGCATGTCCCCGGGGTTACATCCATTTGTCGCGCGGTCCGAAGGGGGACACCGAATACGGTGTCCTCGGCTGTCTACCCTTTCCACTCGCGCCGCTCGTCCCCCTGGCGCAGCACTTCGTAAGCCAATTGCAGCGCGTGGAACGCCTTGGCGGCGTCATCGTCGCCCGGCCTGACATCGGGGTGGACCTGTTTGGCCTTCGCGCGGAATGCTTTTTTCACCGCATCGAAATCGGCGTCGCTTTCGAGTTCGAGCAGTTCGAGCGCGCGCATTTCGTCGCGGCTGCGGCTGCCGTCGCCTGGTCCGCCCCAGCCATAGTGCGCGGCTTCCTTGAAGCCCGAGGCATCGCGGGTTTCATTCGCCTCGCGGGTTGCGGCCTCTTCGGCGGTGAGCCCGGCGAAATAGTCCCAGCCCTGGTTGTATTCAGCCGCGTGACGCTGGCAGAAATACCAGCGATCGGGGTTGTTGGGCGTCTTCGGCGCGGGGCAATCGCCGCGTTCGTTGCAGTTGACCCTGTCGCACAGCCGCACAGTGGTGGTCTCACGCGAGCCGGCATAGCCGCCCCAGCGCGGGAACCCCCAGGAATCAGATCGGCGGGCTTTGCTCATTGCCTGCCATTAGTCTGCGCAGGCTAGGTTGCACAAGGCCTTGAACCATCAACCCATCGTTCATATCTCGTGGCTATATTGTGCATTGCAATATCTCCTTGCCTCACCTATATTAGCCAAGCTTAGTAATTTTCGGAAAGCCCCCATGAGCAAGAAACTCGCCCTTTCGTCTGCCCTGTCAGTTATGCTGATGGCCAGCTTTGCCCTGTTTGGACAGCATGCGACGCCCGGAAATACCAATGGCGCGGCGCTGTTCAGCCTGCCCGCCAAGGCGGAATTGGCTGCGCCTGCGTCGCTGCCGACGCTCCCCGGCCTGCGTTGATCGATCCTATTCGACGGCACCCTATTCGACGGTAATCGTCACCGCGCGGCGGTTCTTCGCCCAGGCTGCTTCATCAGACCCCATCGCCGCCGGACGTTCCTTGCCATAGGATATCGTCGTCAGGCGCGCGGCATCGACGCCAAGGCTTACCAGATAGTTCTTCGCCGCATTGGCCCGCTTTTCGCCGAGCGCGATGTTATAATCGCGGGTGCCGCGTTCGTCGCAGTGGCCCTCGATCGTCGCGCGCTTTGATGGATATTTGAGCAGCCACTGCGCCTGCACCTGCAACGCGGCGGCATCTTCACTATCGACATTGAACTTGTCGGTATCGAAATAGATCGTGTCCCGGCCGAGCAGAGTCGCGGTGAAATCGGCCTGGCTGCCCATCACCGGTCCGCGCGTGGTGGGGCTGGAATAGGTCTGCGATCCCGTCGCCACCGAAGGCTGGGGATCGGGCGGAAGGGCCTTGGGGGCCTTGGGCGCGCAGGCGGAAAGCGCCGCGCTTCCGATCAGGACAAAGGCGATGGTCCGAGTCGAACACTGCATGGGAATCTCCTTGCTGGGCAGATGCTAGTATGAAAAATCGCTTATGGCAAAACCGGACCCCACGATGGGTCTGAGGCATCGACTGGCGTGGGCAGACGCCGCTCGTTCTTGCCGGTGAGATCGACCTGCCACAATGCGGTGTGGCCTGAATTTTTCTCGGTGCGGAAGAACTGGATTATACGGCCGTTGGGTGCCCAGGTCGGCGCTTCATCCTGCCAGCCGCTGGTCAGCTCGCGCATCGAAGAGCCGGTCGGGCTCATCACCGCGACGTGAAAATCCCCGGCGATATAGGTGAAAGCTATCTGATCACCGCGCGGGCTCCATTCTGGCGTCGCCGCGCGCCCGCCAAAAAAGCTGATGCGCTTTTGGCCTGAACCATCGGCGTTCATCACATAGACCTGCTGGGTGCCGGATCGGTCGCTTTCAAACACAATCTTTGACCCGTCCTGCGAATAGGACCCGCCAAGATCAATCCCCGGCGTATCGGTCAGCCGCTGGCTTTCACCGCCGGTGGCAGGCACGCGGTAGATATCGGTGTTGCCGCCCACCGCCATCGAATAGAGGATCCACCTGCCATCGGGCGACCAGCGCGGGGAAAAGGTGGTGTTCTTGCTCTGCGTCACCAGCCGCTGGGTGCCGCGCTCGGTATCGTAGATATAGATGCGCGGCGTGCCGTTGAGGTACGACAGGTAGACGATCTGTCTGTAATCGGGTGAATAGCGCGGGGTCAGCGCGATGGCCTGGCCGGTAGTGATGAACTTGTGGTTCATGCCATCGGAATCCATGATCGCCAGCCGTTTCATCCGGTGATTCTTCGGCCCGGTCTCAGCGATATAGGCAATGCGGCTGTCAAAGAACGGGCTTTCACCCGATAGCCGCGAATAGACCATATCGGCACATTTATGCGCCGCGCGCCGCCAGTCTGCCGGGCCAACCGTCCAGGCGCCTTTGACCAGCTGCTGGCTGAGCGCAACGTCATAAAGATAGCAGCCGATCGTCATCTGGCCATCGCCATTGGCGCGCACGAACCCGTGGACCAGCATATCGGCGTTTTTTGATTGCCAGATCGGGAAATCAGGCGCGCTGACCTGTGCCATTGAGGGTACAGGCAGGCTGGCGGGGCCGGTGGGTTTGAACAGCCCGTTGTTCTGCAAGTCCGAAGTGATCACCTGCGCCATCGCGCGGCCGACGGCGGTGGTCGAACCCGCGCTCGCCTGTGTCGGCACATCGGCGTTGGTCGGGAAGGCGGGGATGGCGATGCCGAGGTCGGCCCATGCGCTGTCATCGGTGACGGTGCCGGTCAGAACCTCGCCCGTCGGTGCAGCCTGGGCAGGACTGGGGATCAGCGTGGGTGCGGGTGCAGGCGCCGGGGTCGGTTGGGCAAACAGCGCCGCCGGAGCCGCGGCGAAAAGGAGCAAGGGGAACAAACGCCGGATCATTGGCTCAGCTTTCTGTCAAAGGTAAAGCGCAGGTGCTGCCAGCCCGCATAAAACTTGATCGGCAGGATAAACGGAGAGGCGAGGCGGATCGCGCGGATCGCCTGTTCACGGTGGCGCGCGGCCTGCGCCGAATTCGCCCCGTTCACCCCCGATTGGCTGACAAACCGCGGCGGACCCACCAGCGTTCCATCGGGGTTAAGGTCCCATTCGATGGTCGTCGCCAGCAGGTCAACGTCAACGCCTGATGGCGCTTGCCACTTCGGTTTGATCTGGCGGCTGACTTCGGACACCAGCGAGGAGCGGACCTGCGCGGAAATTGCTGCTCCGGCAGGCGCGGGCGTCTTGCCGCGCGCATTGCTCGCCGGAACGCCCTTGAGGAAATCATCGCCAAGCTGGCTCGCGCCGCCGCCGCGCGACACCGTCTGCGGATTGCTGGCGCTCTCGCCTGAAAGGAAATCGCCGCCTACACGCGATTGCGGCCTTGGCGCAGACGCGGGGCGCGGTTGTGGTTTCGGTGCCTGGGGCTTGACCACAGGAGCAGGTGCGGGCGCAGGGCCCGGCACGGGCTTGGGCACCAGCTTGGGCAGAGGCGGCTGCACCACGCGCGCGGCGGGCGGCGGCGTTACCTTGGGCACCGGCACTGGCAGCGGCTTGGCAATCACTACCGGCGCAGGCTCGGGCACCGGCTCCCTGCTCAGCACGGGCGCGAGCGCCGGAGCCGCCGCTTCCCGGCTTGGCGCAGACGCCTGTTCGGCCACGTCGCCCGAAAGCGTCACGGTCATCTTTTCGGGCGGTGGCACAGCGAGCGTCCGCGGCATCCATACCAGCCAGACGATCAGCGCGACATGCGCCAGCGCCGCGAGCGCCACGCCGGCAATATCCTCACCATGGATGCGGGTGCGGGCCATCGCGCTTGCCTAGGGCGCCGGAACTGAACTGCTGGTGACCAGCGCGATCGAACGGATGCCCAGATGGTTCATCGCGCCCATCACCGCCATCACCTCGCCGTAAGCCAGCGCGCGGTCAGCCCGCAGCGTAATTTCCGGCGGCGGCGAACCATCGCGCGGCATCAGCGCGCCGAGCCTGTCGGGCAGTTCGCCGGGGGCAAGCTCATCCTGATCGATGAAGGTCTTGCCATCTGAAGTCAGCGTTACCGTTACCGCTTTGGGGGTCTGCGGAAGGGCGTTGGCGCTGCTTTCGGGCAATTGCACCGGCACCCCGGCAGCGAGCAGCGGCGCGGTGACCATAAAGATTGCCAGCAGCACCAGCATGACATCGACCAAAGGCGTGACATTGATCTCGGCCATCGGCGCGCGGCCATGGCGGCGCGAGCGTCTGCGCGAGGCTGATGCCGGGCCAAGCGCCATGTTACCGCGCCTCCAGTTCGCGGCTCAGCGTCGCGTGGAAGCGATCGGCAAACCGTTGCAGCCGCGATTCGTATCCGTTCACCTTCAGGCTCAGCCGGTTGTAGGCGATCACCGCCGGAATAGCCGCGAACAGGCCGATGGCGGTGGCGAACAGCGCTTCGGAAAGCTGCGGCGCGACCGTCGCCATGGTGAAGGCGTTTTGCGAAAACGACGACAGCGTTCGCATGATCCCCCAGACGGTACCGAACAACCCGACAAACGGCGCGGCGGCACCGACCGTGGCGAGGATATTGAGCCGCGCGGCGAGCTTGTCAGCCTCGCCTTCAACCACGGTGCCCATCACCAGCGACAGCCGCTGGCGAATGCCTTCGCGATCGGGCCGGGCCAGTTTGGCCGAGCGCTTCCATTCATCGAGTGCGGCCCCCGCCACCCGGGCAATCGGCTGATCACCCTTGCTGCTTGTCGCATGGAATTCCTCGTAGTTTTCCGCCTCCCACAGATCGGCCTCATAGGCGGCGCTGCGCCGGGCCAGCCGCGCCATCCGCCACGAAAAGGCGATGATCGTTGACCACACCCACAGGCTAGCGAGCAGCAGCCCGGCCATGACCACCTGCACCACGACATCGGAATCGAGGAACATCCGCAAGGGATTGAGCGGTTGTGATGGCGAGGCGGTGAGCAATGCGGCAAGGTCCATCAGGGCGTACTTTCAGGCAGAATGGCTTTCAGGCAGAATGGCTTTCAGGCAGAATGGCTTTCAGGCAGAATGGCAGCAAAGGCGCGCCGCCAGGCATCGGGTTGGCGGCGCGGGCGGCCATCGGGGGCGACGAAACCCACGCGCAGCCGCGCTTCGGTGAGAAGCACGCCATCGCGCCAGGCCTTCTGGTGCATCCGGCACGAGGCGGCGCGCATTTCTTCCACCCGGCTTTCGAGCAGTACCGCATCGTCAAGCCGGGCAGGCGCAAAATAGCGGATCGTCAGTTCGGACACCGCATAGGCACCCTCGCCCGCCTCTTGCGCCGCGCGCTGGTCAATCCCCAGCAGCCGCAGCATGTCTGACCGGGCGCGTTCAAACCAGCGCAGGTAATTGGCGTGATAGACCACGCCCGAAAGATCGGTGTCCTCAAAATAGGCGCGTACCGCGAACCGGTGGACCGGGCCATCGAACTGGCCGCCCTGGGGTTCAAGGGGTTGGGTTGCGGGAACTGACGTCATGCAGGCGCAGGCTTAGCCGCTAGGCGAGTCGCAGGGCAAGGGGTAGAAAAGCCGGAGCGTGTCTGTGGCGCGTTCTATCGCTAAATCATCGTGCTGAATTGACGCCCGCCGAACAGGTGGACATGCAGATGCGGCACTTCCTGATGGCCGTGCTGGCCGATGTTGGCGAGCACGCGGTAGCCCGGATCAACCAGCCCCGCTTCACGCGCGACATTGCCTATCGCGCGGACAAAGCCGGTGATTTCGTCCGATGAGGCCTTCGCGCTGAAATC
>JANLOZ010000163.1:0-3833 GCA_031366845.1 Novosphingobium sp. | reverse complement strand
CACAAGGTGCTCGTCGATGCGCGGAAAAAGCGCGACGTGCTGCGCCAGCTGATCAAGACCGACAATGTCACCACCGCCATCGTCTTCTGCAACCGCAAGACCACCGTGCGCGAGCTGGCCAAGAGCCTGCAGCAGTACGGTTTGTCGGCGGGCGAGATCCATGGCGATATGGACCAGAGCTCGCGCATTGCCGAGCTTGACCGGTTCAAGGCGGGCACCATCAACATTCTTGTCGCGTCTGATGTCGCGGCACGCGGGCTGGATGTGAAGGGTGTGAGCCACGTCTTCAACTTCGATACGCCGTGGCACCCGGATGACTACGTCCACCGCATCGGCCGCACCGGACGGGCTGGGGCCACAGGGCGGGCCTTTACCTTTGTCTCTCCGGCGGATGAAGAAGCGATCCAGAATGTCGAGAAGCTGACCGGCGGTCCGATCCCGCTGTACACCATGCACGGCGGGGCGGTTGAAGCTCCGATAGCAGAGGGCGAACAATCAGCTCCGGCTGCGGCAAAACCGCGTCGTGATCGCAATGTTAAGGCATCGCGTGAAGCCAGTGCACCCAAGGAAGCGCGCCCGCCGCGTGAAGCCCGCGCACCGCGCGAGGCCCGTGCTCCGCGCGAAGACAAAGCGCCGCGTGAAGCCCGTGCTCCTCGGGAAGCCAGAGCACCCCGTGAAGAGCGCGCACCCCGTGAAGAGCGCGCGCCTCGTGAAGAACGAGCGCCTCGTGAAGAACACGCGCCACGCGCTCCCCGCACTGAAAAGCGTACTGAACCCGCTCAGGACATTCAGGACGGTGACTGGAACGGCCCGGTGCCGGGCTTTCTGAATTTTACCGTGGGGTAGGTTTGGCTGTGCGCCGGATGCTGGCCACGACGAATTACTCCCCCACCTTCACAAAACTATCAATCACCCGCTTGCGCCCGGCGATCTCGAAATCAATCTCGAGTTTGTTGCCTTCCTGCGCGGCGACCACGCCGTAACCGAACTTCTCGTGAAACACCCGCGCGCCCACGCGCAAGTCATCACGCGGCTTGGCGGCGAAGCTGGCGGCGCTGCGGGTGGGCTCGGCGATGCGGCGCGGCACTGGATCAAAGGTCTGCATCGCCGCGCGTTGCCAGCCGGGGCCACGGGCTGCGGCGCGATCAGGCTGGGCGCGGGCGAGGTGGGCGAAGGGGTCTTCGCGTTCGGACCACTGCGCTTTCCACAGGCTCGCGCCGCCAGCCAGCGTGGTTTCCACATCGACATGCGCGGGCGGGATTTCGCCAACGAAGCGGCTGGGGATCGAACTGGTCCACTGGCCATAGATGCGCCGGTTGGCCGCGTGCAAAATGGTGCAGCGCCGCCGCGCGCGGGTGATCGCGACATAGGCGAGGCGGCGTTCTTCCTCGAGGCTGGCGAGCCCGCCTTCATCGAGCGCGCGCTGTGAGGGGAACACGCCCTCTTCCCAGCCGGGCAGGAATACGTTGTCAAATTCGAGCCCCTTCGCGGCGTGCATGGTCATGATCGTGACCTTTTCTTCGTCGCTCGCCGCTTCGTTATCCATCACCAGGCTGACATGCTCGAGGAAATCGCCGAGCGTTTCGTATTCCTCCATCGCGCGGACAAGTTCGGACAGGTTTTCAAGCCGGCCGGCGGCCTCGGCGCTCTTTTCGGCCTGAAGCATCGCGGTATAACCGCTTTCATCGAGCAGTGTGCGGGCGAGTTCAGCCGGGCTGGAGGTTTTGACCGCATCGCGCCAGCGGGCGAAATCGCGCATCAGCGCGAGCAGGGTCTGGCGTGCCCGCGCCGCAAGCTCGTCGGTGTCGACAATCTCGATGGCAGCAAGGCTGAGCGGCACGCCGCGGGCACGGGCATGGCGATGGAGCTTTTCCAGCGTTTTGTCGCCCAGTCCGCGCTTGGGCGTGTTGTAAATGCGCTCGAACGCGAGATCGTCCGATGGTTGCGCGATGACCCGCAAATAGGCCAGGGCATCGCGCACCTCGGCGCGTTCATAAAAACGAAATCCACCGATAATCCGGTAGTTAAGTCCGATAGTTATGAAGCGATCTTCAAATTCGCGCGTCTGGAACTGCGCGCGAACGAGGATCGCCACCTGCTCCAGCCGGGCACCTTCGCGCTCCAGCCGCTCGATCTCCTCAGCCACCCGTCGCGCTTCCTCCGGCCCGTCCCAGACGCCGATTACGCGCAATTTGTCGCCGCCGTTCGCCGCCGTCCACAGCGTTTTGCCGAGCCGCTGGCTGTTGACGCCAATCAGGCCTGACGCCGCTGCGAGAATGTCTGGCGTCGAGCGATAGTTCTGTTCAAGCCGGATCACTTTGGTGCCGGGAAAATCTTTTTCAAACTTGAGGATATTGGCAACTTCTGCGCCGCGCCATGAATAGATTGACTGGTCATCATCGCCGACGACGCAGATATTCTTGCGCAGTTGCGCGATCAGGCGGAGCCACAGGTACTGGACCTGATTGGTATCCTGATATTCATCGACCATGACATATTTGAAGCGCTGCTGGTACTGCTCCAAAATCTCGCGGTGGCCGCGCAGGACGTTGAGCATATGCAGCAGCAGATCACCGAAGTCGCAGGCGTTGAGCGCTTTCAGCCGGTCCTGATAGAGCCGATAGAACTGCTGGCCTTTGCCATTGGCGTAGGATTCATTTTCCGCCGCATCGAGATCGCCGGGGCTGAGCCCGCGGTTCTTCCAGCGATCAATGCATGAGGCCAGCAGGCGCGCAGGCCAGCGTTTGTCATCGATCCCCTCGGCCTGAATCAGCTGCTTGAGCAGGCGCAACTGGTCATCGGTATCGATGATGGTGAAGTTGGCTTGCAGCCCGACCAGTTCGGCATGGCGGCGCAGCATCTTGGCGGCAATCGCGTGGAAGGTGCCGAGCCACGGCATGCCTTCAACCGCCGGGCCGATCAGATGCCCGACGCGCTGGCGCATTTCGCGTGCCGCCCTGTTGGTGAAGGTGACACACAAAATCTCGCTCGGCCAGGCGAGCCGCATGCGCACAAGATGCGCCAGCCGCGCGGTAAGCGCCGCTGTCTTTCCCGTGCCTGCGCCCGCGAGCATCAGCACCGGGCCTTGGGTGGTCAACACGGCTTCGCGCTGCGGCGCGTTGAGCTGGGCGAGCAGCGGATCGCCGGTCAAATCAGGGTCTTCGGACATCGGTGAACAGCTAGGGAACATCGGCGGCCTGCGCAAGGCCGCAGGCGCCCCGGAATGGGCGTTTGACCGCGGGTAACTACAAGCTTAACCCATCGTCACGCACATAACAAAACGGGGTGTCTGAACATGAAGCGCACTACGATCATTGTTAGCATCATCGCTCTGGCCATTGCTGGTCCGGCTGTTGCCAAGAGCAAGCATCATCATGGCGGTGCCATGCACATGGCCTCAGCCGTGCAAGTGACCGAACGCGACAAGGCGGGCCACGCCACCAAGGTGATGATGGAAGGCAAGGAATATGCCGTGTGCACCGCGGGCATGATGGATGGCTGCATCAACCCGCGCGAAGCCGGGCTGGGCTGGGGCAACAATCCGGTTGCCGATTGGCCGGGTCATCCGGCGAGCGAAGGCAAGCACTGAGTTCGGACTAAACTGCAACTGCGATGAACGGGTAATACCGGCCCGGTTCATTCGAGCGGCCTATAAGCGCGGTAGCCAAACCTAATGTGGCAAGCCCGTACAGGGTCGCAGGATAATTCTATTTTCGTTTTGTCCCATGTTTAGGGTCAGGGGGCCGGGGGAACCCGGCGCCCATTCTAAGTGGGGGGGTGGCCGGCCCAATTTTCACGGGCGCCGATCGCCGCAAAAATCGCGGCGATGAAAC
>JANLOZ010000106.1:0-4239 GCA_031366845.1 Novosphingobium sp. | reverse complement strand
TGATATAGCCGCCGAAATAGGCGGGATCGTCCGAATTGATCGTCACCCTGATCCCCGCCGCAAGCATAGCCGCGACCGGGCTGAGCTCCATCGCGCCGATCACGCACAGCCGCAGGTTGGAGAGCGGGCAGACGGTCAGCGTCAGGCCATCGGCAACGATCCGCTGCACCAGTGCCGGGTCCTCCAGCGCGCGGTTGCCATGGTCGATGCGGTCAACCCCGAGCACATCAAGCGCCTCATAAACATAGGCCGGCGGGCCCTCCTCCCCGGCATGGGCGACGCGGTGCAAACCAAGCTTCCGCGCCCGGGCGAAAACGGTGGCAAACTTGCTTGGCGGGTGGCCCAGCTCGGACGAATCGAGGCCAACGCCGTGGATTCTCGAAAGGTGCGGAACGGCTTCGTCGAGCGTCGCTTCGGCATCAGCCTCACTCAGGTGGCGCAGAAAGCACAAGATGAGTTTGTGAGTGATCTCAAGTTCACTTTGACCCCGTCTCAGTGCTGTTGTGATGCCGTTGAGCACTGTTGTGAACGCCACGCCGCGTTCAGTGTGCCCCTGCGGATCGAAGAATATCTCAACGTGGCGAACATTGTCGGCATGGGCGCGCAGCAGGTAGGCCCAGGTCAGATCGAAGAAGTCCTGCTCCTCGATCAATAGGCTCATACCCTGATAGTAAATATCCAGAAAGTCTTGTAAATTTGAGAAAGAATAGGACACCCTCACCGCCTCGACATCGGCAAAGGGCAGCTTGACCCCGTTACGCTCCGCCAGCGCGAACAACAGTTCAGGCTCAAGCGAACCCTCAATATGCAGGTGCAGTTCGGCCTTGGGCAGCCGGGCAATAAGCGCATCGCGCGAGGCCGATTTTGTCATGCCGTCACGCTGGCCCAGCCAAGAGATTCGGTCAACCTTGCGGGCCAGACTTGCCCCGTGTTCAGTTTTCGTTCTACAGCGATTTAATGGCCGCTTTGCCCCTCCCCGCGCTCCACGCCAGCCATTCGGGCTGCTGGCTGCGCGATGGTGCGGGCGCAACCCGCGCCTGCCCCAAGGGAGAGGCGATCATGGCGGCGGCGGATACGCCACTGCTGCTGCTCAACGCCCCGCTGATCGCCAGCCGCCTCGGCTATCCCGATCTCTCAGGTCTTGATTTGCTTGAACTTTTTGCCTTCGTCTACCCGGCACGGTTTGTCGTGCCGACGCCGAAGGGACTGGCGCATTCGCTTGGGCTGGACGAGCCCAATGACGATGCCGGTGTCGCGGCCCTGCTCCAGCAAGCAGCAGGTGCGCTGCTTGCGGCATGTGAAGACGAGACTTGGGCTGAGCGCGAAGGTGCGTGGACCTCGCTACAATCGCTGATCCGCCTGCGCTGGCCGTGGGCATCGTTGCTCGGGCCCCGTCTGCGCAAACCGGAACGCAATGAACGCTGGCTTTTCGCCCGCTTGCCCGAATGGGAGGAAGCACCCGAACGACCGCAACCCTTGCAGGTCTGGCTCGATCCGGAGGAGGTGCAGAAGCGGCTCACCGCGCTTACCGGGGCGGCAGCCGAACCGCGCCCTGGCCAGCAAAGTTACGCCGCCGAAACCGCCCATGCCTTCGTCCCGCGCGAACGCGCGAAGGGACCGCACGTGCTGCTCGCGCAGGCCGGAACAGGGATCGGCAAGACGCTGGGCTACCTTGCACCGGCATCGCTGTGGGCGGAAAAATCGGGCGGAACCGTGTGGGTTTCAACCTTTACCAAGGCGCTGCAACGCCAGCTTCGGCGCGAGAGCCGCCGCGCCTGGCCCGCCGAACGCGCCGATGGTACGCAGCCAGTTGTCGTCCGCAAGGGCCGCGAGAATTACCTTTGTTTGCTTAATCTTGAAGATGCCTTGCAAGGTGGTTTCTCCGGTCGTGCGGCAATTCTTGCGCAGCTAGTCGCGCGCTGGGCGAGCTATAGCCAGGACGGCGATATGATCGGCGGGGATCTGCCCGGCTGGCTCGGCACGCTGTTCCGCCAACGCGGCGTTGCGGCACTCACTGACCGGCGCGGCGAATGTGTCTATGCCGGCTGCCCGCATTATCGCAAATGCTTCATTGAACGCGCCACGCGAGCCTCCGCACAGGCCGATCTGGTGATCGCCAATCATGCCTTGGTGATGGTCAACGCCGCGCGCGGGCGTGATCATGCCCAGCGCCCGACTCGGATTGTTTTCGACGAGGGCCACCACGTTTTTGAAGCTGCCGATTCGACATTCGCCGCCGCGCTTACCGGTAACGAACTGATCGAATTGCGCCGCTGGATTGTCGGACCGGAACGAGGGTCGAAAGGACGGCGGCGCGGCCTTGCGGCAAGGCTCGCCGATGTCGCCAGCTATGACGAGGCGGGGGGCAAGGCGATTGCCGCTGCGCGCTACGTCGCCGACGCGCTGCCCGGCGATGGCTGGCTGCAACGGCTGGTCGAGAACATGCCCTCGGGCCCTATGGAGGAACTTCTCGCGGCTGTCCGCGCCACGACCTATGCGCGCGATGAAAGTGGCGGACAGGAGGCGGGTTACGGGCTCGAGACCGAGGCCGCGCAACTTGATGGGCCGTTCATCGAGGTTGCCGGGACGGCGCAGGCGGCGCTCGCCGAGCTGCGTGGTCCGCTTATCCGGCTGGGGGTCAGGCTGGAGGCGATCATGGCCGAACCGCCCGATTGGCTCGATGGCGCTGGCCGCGCACGGATCGAAGGTGCGCGCCATTCGCTCGGCTGGCGGATTGATACACTCGCCGCTTGGGAATCGCTGCTCGGACGGCTCGGTGGCCCGGCTGATCCCGATTTCGTCGATTGGCTGGCGGTGGACCGCAACGATGCGCGCGAATTTGATATCGGCCTGCACCGACATTTCCTCGATCCGATGAAACCGTTTGCCGCAGTAGTGCTCGAACCAGCGCACGGGGTGGTGTTGACCAGCGCGACACTGCGCGATGGCGACGATTGGGATGCCGCCGTGCTCCGTTCGGGCGCGCAACACCTTGATGTCGCGCCGCGCCTGTCGCTTTCCGAGAGCCCGTTTGACTATGCGCAGCAGGCTGAGGTGCTAATCGTCACCGATGTGACCAAAGGCGATGTCTCGGCGCTGTCCGCAGCCTATGCCCGGCTGATCGAGGCTTCGGGCGGCGGCGCTCTGGGGCTGTTCACCGCGATCCGGCGCCTGCGCGCGGTGCATGGCCGCATTGCTGACCGGCTCGCGCGCGCCGGGCTGCCGCTCTACGCTCAACACGTCGATCCGATCGACACCGGGACGCTCGTCGATATTTTCCGCGATGATCCGCGCGCCAGCCTGCTCGGCACCGACGCCTTGCGCGATGGTGTTGATGTTCCGGGTCACAGTCTTCGCCTTGTGGTCATGGAGCAAGTGCCCTGGCCCAAACCCTCGATCCTCCACCGTGCGCGGCGGGCGGTTCAGGGCGGCTCGGCCTATGATGACCGGATCATCCGCGCCCGGTTGGCGCAGGCATTCGGCCGCCTGATCCGCAGCCGCGATGATCATGGCGCTTTCGTCGTGCTGTCGGCCGCCTTCCCCAGCCGGCTGCTCTCGGCCTTTCCGCCCGATACGCCGGTCACGCGCCTGACGCTTGAGGAGGCTTTACAACGCGTGGCGGCGCGTGTTTCTGCCGTACCAATGAAGCAGGAAGCTGCCATACCTTGAAACTCCTCGGCCTGTTCCGCCACGCCAAGTCTGACTGGCACGATGCCCGCGCGCGCGATTTTGATCGCGGACTCAACGCGCGTGGACGCAAGGGTGCGGCGCTGATGGGGCGGCATATTGTAGAACATGGTGTGCCGTGGCAGCGCATCGTCGCCTCGCCTGCGGTGCGGGTCACTGAAACCATCGAAATCGCGTCCGGCGAAGTTGAACGCACCATCCCGGTGCAATGGGATCGGCGAATTTACCTCGCCAGCTCAGTCAACCTGATCGATGTGCTGCGTGAAACCGATGACCATATTTCCAGCGTGATGATGGTCGGCCACAACCCGGGGCTGGAGGACGTGATCTTCGATCTGGTTCCCGATGACGGCATCTGCCCGCTTCGCGCGGCGGTCGAAACGAAGTTCCCGACAGCGGCCTTTGCCGTGCTTGAATGTAACATCGAGCGGTGGAATGATCTGCACGATGGCTGCGCCAAGCTGGTCCACCTGATGCGGCCAAGGGATCTGGATCCGGCGCTCGGGCCGGAATTGCTGGATTAGAGTTTTTCTGTAGAAGACGGCACCAGCC
>JANLOZ010000067.1:0-10363 GCA_031366845.1 Novosphingobium sp. | reverse complement strand
CTTTCCAACATTCCAGCGGCAACTCCCCGCTGATGTGGAAATACCCATGATCGATGTTCGTCCTTTTTCCGCCATCGGCCACGCCGAGCACGGCTGGCTCGATGCACGCCATCACTTCAGCTTCGGCGATTACCGCGATCCCGCCCGCATGGGCTGGGGCAACATCCGCGTGTGGAACGATGATACCATCGCTGCACAAACCGGCTTCTCCCCGCATCCGCACCGCGACATGGAAATCGTCACCTTTGTGCGCACCGGAGCGATCAGCCATGAAGACAGCACCGGCAACAAGGGCCGCACCGGCGCGGGCGACGTTCAGGTGATGAGCGCCGGCACCGGCATCGTTCACGCCGAATACAACCACGAGGACGAGGCGACGACGCTGTTCCAGATATGGATCATTCCCGAGGCACCCGGTGGTGCGCCCGCCTGGGGTCAGCGCGAATTTCCGCGCGGTGAGCGTTCGGGCAAATGGGAGGTGCTGGCAAGCGGCACGCCCGAAGCTGACGACGCGCTGATGATCCGCGCTGACGCCAAGGTGTTGGCGGCAACGCTGCCAGCGGGCGCGACGCTGCACTATGCAGCGGATCCTGCGCGCCATCTCTATCTGGTTGCGCCGGTTGGCGCGATCACCGTCAACGGCGTTCCCGCAAAAGCGCGCGACGGCGTGGCGATTACCGGCGAGAGTGAGATTACTGTAACCGCCAGCAGCGATGCCGAAGTGGTAATGGTCGACGCGATTTAGAGTTTTTCCGACTTATATCGGATCGGCACCAGCCCGCTCCGGAAAGACGCTAGGTCACCAGCCGGTCGAGCAACAGCTGAACCACCTGCCGCACGCCAGACGCGCTGACGCAGAAGCCTATGTGGGTGCAGGACAGCGCAATCCGCTCGTCCGACTGATCGGGATCACCGCACGAGGTTTCGGGCGCGACAATCCCGTCATTGGGTGACCACACTGCGACCGTATGCACCGGCGGCTTCTCGCGAAAACCGATCGGCATCGGCAGGTCATCGACCGGATGACCGTTGGCCTTTTCGAGCAGCCGCCAGGCATTGTTCGCGCGCAGATCGCCCGAAAAAGGGCTGCCGAGCGTTATCACCATCCGCACTTTGTCCGGATGCTGATTGGCGAGCTGCCGGGCGTAAAGCCCGCCAAGGCTCCAGCCGACCAGCGTAACCCTGGCCCCGCCCGCCAAGGCTGAAACTTCGTTCAGCCGCGCGTTGAGCCGCTCCACCATGTCAGCTGTGACCTTGACGTTGAACCCCATTTCCCAGCCGAACGAGCGCAGCCCGGCGGCATCGATGCTCCGCCGCAGCAGCGAGGTAGCATCGTCGTTGGCGAGAAAACCGGGGAAGACAAGAACCGGCTGGCCCTGTCCGGTCGCAGGCAGCTTCGGCACCGGCAGCAAGGGCGCGACAATGATTGCTGGAACATCGAGCAATTCGCGCAGCAGGCGGCCAAGGCTGGGCGGCTTTGCCCCGTCGGTTATCGATGCGCCTTGCGGCATGGCTATGGCCTCCTGATCAGTCGCCGGCCAGGATCCGCTCGACCAGCTCCTTCACGCTTGGCGTGTAGTTGTTCGAATAGAACGGGTCTTGCTTGAAGCGGAAGGCGGCATGGCCGGCGAACATCAGATTCTCGTCTATCGGTTCGCCGTGGGCAATGTCCTGCAAGGTTTTCTGGATGCAGAAACTGCGCGGATCGGCGAGCCGCCCGGTGGTGTAATCGTCATGGTCTTTCCACGATGAGAAACCGCAGTGCGAAAGGCAGCCCATACAATCAGACTGGTCCCGCCGGATCACCTCACGCTCGGACGGCGCAACGAAAACGATTGTATCATCGGGCGTGCGCAGGCCTTCGTTGTAGCCTTGGGCCGCCCAGCCGCGCGCGCGTTCAAGGTCCTTGGGTGTCACCCAGAAATTCTTTCCGCGCACCCCGACATCGAGCCGCACGGTATGCTCGCCGGCCTCAACTTTTGAATAGGGCACCTGCCGTTCAGACCGCGCCTCCAGTGCGCGCAAAAACGGGTTGCGCACGGCGGAGGAATAAAACCCCGTCGGCGAAAAACGATGGAGCAGAACGTCGCCAGGGTTGAGATCGCGCAAGGCTTCCTTCCAGCCGATCGGGATCGGGCTTTCATGCGTCAGCAAGGGCCGGGTGCCAAACTGGAACATGATCTCGCCAAGCTCGGGATTGTCGATCCAGTCATTCCATTCGCGCAGCGCCCAGACACCGCCGGCCATGATGATTGGCACCGTATCAGGAATGCCCTCAGCCTGCATAACCTCGCGCAGAACCTTGACGCGTGGGTAGGGATCTTGCGGCTCGAGCGGATTTTCGGCGTTGGACAGGCCGTTGTGCCCGCCCGCCAGCCATGGATCTTCATAAACCACCGCGCCGAGCAGATGCGGCACTTTGTGATAGGCGCGCTTCCACAGCAGGCGAAAAGCCCGGCCCGAGCTGACAATCGGCAGGTAGTGCACATTATGCCGCTGGGCAATTTCGGAGAGCTTGTAAGGCATGCCTGCGCCACAGGTGACCCCGGCAATCATGCCCTGCGTTTGTGACAGCACGCCTTCGAGGATCGGCTGCGCGCCGCCCATCTCCCACAGCACGTTGATATTGATCGCGCCCTTGCCGCCCGCGAGTTCATGCGCGCGGCGAACCTGCTCAACCGCACCATCGATGGCATATTCAATCAGCCGTTCATGGCGCTCCTTGCGGGTGAGCTGCGCATAGACCTGCGGGATGATCTTGCCTTCGGGATCATAGCTATCGGCATTCACCGCGCTGACCGTGCCGATCCCGCCCGCAGCTGCCCATGCACCCGAACTCGCGTGATTCGTCGCCGAAACACCCTTGCCGCCTTCAACCAGCGGCCAGACTTCACGGCCAGCGTAGATAATTGGTTGCAAACCCTTGAACGCCATTATTAATCCTTATTTCAGCGCTGAACAGCCGTGCCGTCAGCGCCCACCTTGCACGGTTTGATTGCGGCGGGTGACGGGCGATCGCCCACCGCCTCAAACTGGGCAAGGTAGCCAGTTATCTCCGGCTTACGGACAAATTGTGTCAAACGAAAGCCCAGAGCGCCAAATTCGCAAGACAGCAACGCGAGCGGGATACCGTGCTGACCGGTGGGGCGGTCAAGATCGACGACGATAACCTGACCGCCTGCTTTCAGAGTCGGACGCAGCCGCCACAGAAAGGCGTAAGGTTCGCTGACTTCGTGGTACATGTGGATCATGAATATCCGGTCGAAGCTGCCATCGGGCAGTTGCGGATCGTCGGCCTTGCCGGTTTTGATCGAAACATTATCGAGCCGGTCATGCAGCACCCGCTGGCCGAGCCGCTGAATTGCACCGGGATCGATGTCCTCGGCCAGAACCCGGCCCTTCTTGCCCACCCGCTGGGCGAGCCTGATGGTATAGTAGCCCTCACCCGCACCCAGATCGGCGACCGTGGTTCCTTCGCCTATCGTAGCCAGGTCCATCACGACTTTGGCCTCGCCCTGGCTATCACGCTGCGCCTCGGTGGAGAACTGGGTAGAGGTGGTTTTGGACACCGGCCGATCAGCGCGCGGAAATTCGCGCGAAGTTACCGGGCGGTCTGACTGATCAGGCTGCTGGCTGCATGCGGTGAGCGCCGCAAGCGACGCCGCTACGACGCCATTCAAGACAAAACGCCCGATCAATCAGCGTCTTCCACATCGACCTTCTCACCCGTCACCCGCTGTGAAAGCGCAGCGGCCATGAACATGTCGAGATCGCCATCGAGCACATCATCGGGGCTAGGTGAGGTTACGCCGGTGCGCAGATCCTTGACCATCTGGTACGGCTGCAAAACGTAGGATCGGATCTGGTGGCCCCAGCCGATTTCGCTCTTCGCCGAATGTTCCGCGCTGGCGGCTTCCTCGCGCTTGCGCATTTCTTCTTCGTAAAGCCGCGCTTTCAACATGCCCATGCAGATATCGCGGTTCTTGTGCTGTGATCGGTCCACCTGGCTGGCGACGATGATCCCTGAGGGCACATGGGTCATGCGAACGGCGGAATCGGTGGTGTTGACGTGCTGGCCGCCAGCGCCCGATGCGCGGTAGGTATCGATCTTGAGGTCCGCCGGATTGATTTCGATGTGGAACGAATCGTCGATGACCGGGAACACCCAGACCGAGCTGAAACTGGTGTGGCGACGCGCCGATGAATCATAAGGACTGATGCGGACAAGCCGGTGGACGCCGCTTTCGGTTTTTGCATAGCCATAGGCATTTTCGCCCTTGATCTGGATTGTCGCAGACTTGATCCCGGCCTGCTCACCGGCCTGGTATTCGATGACATCGACTTTGAACCCGCGTTTTTCGCCCCAGCGCGAATACATCCGCAGCAGCATTTCGGCCCAGTCCTGGCTCTCGGTCCCGCCTGCGCCTGCATGAATTTCGAGGAAGGTGTCATTGCCGTCGGCCTCGCCCGCGAGCAGCGCCTGGATCTTGTCGCGGTCGGCGCGGTCAGCCAGCGCGGCGAGCGCGGCGACACCTTCTTCGGCAGTGGCTTCGTCGCCTTCAGACTCACCCAGATCGACATATTCGATGGCGTCGGCCATTTCCTGCGAGATCGAATTGACCGCGCCAACGGCCGCTTCGAGCCGCCGCCGCTCCTTCATCACCGCTTCGGCTTCCTTGGGGCTGTCCCACAGCTTCGGATCTTCGACGCGCGCGTTCAGCTCATCGAGCCGCCGCAGCGCGCGGTCCCAATCGAGAAACTTGCGCACCAGCGCCAGCGCGGCGCTGATTCGATCAATATGAGCCTGCCCTTCGGCACGCATGGCTTAGGTCTCCGTCAATCTGGCGGACCGCTTAGCGGAGCAGCGGCGATTGTAAAGCTGGCGGCCGATAAAGCGCGAAGACGCTGTTCAGCCCTTCTTGCCCTTGAGCGCCTTCACCGCCTCAAGCGTCAGCCGAACATGATCAACAGGATTGAGGTCTGCATGGACCAGCGCGATCTTGCCGTTGCGGGCGATGACATAGCTCGTCCGGTTGGTGAAGCCGGGAGGAAAGCCCTCGCGCTTCAGCGCCACGTCATAGGCCTTCACCACCTCGGGCTTGGCGGCAGCGACGGCGAACTTGCTGCGGCACTCCTCGGTCGAGAAGCGCTTGAGCGTGGGAATATCGTCATTCGACATGCCGATCACTGTAGCGCCGGCGGCGGTGAAATCAGCGGTGGCTTCGGCAAAGGCGTGGGCTTCAATCGTGCAGCCCTTGGTGAAAGCCTTGGGATAGAAATAGAGTACGACCGGGCCCTTTTTCAACGCCTTTTTGAGGTTGAATGTGAAGTCCTTGCCGTCCAGAGCCCCAGCCGCGGTGAAATCGGGTGCCTTGGTGCCCACCGCCAGTTCGGCAGAAACGGGCATGGAAACACACGCGGCGGCAAATGCGGCAAGCGTGGCGAGCGAGGTGATGCGGTTGCTGATCATGGAGCGGACTATGCGCTCACAAAGACGCTACGTCCAGAGTGGTGGTTGCTCGATTGCGCCAAGCGCACCAGAAGCGGGCAGGTGCCGCCACCACATTACAGGCCGGAACCCAGCACGGAAAATTATGCCAAGCAAGTCGAGGGGCCGGGATGACTGGGGTGGTTCAGTTTTTTGCGCAGCCCGCTCTATTGCACAGGCACCCGCTTCACATCACCAAACCAGCGCCCCAGCGCCACCAGAAATGCCACGTCCTCCGCCGCGCCGCCAAGTTCGATCGAGGGTTTGAACACGTCAAGCGGCCGGTGATAATCGGTATCGAAAAAGCGTTCCATCCGCGGCAGATCGCCATAGGCGCTGGTCACCATCACCGCCGGCACATCGTGCCGCATAAGCTCCCAGCCGTCCTGCCGTTTGACATAGGCATTTGCGGCGAGACCATCGATCATTTTGCGTCGCTCGGCTTTGGCGACCAGGGCGATCTGCGCATCGAGCGGGGTCATGCCCTTGCCAACCTGCGCCAGCGGGGTTCCCGCCGGGGCAATGGCTACTGAATCGATGTTGAACGCCGCGACAATTTTCTTGAGCGGGATCGGCGGATTTTCGGCAAAGGCCCGCGCGCCGAGAAATCCGACCTCCTCACCGGTTGTGGCGACGAAATAGATGTCGCGATCGCTCTGGCCGCTGCGCGACAGCCGCCGCGCGACCTCGGTGAGCGCCGCGAGCCCGCTGGCATTGTCGATCGCGCCGTTGCAAATCAGGTGCTCGGCAGGTGGCTCGGCGCATTGGCCGAAATGGTCCCAGTGGGCGAGGAACATCACGGCCCCGGCTTCAGGGCGTTTGCCGTCAAGCTTAGCGATCAGGTTGTGCGTGTGAACGGTTGTTTCGCGGGTCGTCGCCTCGAGCGTTGCGGTCAAGTCGAGCGCATGCGGGACAAATCCGGGAGCCTTGGCCTCGGCTTCCAGCGCGGCGAGTGCCTGCGCGCCGCCGCTCAACAGGTCGCGGAACCGGCTGACGGTAATAAACCCTTCAAGATCGCCGCCGATGCTGTCACTGGCCAGGGCATAGCCCGAGCGCTTGCGGCGCGAGGCAACCTCGGCAATCGTCCGCTCGCCATCGAGCACGGTCAGCACCGCGCCTGCACCCGCCTTGACCAGCGCGTTCTGGCGGGTTCCATCATCGCTCGGGCCAGAGAACAGCACGGCCACCCGCCCGGCAAGCTCATTTCGGCTGAGCGCAACCTGCCCATTGCCGACGAACAGCAGCGGCGCACTTTCGACCAGACTGCGCTTGCCCGAAGTCAGGATCAGAACGTCGGCAGCGGACAGTTCCAGCCGCTTGCCGCGGCGCATGAAAACCGCGTTGGACGCGGCGGGTTCGCGGGCGACGAAGGTTACCGGCGCGAACCATTCGTGGCCGGCATCATTGGTTCCCGAAACCAGCCCGATATCGAACCACTGTTTGGCGAGATAGCGCAGCGTCTTGGCTTCACCCGGGGTGCCCGGCTCGCGACCGCCGTAGTCATCGCTGGCGAGCACCGAAATGTGGGCAGCGAGCGCGTTTTCGAGCGCACGGTCGCGCCTTGCCGCCTCCGCCGCGACCGGACAAAGCGACAGCACCAATCCCGCCCATAAGGCAGCGTGCCCGGCCCATAGGGCCTCGCGCATGGTCAAACGCTTCATCGTGTATAAGGGTCGGTTCATCGCAAGCGCAAATAGAGCCCCGGCGCGGCGGCAGGGCAAGCCCTGCGCGCAATAAATCCCTTGTGTTGCAATCGGGTTACTGTGTGTGGTGCTGGTGCCTCATCAGCCCGGCTTATTCAGCGGTCCAGCCGCCATCGACCGGCAAGTTTGCCCCGGTAATATTCGCTGCCGCATCGCTACACAGGAACACCGCCATCGCACCGATATCCGATGGCTGGACGAATTTGCGCGTCGGCTGGCGCACCAGCATCACCTGGTTGATCACCTGTTCACGCGACATCCCGCGCGCCGCCATGGTATCAGGTATCTGGCCCTCGACCAGCGGCGTCCAGACGTAGCCGGGGCTGATGCAATTGGCGGTGATATTATCCTCGGCCAGTTCAAGCGCGATAGTTTTGGTCAGCCCGGCCAGCCCGTGTTTGGCTGCGACATAGGCCGCCTTGAACGGCGAGGCTGTGGTCGAATGCGCGCTCGCCACCTGGATGATCCGCCCCCACCCCGCCGCCTTCATATGCGGCACTGCGAGGCGGCAGCTATCAAATGCGGCGGTCAGATTGAGCGCGATCACCTGATCCCATTTTTCCGGCGGGAAATGTTCTATCGGGGCAACGTGCTGTATCCCGGCGTTGTTGACCAGCACATCGATTTTCCCAGCCGCCTGCATCAGCGCCTCTACCCCATCGCGCTTTGCAAGATCCGCAGGCACATGGATTGCCGACATTTCCGCGCACAGAGCCGCGATCTCGTTAGCCTCGCCAAACCCCGATAGCACCAGTTCCGCACCCTCGGCACGCAGCGCGCGCGCCACTGCAAGCCCGATCCCCGAAGTCGATCCGGTAACCAGCGCGCGTTTTCCATTAAGAAACATGATCGACTCCGGCTTTGCGATGCGACAGACAGGTGCAACGACAATCGCTGCTCGGCGTTACACAGGTCAAAAATGGACACAGGTCAAAAAAGGACTCTGGCCATAAGTGCATCATGCTGCAAGCGCGAAGAGGGGATACTATTCCATGCGTCTCGATGAATTCGATCCCAATGCCATCAACGTCGATGATCAGCGTGGGCAGGGCGGCGGCGGGTTTCAGTTTCCGATGGGCGGCGGTGGCGGCAGGATCGGCTGCGGCACGATAATTATCATCCTCATCGCCGCGCTGGTGTTCAAGGTGGATCCCAGCCAGCTTCTCGGCGGGATCGATGGCGGGGCGATGCCCGGCCAGCAGCAAACGCAGGTGCAGGGCGGATCATCGGTGGCGGAAAGCTGCAAGATTGACCAGGCCAGCCTCGAATCGTGCAACGCGCTCTATTCGCTCAACCAGACCTGGGCACCGCTGTTCAAGGCCGCAAACATAGACTTCGCCAGGCCGACGCTGCACTTCTATTCGCAGCAGGGTCGCTCGGGCTGTGGTGCGGCGCAGTCGGCGATGGGGCCGTTCTATTGCCCCACCGACCAGGGCATCTACCTCGACACCGATTTCTATCGGCAGATGGAGCAGGAACTTGGCGCCGATGGCCAGTTCGCCCGCGACTATGTGATCGCCCATGAATATGGCCACCACATCCAGAACTTGCGCGGCACGTCGGACAAGGTGCGCCAATTGCAGGAACGCAACCCCGATGCTGCGAACCCGCTTTCGGTGAAGCTGGAACTGCAGGCCGATTGCTATGCCGGGGTCTGGGCCGCCAGGAACCGCGAGCGGCTCGATCCGGGCGATATGGAAAGCGGGCTCAAGGCCGCGCACCAGATCGGCGATGATACGCTGATGAAGGGCGCTGGCCGCCGCCCAGTTGAAGCTGCATTCACCCACGGATCGAGCGCGCAGCGGATGGCATGGCTGCAAAAGGGCCTGCAGACCGGGAACGAAGACGCTTGCGACACGTTTAACGCTGCAAACTAGGGGACAAAACATGCGCCGCACCGCACTGCTGCCGATAATGCTGTTCGCCGCCTTGGCCTCGCCGATTGCGGCGGAGGACAAGGCGAAACCTGATGCCAAGGCTACAGCGTCCGAAAAACCCATCATGCAGCGAGATGTCAGCGCGGTTGATGTGGTTGCCACGCCGGTATCTGACCTCAACCTCAAGAAAACGGCTATCCCGCAATTGCTGCTCGATGCCCAGGAAGATCCCTACACACTCACCGGAATGACATCCTGCGCCAAAATGGCCTCGGCGGTTACCACGCTCGATCAGATGCTGGGGGATGATCTGGATATTGATGCGATCAACAAGAACAAGATGCAGGCCGGGCGCGTGGCGCAGTCAGTCGTGGGGGCGTTCATTCCATTTCAGGGGGTCATCCGCGAAGTATCGGGGGCGAATGCGCAAGACCGCAAATTGCGCGCCGCCGTGCTCGCGGGCAGCGCTCGCCGCGCGTTCCTGAAGGGCACGGGAATGGCGCGCGGCTGTTCCTATCCTGCGCGGCCCGCCACCACTGCCGATGCGGCAAGGGTGCTCGCCGCCTATGCCGCCGCCGATCCCAAGAACAAGGACAAGCAGGCCATCTCTGAAAAGGCCACGGCTGAACTCGAAGCGGAAAAGGTTGCATCGGGCAGCAAAAAGGGCAAGCGGAGGTTCAGACACAGGCGGCACTGAACGGCGGCGTAATGCGGATTTCTGATTGCTATAATATCAATGATTTCCGCCAACTCGCCCGCCGCCGCCTGCCGTGGCCGGTGTTCGACTATATCGATGGCGCGGCCGATGACGAGCTGACCAAGGCGCGCAACACCGCGGCGTTTGATGACTGCGATCTGGTGCCCGATGTGCTCGCTGGCGTGGCCGAGATCGATACGTCGGTGACGATATTGGGCAGGAAATCTGCGCTGCCGCTGATCCTTTCCCCCACTGCGCTGCAACGCATATTCCACTGGCAGGGCGAGCGCGCAGTGGCCGACGTGGCGCAAAAATACGGGCTGTGGTTCGGCATATCCAGCCTCGCCACGGTGAGCATCGAGGAGATCGCCGCCCGGGTTTCCAGCCCCAAGATGTTCCAGCTCTATGTCCACAAGGACCAGGGACTCAACCGCAGCATGATCGAACGTTGCCAGGCGGCCCGGTTCGATTGCCTGACACTGACGGTTGACACAATCGTTTCGGGCAAGCGCGAGCGCTGCCTGCGCTCAGGCTTCAAATCGCCCCCGGCTTTCACTCCAAGCTCGCTGCTGTCCTATGCCACCAGGCCGCGCTGGGC
>JANLOZ010000065.1:0-7892 GCA_031366845.1 Novosphingobium sp. | reverse complement strand
AGGCGCACATCACCGATGAGCACCTTGTACCGGTACTTCGGTGCCCAGACGATATGGTAGCGATGATGAAAAGTTGTGTGACAACCCTTGCTGTAGCGCATAGCCTGTAACCTCGGAGAAAAGAGACTCGACGCCCTTCGGGCTGTCTCTTTTCTCCGAGGTTACAGGCCATCGAGCGAGTCGATGGCTGAAGCCAGCATCCGACTGAAGTCGGAGGGGTTTCTCCCTGAGGGGGACCCTAAACTTCCGCCAATTCGCTCGCCAGCCAGAGCCGGGCTGTTTGCCACCGCCGCTTGACCGTTGAGGCCGAAATCCCGAGCGCGATGGCAATCTCGTCTGGCTTGAGGCCAACGAAAAATCGCATCTCGACGATCCTGGCAAGATCGGGTGACACGCCTTCCAGTTTGGTCAGCGCGGCATCAAGCACTTCAACATCGATCCCCTGATTTTCGGAATCACCTTCGAAAAAGACGGTCGGTGTCTGCCGCTTTGCCCGCTTGCGGCTGCGGATCGCATCAATCATCGCCTGCCGCATGATCCGCGCGCCGGTCGCAAAGAAATGCTGACGATCATTAAAGCTCATTTGTTCCAGCTTGACGATGCGCAGCGCCGCCTCATTGACGAGTTCGGTGGGTTGCATGGTCAGCGCAGGGGCATCGCGACGTAACATCCGCGCCGCCGCCGCCCGCAACTCGCCGTACATCTCACTCAGCAATTGATCGCGTTCGGCCAGCATGGGTAGGGCGCGTCCCAAAAGTAAGTGCAACACGGCACGATCTTGTTGGCCACTAGCGTAGTGGGCGGGCTGAGAACAGGATTTTCGCTTTCAAACCGCCTTGCGATGTGCCGCTACCAACGCGCAGGGTTCTCATGGCATCTTCACGATTGGCGCAAGTTCGTGCCGTCTTAAAGGATAACGTCGAACCAAGAATCAGAGCGTTATGGCGTAAGCGTAGTGCTCATCATCATCGGGCATGGCCCGCCACCGCCCCCTATTCTGGCCCTGCAAAATATTTTGAAAACCGGACATATCCGTGTGTTTGTGGCGATAGCCCCCTCGGCCACCGGCCTGCGGAACACGACGAGCCAGCGCCAACTTTCTCGGTCGCACTGCATGACGCAATCTGTGTAAAGTTGACAAATATTTGCGGCTGGCTTGCTATTTGGGTGAATAGACGAACAGGGGTATGGAATGAGCCTTATCGAGACCCGATCACTTGCCGCGCGGCTGACGAAAGGTCGGGCATTGCTAATGCCGGGCGTCGCTAATCCGCTTTCAGCCCTGATCGCTGCCGACATCGGCTTCGAGGCGCTCTATATCACCGGTGCGGGGGTGAGCAATTTCAACCTCGGCCTGCCCGACATTGGCCTGATTACCCCCAATGACTTGGTCGAAGTTACGATGGCGATCAGCGCGGTGGTTGACCTGCCGCTGCTGGTCGACGCCGACACCGGATTCGGCAACGCGGTCAACGCCTATCATGTCGTCCGGCGGCTCGAGGCGGCCGGAGCCGCTGCGATCCAGCTCGAGGATCAGGTTTTCCCAAAGAAGTGCGGGCATTTTGAAGGCAAGGCCGTCATCCCGACCGGCGAAATGGTCGACAAGATCAAGGCTGCGGTGGACGCGCGCCGCAACGCATCGACGGCGATCGTTGCCCGCACGGACGTGCGTGCAATCGATGGGTTCGAGGCGGCGATCGAGCGCGCACACGCCTACCATGCGGCGGGCGCCGATATCCTGTTCGTCGAGGCACTGACCAGCAGCGACGAAGTGCTGGCTGCACCCGCTCGAATCGGCGACGTGCCGCAGATCATCAATATCGTGTTCGGCGGCAAAACCCCGCCGCTGCCGCTACAGGCGCTGGCCGACGCCGGCTATGCCATCGCGCTCTATGCCAATGCCGCTCTGCAAAGCGCTATTTTCGCCATGCAACGCGTGCTCGGATCACTTCACGCCACCGGATCGCTGGCCGATGTACAGCACATGCTTGCCGATTTCGGCGAACGTCAGCGTCTGGTGAAAAAAGATGAGTTTGACGCGCTTGAGGCGCGCTATGCCCACAAAGACAACAAACTCGCGTGAGGAGAATGAAGTGTTGAAGCTTGGTTACAAGGCCTCTGCGGAGCAGTTCGGTCCCAGCGATCTGTTGAAATTCGGTTGCATCGCTGAAGAAGTGGGCTTCGACTCCGTGTTCATCAGCGATCATTTTCAGCCCTGGAGGCACACAGGCGGCCACGCGCCCTACTCGCTTGCCTGGCTCGGCGCGATGGGTGCAAAAACATCGCGTATTCAAATGGGCACCAGCGTCCTCACCCCGACCTTCCGCTACCACCCGTCGATCGTGGCGCAGGCGATGGGAACGCTTGCATCGATGTTCCCCGAGCGAATCATTATGGGCATCGGCACGGGCGAAGCGCTGAACGAAACACCCGCAACGGGCATAGAATGGCCCGATTTCAAAGGCAGGTTTGGCCGGTTGAAGGAAGCGATCGTTCTGATGCGCAGGCTTCTGAGTGAAGAACGTGTCACGTTTGAGGGGGAATTCTACCAGACTGCCAATGCGACAATTTATGATCGGCCAGCCGTGCCTGTGCCTTTCTATGTCAGCGCAGGTGGAATCCAGATGGCGAAATTCGCCGGCAAGACCGGCGATGGTTTCATCTGCACCAGCGGCAAAGCCTGGGATTTTTACACGGAAAAACTCTTGCCCGGCCTCGAAGCGGGCCTGACCGAAGCAGGCAGACCGCACGATAGCATCGATCGCATGATTGAAATGAAGGTTTCATTCGATACCGACCGCGATCGCGCTTTCGAAGACACGCGGTTCTGGGCCGCGCTGGCGCTCTCACCAGAGGAAAAGCATTCGGTGTCCGATCCGCTGGAGATGGAGCGTCTTGCCGATGCCTTGCCGATCGAGAGGGCCGCGTCGCGCTGGATCGTCGCGACTGATCCGGAGGAGCATGTCGAACGCATTCGGCCCTATGTGGAAATGGGCTTCACACACCTGGTCTTCCATGCGCCCGGCCCCGATCAGGAACGATTTTTGCGGTTGTATGCGGAACATGTGCTTCCGCGACTCCGCCGTGCTTTCGGTTAACCTGCCTGAACCCGATCGGTCGCTCGACCTTGCGCGTCAGCAATTCGGGATCGCCAGGGCCAGCGCCGACGAACCAGATAGTGCTGACAGGAAAATCGCTTCTTGGGCAGGCTCCAGACAGTGTTGCATCGCTGCTGCAAGCAGCCGCGCGATGGCCGGGCGGCACGAACCGCAATTGGTCCCCGCACGGGTTGCCATGCCAATCGCTTGAAGCGAGCGGGCACCTTCGTTGGCGGCGGCTTTCAAGACTTGCTCGCCGACGCCGTGGCAGACGCAGACGATCGCGCCGCGATCAGGTTCGGGCGTGCTGGGCCGTCCGGCGAGGAGTTCGGCCGGCAGCGCATCAACTGCGCCCAGTTGCGCCGCGGCCCAATCGCGCGGCGGCAACTGCCCCGAGCGGGTCAGATAGAGCACAGCGCTGAGCGCGCCGCCAGCCCCGCGCACCGCAATACGCCGCATCCCGCGCGCATGATCGGCTACTTCCAGCCGCTCACCAGCTGGAAGCAGTGCGTCAGCGTCGACCGTGCCCATTCCCGCCAGCTCGTATAGCCAGCCGCCGCTGACCCGCGCACGCGACCAGTAAAGCAGCCCCGCCGGTCCAGGCATATCGCATGTCGCCAGGAACGCGCTCCATTCGGGCGCGATTGGCGCAATCCGGGCGGGCGCGTTCTTGAAACCCGGCTGGCCCGAAATCGGATCGCTGTCCTGACCCGGCAAACGGTTCGCCCGGCCTTCGTTCGACATGACGGCGGTCCAGTGCATCGGGACACAGATTGCGCCGCGCTGCTGACCTTCGCTGAAAGTCACGCGGAACACGGCCTCTCCCGTTGGCGTCATAACGCGCGCGAGCCCGCCTTCGCTCAGTCCCTGCACGGCGGCATCAGCCGGATGCACCTCAACAAGCGGCTCGCGCCGGTGCTGAGACAGCGTTGGCGACAGACCGGTGCGGGTCATCGTGTGCCACTGATCGCGGTAACGAGCGGAATTGAGCCGGAGCGGAAAGGGGGGGTTGCAGGCGGCGACTGGCGGGATCACCGCGATCAATCGCGCTTTGCCACCCGGCGCGGGATAGCCTGCCGACAGCGGGTGCTCGCTTCCCCAGCGAAACGGCTGCAAGGTCTCATATTCCTGATCACTGATGCACGCCTGCGCAGTCAAATCGAGCAGCTTGCCGTGGTGAACTGCCAGCGCGGTCATCGCGGCATATTCGCGGTAGATGGCGGCCGGGCTGGCGAAGGCAAAGGCCTCTCCCCAGCCCAGACGCGCGGCCACCTGGCAGACGATCTGCCAATCCGCGCGCGCTTCACCCGGCACGGAGAACAACGGCCTCTGGCGGCTGATGCGGCGTTCGGAATTGGTCACCGTGCCGTCCTTTTCCCCCCAGGCCAGCGCGGGCAGGCGGATCTGCGCCAAGCGCCCGGTATCGGTATCGGCCATCACATCCGACAGCACGACGGTCGGGCATCTCGCCAGCGCCGCGCGCACGAAATTCGAGTCGGGCATCGAAACCGCCGGGTTGGTCGCCATAATCCACAGGAATTTGATCCGCCCGCTGTGGACCGCGCGGAACATGTCGACCGCCTTGAGACCGGGACCCTGGCACAAGCGGTCTGTGTTCCAGAATGTGGCAACATCGCTGCGCTCGGCTTCAGAAAAGCCCAGATGGCAGGCGAGCATGTTGGCCAGCCCGCCAACCTCGCGCCCGCCCATCGCATTGGGCTGCCCGGTGATGCTGAACGGCCCCGCACCGGCGCGGTTGATCCGCCCTGTGGCAAGGTGAAGATTAATGATCGCATTGCCTTTGTCGGTGCCGCTGGTCGACTGGTTGGTGCCCTGGCTGAACAGCGTGATCATGCGCGGATGCGCGGCGACCAGATCGGCGAGCTGCGCGAAGATGGCAGGCTTGATCCCGTGCGCGCATGGTAACGCAGCCCAGAACCCCTCCGGCATCTCCAGCCCGGCTGCATCGGTCAGCCCGCGCCGACCAAGCTCGGACAGCAGCGCGTTGAACAGTGCCACATCGCCATCGGGGGCAATCGGCACGTGCAAGTCGGCTTGCTCGGCGGTTTCGGTGCGGCGCGGATCGATCACCACCAGTTTGGTCCCGTGCGCCGCCCGGGCCTCCTCGATCCGCTGCCAGATCACCGGGTGACACCACGCGGTGTTCGAACCGACCAGCACGATCAAATCCGCTGCATCGAGATCATCATATGTACACGGGACAATGTCTTCGCCGAACGCACGGACATGCGCGGCGACAGCGCTGGCCATGCACAGCCGCGAATTGGTGTCGATATTGCCGCTGCCGATGAAGCCCTTCATCAGCTTGTTGGCGACATAATAGTCTTCAGTAAGCAACTGCCCCGAAACATAGAACGCCACGCTGTCCGGGCCATGCTTGGCGATGCACTCGCCCATTTTGCCCGCGACGAGATCAAGTGCCTCGTCCCAGCTTGCCTGCCGTTCGCCAATCATCGGCTGGAGCAAGCGGCCTTCCAGCCCGACAGTCTCGCCCAGGTGCGTGCCCTTCGAGCAGAGCTTGCCGAAATTGGCCGGGTGGTCTTTGTCGCCCGCAATCCGCACGCTGCGCGGGCCGGTCACTTCGGCAGTGATCCCGCAGCCAACCCCGCAATAGGCGCAAGTGGTACGGATTGGCGCCACCAGACTATGCCGCTTGTGGTTTGGTGGTTTGGCCAACCACCGCTGCCCGCAGGAGGTAGATCCGCCCGGCATCGACCCGAAGCGGAATGGTCGGCACGCAGCCCTGATCCTCGCCCAGCGCTTCGCCGGTCTTGAGCGAAATGTTCCAGTTGTGCAGCGGGCAGGTCACTACGGTGCCATGGACAATCCCCTGGCTCAGCGGGCCCTGCTTGTGCGGGCACGAATTGGCCAGAGCATAGAACTGGTTGTCGAGCGTGTGAAACACGGCAATTTCAGCTCCGCCGCGCACCGGCAGCGTGCGCGCATTGCCAGGCGAAATCTGGCTGACCGGGCCGATATCGAGCCATTCACCGATCACTGTGCCATCTCCAGCGGGCGCACTTCGGCCAAGTGCTGGTGCAGTTCGGCATCGGCGCCGGCGGCGCGCTTGGCCCACGGATCGTCCTGCATGAAGGTCTGCGTCCAGCGGAACTGCCGCGCCAGTCTGGGCACCGTGTCCGGATCATCAAGCAGCGCGGATTTGACATGGTCGAGCCCGACGCGCTCGATCCATGGCGCGGTGCGTTCAAGATAGTGTGCTTCTCCACGGTAGAGCTGTATGAAGGCAGCGCAGACATCCATCGCCTCAGGCTCGGTCGCCACCTTGCACAACAGATCGGTGACCCGCACCTTGATCCCGCCATTGCCCCCGACGTGCAGTTCGTAGCCAGAATCGACGCAAATGATGCCAAAGTCCTTGATCGTCGCTTCGGCGCAGTTGCGCGGGCAGCCGCTGACCGCAATCTTGAACTTGTGCGGCATCCAGCTGCCCCAGGTCATGTGCTCGATCTTGACTCCAAGCCCGGTTGAATCCTGCGTGCCGAACCGGCACCATTCGCTGCCGACGCAGGTTTTCACGGTGCGCAGAGACTTGCCGTAAGCATGCCCGGAAACCATTCCTGCGGCGTTGAGATCAGCCCATACGGCGGGCAAATCCTCTTTCTTTATCCCGAAAATGTCGAGCCGCTGGCCGCCGGTGACCTTGACCATCGGGGCGTTGAACTTTTCCACCACATCGGCAATCGCGCGCAACTCGCGCGGGTTGGTGAGGCCACCCCACATCCGCGGAACCACCGAATATGTGCCGTCCTTCTGGATATTGGCGTGCATCCGCTCGTTGACGAAGCGGCTTTGCTGATCATCCTGATATTCGCCTGGCCAGGCGCAGAGCAGGTAATAGTTAAGCGCCGGGCGGCAGGAAGCGCAGCCATCGGGGGTGGTCCAGTGCAATTCCCGCAGAACGTGCGGAATTGCCTTCAATTGCTTTTCGCGGATCAGGCGGCGCACATCATCGTGCGTAAAGCTGGTGCATTTGCACACCGTTTTTTCGATCCGCTCAACCGCACCGCCAAGAGTTAGGCTGAGCAGGCTTTCGACCAGGCCCGTGCACGATCCGCAGCTGGCCGAAGCCTTGCAGCTCGCGCGCACTGCGTCGAGGCTTTGCGCGCCGCCCAGGATCGTCCCGACCACTTTGGCTTTGGAAACGCCGTTGCAACCACAGATTTCGGCATTGTCCGAAAGGGCGGCAACGGCTGCGTTAGGGTCCAGCAGCGCACCCCCTGACGCAAAGGCCTGGCCAAAGATCAGCGCCTCGCGGATGGCGCTTACGTCCTCACCCCGTTTCAGCAGGTCGAAGTACCAGTTGCCATCCCCCGTATCGCCATAAAGCACCGCGCCGATCAGCCGGTCGTTTTTAATCACCAGCCGCTTGTATACCCCGCGCGCAGCATCGCGCATGACGATGTCTTCCGCGCCATCGCCGCCCGAAAAGTCCCCGGCGGAAAACAGGTCGATCCCCGAAACCTTGAGCTTGGTTGAAGTAACTGAGCCCGCGTAGCCACTGGACGTGCCGGTCGCATGGTCGGCCAGCGCGCGGCACATGTCCCACAGCGGCGCGACCAGACCATAACATATCCCGCGATGCTGCACGCATTCGCCAACCGCCATGATCGCCGGGTCAGACGTGACCATGTGATCATCGACCAGAATTCCGCGTTCGACTTCGATCCCTGCACTTTTTGCAAGCAGCACCGAAGGCTTGATGCCCACCGCCATGACCACGATATCGGCCTGAAATTCACGCCCGTCTTTAAG
>JANLOZ010000038.1:0-16502 GCA_031366845.1 Novosphingobium sp. | reverse complement strand
GCAACACCGCTTAAAATCGGAGCGGCTGGTCCGCAGTACACGATTACAAATAGCGGCGCTCAATTGGTATCATTTCAATCTGGAACCACCGCTGCAATCCAATCAACCATTACCAAGATCCCGGTTTCGAATGCTTCATCGAATGTTACTTACACAGTCTCATTGCCGGTCAACACAACGGTTGATTATACCGGGGGCACCAGTTTTACCGAAAACCTGAGCTATTCGTTGCAATGTTATAAATCTTCAGGAACCACCGCGACCGGCTCTGATACCGGATCGCTGCTGAATCTGATATCGACCATCACCAACGTCCTCAGCGTCATCACCGCCAGCCCGCAAACGCTGAATTTCGGCAATTTCACCACCACCAGCCAAAATCTGCAGGTCAATATCAAGAGCACCAACACGATCAATGTTGCGGTATCGACGGCTAATAGTTCTGTGATGGCACTGGCTGGCGCGGTTGCGCCTTATGCGGCGAACAACTCGATACCCTATACCATGACGTTCAACGGTGCAGCACTGGCCAGCACGGCGACCAACAATGTCGTGCGCGCGAGCGTGACGGGCGCGAACTATCCCTTTGCTCTCAACCTCACCGGCGGCCTGCCAACGGGCAAACTTGCCGGAACCTATTCTGACGTAATAACGCTGACAATCACGCCTGGCGCGTAATCCCGCCCTCAAGCTGCTGCGGCGGCGTTGGCTGGACTTTTCATTCGCAGCCAATCTCGCCGTAGCGCCGCGCATTAGCTTGCCCCTTGTCGCTCCAGTCCCTAGATGATGGCCCATGGCAGGTGAAATCACAGACAATCGTGGACGCGGCGAAGCTTCCTGGAAGTGGCCAAGCGTTCATCCCGAAGGACGCAAATTTGGACTGATCGCGGGCGGGGTCGCGCTGGCTAGTGCGCTGCTTTCGTGGTCGTGGCTGGCCTGGCCGCTCGGCGTGCTGGTGTTCTGTATCCTCGCCTTCTTCCGCGATCCGGTTCGGATTACGCCGCGCGGGGAAAATCTGATTGTTGCGCCGGCAGACGGCTTGATCACCCTGATCCAGAAAGTGACGCCGCCCACCGAACTGGCAGTCGATTTCGGCGGATCGCCGGGGCTGGGTGAGGCACAGGTCACGCGGCTTTCAATTTTCATGAGCGTGTTCGATGTCCACATCAACCGTGCGCCGATTGCGGGCGTGGTCCGGCGGGTGAACTATATTCCCGGCAAGTTCCTCAACGCTGATCTCGACAAGGCCAGCGAAGAGAATGAGCGCCAGCATATTCTGATCGAGCGCGCCGATGGCCTGCTGCTGGGCTTTACCCAGATCGCTGGACTGGTCGCGCGGCGGATCGTGCCTTTCGTCAAGCCGGGCGATGCGGTGGAATGCGGGCAGAGAGTTGGCCTGATCCGTTTTGGCAGCCGGGTGGATGTCTATTTGCCAGCGGGAACCGAACCGGCAGTGCTCAAAGGACAAAAGATTATCGCCGGGGAAACCGTGCTCGCACGGATCGGCGATGCACCGATGATTGAAGGCACGGCCCAGTGAATGTTACGCTTGGTGGTGAAAGTCGGATTCGGCTGCCGCGCGGGCTGACACTGCGGACCCTGATCCCCAATGCAATTACCGCCTCGGCGCTGGCTTTTGGCCTCACCGGCATTCGCTTTGCCATCACGGGTGATTTCAAGCAGGCGGTGATGGCGATTATTCTGGCCGGGATCCTTGATGGGCTCGACGGGCGGGTAGCGCGCATGTTGAAGGGTCAGTCGCGATTTGGCGCTGAGCTGGACAGTCTGGCCGACAATGTCTCATTTGGTGTTGCGCCCGCGCTGATTCTGTTCATGTGGTCACTGAAGGACCTGCCGCGATTGGGCTGGTTTGCCAGTCTGGCCTTTGCGATTTGTTGCGCCTTGCGGCTGGCACGGTTCAATGCCCAGATTGACGTTGCCGATCAGCCGCACAAGTCGGCGGGATTCTTCACCGGGGTTCCCGCTCCTGCCGGCGCGGGGCTGGCTATGTTGCCGATCTATCTGTGGATTCAGACCGACTGGCCAGAACTGCGCGATCCGCTGCTGGTGGGCGGTTGGCTGGTGGTGATCGCGTTTCTGCTGATCTCCAGCGTGGCGACGATTTCCTGGGGATCGCTGCGGCCGCGACGGTCGATCCGTCTGGTCCTGCTGCTGTTGCTCGGCATGATCGGTACCGCCGCGCTGACCGAGCCGTGGTGGACGCTGATCGGCATCTGCGTCGTCTATATCGCGCTGATCCCTTATGGGATGTGGAGCTATGCGCGCGTCAAGCGGCGCGCAGCACTGGCCAGCGCAGCGCAGGCGCCGACCTTACCCTGATCTTGCCTGAAGTAACCAGCATCAGCGGCGCCGCCGGTTTGGCGCTGAAGCCATCGTGCCGGGTGACGGTGTAGGAAAACATCGGCGCTCTGCGGGCCATTTCAAGTTCGGCGCGAAGACCGAGCACCTTGGCACCGACCGCGCGCCACGTTACGGCAACGGCGAAAACCGCAGCGAGGGCGGCCGCCGAAAACAGCGCGTCGAGTGCGAGACTTAGAACCAGCGAACCAACCATCGACATTCCCCTTGCCTGTGCGCCATCCTGTGGCGAAGCTGTGGACCACCTGTGGAAAACCTCCGATTCGCAAATTGCAAACGGTAGTTTTCGGCGGCCTGGGTCAAATGTTCATGATTTGTTCTATGATGTCAAGCGATATCGGATTGCGAACGCAAATCACCATGCATTGCGGTTAAGCGACCGAATCTCGCCGCATCGCCATCTGAACCAAACTGCGCCGGGCGGTCAGCCAAAAACTTCAGGCAGCCTTGGCCAGCTTGGCCGCATGCTTGCGCTGATGCCGATTTGGAGCCGAGCGTACGGTGCGCACAGTTGCTTGGCGAATGGTACAGGGGAAGGAGGGTCGCCGCATGTCCTGGCTGATGACCGAATAGCGATAGCGCATTTGCGCTCGGCCATTTTCCAGCTCTTGTCGCGCTAGGCGGAAGGCAGGCCCATAGCACCTGATCGAGGCGGTGATGGTGAAAATGCCCGCCACAGCGGTGATAACTAAAATCATCAATGGCAGTATCGACATGCGTAATTCCCGTTAGGCCCCCGCCGCAGAAAATCGCCCCCGTCTCAACCAGTAAAACCCCGCAACCCTTGTTTGGTTCCGCGTAGCGTCAGCTTCAAGTCCGCTTATCGCCCGTCTTTGCGCCCCGCGCCATCGCATTCTCGCCGGCCCGTTCACCGTTCACGGCAAATTGAGGTGGATTTCCCCGTCGATCCGGTCTAGGCGCGCCGCCGTCACGAAGATTCCTTTGGCATCCGTCAGGTTGATTCGGGGCAAATCCACATGAAGCGCGCTTCAACCGGTGCCGCAGCGGGATTTTACCGCACGGTTCCTGCGCTTCAGAGGCTTAACCGGAAAGGAAGTACCTATGGCGGCTCCCGTCGTATCGATGCAGCAATTGATTGAAGCCGGTGCCCACTTTGGCCACCAGAGCCATCGCTGGAACCCGAAGATGAAACCCTACATCTTTGGCGCGCGCAATGGCGTCCACATTCTCGATCTATCGCAGACCGTGCCGCTGATGGCGCGCGCGCTCGAATTCGTCTCGGCCACGGTTCAGGCGGGCGGCAAGGTGCTTTTCGTCGGCACCAAGCGCCAGGCGCAGGATCCGGTGGCTCAGGCTGCGCGCCAGTGCGGCCAGCACTTCGTCAACCACCGCTGGCTGGGCGGAATGCTCACCAACTGGAAGACCATCTCGGGGTCGATCAAGCGTTTCAAGGCGCTTGAAGAGCAGCTTTCGGGTGACACCGCCGGTCTCACCAAGAAGGAAGTCCTCCAGCTCACGCGCGAGCGTGACAAGTTCGAGATGTCGCTCGGCGGCATCCGTGACATGGGCGGCGTTCCGGACGTGATGTTCGTTATCGATGCCAACAAGGAAGAGCTGGCGATCAAGGAAGCCAACGTGCTGGGTATCCCGGTTGTGGCGATCCTCGATTCGAACGTTTCGCCCGATGGTATCGCGTTCCCGATCCCGGCAAACGATGACGCCAGCCGCGCGATCCGCCTTTATTGCGAAGCGATTGCCGCTGCTGCAACCAAGGGCAACCGCGAAGCCGTGGTCAATTCGGGCGCTGACATTGGCGCGATGGAAGTGCCTTTGGCGGAAGAAGCCGTGGTTGAAGCGCCTGCTGAACCCGAAGCCCCAGCCGCAGAAGCATTTGCCGCAGCGGTTGAAGTGCCCCAGATCGCTGAACCTGCCGAGCTCGCTGAACCCGCTGCCGAAGCCTGATCGTTTAAGCCATAACACGAATGCGCGCCGGGCCTTGTCGCCCGGCGGCACAAACCAATACCCAAAAGGACTAGTGCAATGGCCTATACCGCCACTGACGTGAAAAGCCTGCGCGAGCGCACCGGCGCCGGCATGATGGACTGCAAAAAGGCACTCGACGAGGCCAATGGCGACATGGAAGTCGCGGTTGATTCGCTGCGCGCCAAGGGGCTGGCAGCGGTCGCCAAGAAATCGAGCCGTACGGCGGCAGAAGGTCTGGTCGGCGTTGCCGTTTCCGGCAGCGGTTCAGGGTTTCGGGGCGTAGCCGTCGAAGTGAACTCCGAAACCGATTTCGTCGCCAAGAACGAACAGTTCCAGGACTTCGTTCGCAGCACCACCGAAGTTGCGCTCGGGGTTGCCGGTGACGATGTCGAAGCGCTGAAGGCTGGCGCATATCCCGGCGGCGGCACCGTGCTCGACAAGCTCAACAACAACGTTGCTACCATCGGCGAGAACCAGAAGGTTCGCCGGATGAAGACCGTTGCGGTCAGCAGCGGCGTGGTCGTGCCTTATGTGCACAACGCGGCCGCCCCTGGCCTCGGCAAAATCGGCGTGCTGGTCGCGCTCGAGAGCGAAGCACCCGCCGACGTGCTGACCCCGCTCGGCAAGCAGATCGCCATGCACATCGCAGCGGCTTTCCCGATGGCGCTGTCAGCCGCCGGTCTCGACCCAGCCGTGCTCGAACGTGAACGCAAGATCGCGCTCGAAAAGGCGGTCGAAGAAGCGGCCAAAAGCGGCAAGCAAATCCCCGAGGACATCCTCGCCAAGCGCGCCGATGGTGCCGCCGCCAAGTTCGCCAAGGACAATGCGCTGCTCAGCCAGGTCTTCGTGATGGATAACAAGACTCCGGTTGCTCAGGTGGTCGAAGCCGCCGGCAAGGCTGCGGGCGCGAAGATCGTGCTCAAGGATTACGTGCGCTTCCAGCTGGGTGAGGGCATTGAAAAGGTCGAAACCGATTTCGCGGCGGAAGTTGCGGCGGCGGCCGGTTTGAGCTGAGCCCAAATAGCGAGAATTGATTATCGGGATGGGGTCCGGGCTACGGCTCGGGCCCCTTTCTGTTTCGGGGTTTCGGCGTGCAGAGTAACCACCCACATGTCTGGTTTGCTGAATAGCCGAAACGGCAGGATGCTGGTGCCCAGGCCGCCGGTCACGATCAGCATCCGGCCTTTCTCATCAACCCGGCCGCACGAATAACGCTCGCCGAAGCGCGACATCGTCGCCGGGGAACCGCCCCAGGGATAGCGGATCTGGCCGCAATGGGTGTGACCGGCGAGCATCAGTCTGGCATTACCGGGCATGATCGGAAAGAGATCGGGGCTATGGGTGATTACCAGCGCCGCCCCGCCCACGCGTTCCATCGCTGCTGCTGTCTTCGCGCCATCCGAATGGGCGGTGTAGTAATCGTCCACCCCGCCGATCGCCAGCGGCCCCATCCGCACCGCCTCATTCTGCAGCACGACAATGCCATTGTGCCCAAGCTCGGCGCGGGCATCGCCAGAATTTCGCCAGTGATCGTGGTTGCCAAGCACCGCCACCGTTCCCAGCTTCGGCCTTAATCCGGTGAGCGGCATCAGTGCCTCGCGGTATGAATAATGCTTCGTGGCAATCGCTTTATCGCTTATGAAATCCCCGGCAATGGCCACGACATCGGGTTGCAAAGCATTGATTTGGGTAACAATCTTTGCCAGCCGGCTCGGCGGCATATCGGGGCCTGAGACGTGCAGGTCAGATAGCAACACAACGCGCACAGGTGGCGCACCTTCAGGGTAATCCGGCAGGGCAATGTCAGCCTGAAACACCACCGGGGTCGCCATGGTATAATGCCAGGCCAGCCCGGCGAACAGAGCGCCCAGCCAGCACAGCACAAGCGCCACGCGCCGTCCCCATCCGGACCTCGGCAGAACCCGCATTATGCACAACCTTCGCTTTACGCGGGCGCCCGCTCGCGGCTAAGGGCATTGTCCAGAAGCCGCCAGAAGCCAATAGTGGCCTCGATATCCGCCTGATAATCCGAAAGCCGGTGCTGCCATGTCTCTCCCCAAGTTCAAGCGCATCCTGCTCAAATTGTCGGGCGAAGTGCTGATGGGCAACCAAGGCTACGGCATCGATCCTGAATTTGTCGCCGAACTGGCGCGCGAGGTGAAAGCGGCGAAGGAAACAGGGCTGGAAATCTGCCTGGTTATCGGCGGCGGCAACATCTTTCGCGGCATGGCGGGCGCGGCCAAGGGCATGGACCGCTCGCAAGCCGATTACATGGGAATGCTGGCAACCGTGATGAACGCGCTCGCGATGCAGAACGCGCTTGAACAGGTGGACGTGCACACGCGCGTGCAATCTGCGATCCAGATGGATCAGGTCTGCGAGCCGGTTATCCGCCGCCGGGCTGAACGTCATCTCGAAAAGGGCAGGGTGGTGATCTTCGCCGCCGGGGTGGGCGCCCCGTACTTCACCACCGATTCAGGCGCGGCGCTGCGGGCTGCGGAAATGCAGTGCGATGCCCTGTTCAAGGGCACCAGCGTTGACGGGATCTATGACAGCGATCCCAAGGCAAACCCATCAGCAAAGCGTTATGATGCAGTAGATTATGATACTGTCCTCGCGCAGAACCTTAAAGTGATGGATGCCAGCGCGGTGGCGCTGTGCCGCGATAACAACATTCCGATCGTCGTGTTTTCGATCCGTGAGAGGGGCAACCTCGCCAAGGTTCTCGCCGGAGAAGGCACGCAAACGGTCGTTCAAAAGGGAGCCTGAACCATGGCCAAATACGATAAGGCCGATCTTGAGCGGCGGATGAAGGGGGCGGTGGAATCGCTGCGGCATGATCTCGGCGGCTTGCGCACCGGGCGCGCCAACACGGTGCTGCTTGATCCGGTGGTGGTCGAGGTTTACGGCAGCCATATGCCGCTCAACCAGGTGGCAACGGTTTCCGCGCCCGAACCCCGGATGCTGACCGTGCAGGTGTGGGACAAAACCAACATTGGCCCGGTGGAAAAAGCTATTCGTTCTGCGGGGTTAGGGCTCAACCCTATCAACGATGGCAACACGCTGCGCCTGCCGATCCCCGACCTCACCGAAGAGCGCCGCAAGGAACTCGCCAAGCTCGCCGGCAAATATGCCGAGAACGCGCGGATTGCTATTCGCAATGTGAGGCGTGATGGCATGGAAATGCTCAAAACCGATGAAAACAAAAAGGAAATTTCCGAGGATGAGCGCAAGCGCGGCGAGGCCGAGGTGCAAAAGTTGACCGACGAGGTGATCAAGGAGGCTGAGGCCGTGGCCTCGCAGAAAGAACAGGAAATACTGGGACGGTGAGCACCGCCAAACATGTCGCCATCATTATGGACGGCAACGGGCGATGGGCGAAAAAGCGCCATTTGCCGCGGGCTATGGGCCACAAAAAGGGTGTTGAGGCGGTGCGGCGGCTGGTCAAGGCGGCGCGCGAAATGGGGCTTGCGGCGCTGACCCTTTATGCCTTTTCGACCGAGAACTGGCGGCGCAGTGAAGATGAGATTTCCGCGCTGATGGGCTTGATGAAGGCCTTCATCATTGCTGACCTTGAGGAATTCGCATCGAACAACGTGCGGCTTAAAATAATCGGGGATTACAAGGTATTTCCTGCCGATATTGTCAAACTGGTTGATGGTGCCTTGGCGCGCACGGCGGATAATACCGGCACTATTCTGGCGGTTGCGCTCAATTATGGCGCGCAGGATGAGATTGCGCGGGCAGCGCACAAAGCTGCAGAGATGGGGTCTATCACCGTTGAAACCATCACAGAGGCGCTCGACACGGCCGATATGCCCGCACTGGATCTGCTGATCCGCACATCGGGCGAGATGCGTTTGTCCAATTTTCTGCTATGGCAGGCCGCCTATGCCGAGCTGTGGTTCACCGATGTGCTGTGGCCCGATTTCACCCCGGCGCATTTGCAGGAAGCGCTCGATGGATTCGCGCAAAGGGAGCGGCGTTATGGTGGGCGATGAGGGCAGCACACGGCGATGCCATCCGCAGCAGGTTCGTCATCCTGAACTTGTTTCAGGACCCATCAGGCCTGACGCGTCGGAGCTTGGTTGGAATCGCAACGGCGCAGTGCTTCTGTCGAGGTGCAATCCGAGCCTGGAGGCGCGATGGGTCCTGAAACAAGTTCAGGATGACGAAGTCGGGTGTGGGGATGCGGTGTGGAAAATATTGAGCCAGTCCTCCATCCCATCCTCTCCGAGCTTGTCTCGGGGAAGTGGCTTGAGCGCAGTGAGAGACGGAGGGGGAAATACCCCTCCACCCCCCGGCAAGCGCCGGGCGGTCCCCCTCCCCGAGACAAGCTCGGGGAGGATTTAGGATGACCCAAGCCTCCCCGAAAAAATCCGACCTCCCCGTCCGCACTGCATCGGCCATCGTCATGATCGCCGTGGCGGGAACGGCGCTGTGGCTGGGCGGCTGGACTTTTGCGGGCTTTGCCGCGGCAATCGGAATCGGCGTATATTGGGAATGGTGGGGGCTAATTCGCAGAATTGCGACAAACGTGTTGGGTCAAATTTTGTGGATGGTAGGTGGCCTCGCCTACATAGTGCAGGCAGTCATAGCACTGGTCGCGCTGCGCCAAAGTGGCGTGGAAGGTGCTCTGTTGGTGATTGCCATTGTTATAGCTGTTGATGTCGGCGCCTATTTCGCTGGCCGCATCATTGGCGGCCCAAAAATTGCACCATCGATTAGCCCATCAAAAACTTGGGCGGGACTGGCAGGCGGAGCGATAGTTGCAGCAGCTGTTGTTCTTGTTTACATTCAAGTATTCTCATGCCGCCTTGGCATTCTTGGCAATTGCTCTTCGGCCAACGTGATTCATGCGGCTCCGCGCGCGATGCTCGTTGGCGGTCTTTTCGCAATAGTCGCTCAATCGGGTGATTTCTTTGAAAGCTGGATGAAGCGACGGGCGAGGGTCAAGGATTCAGGCAGCCTTATTCCCGGCCATGGCGGCCTGTATGATCGCGTAGATGGCCTGCTCGCAGTCCTTTGCTTTGTCGCATTGGCCTATCGGTTCTTCTGACATGACCCGCACCATTTCCATCCTCGGCGCAACCGGCTCCATCGGTGCCTCAACCATCGACCTGATCCGCCGTAACCGCGATCAGTGGAAAGTCGTAACCCTCACCGCCAACACCAGTGCCGAGGAACTTGCTGCGCTCGCGCTGGAACTTTCTGCCGAGATCGCGGTTGTTGCTGATGAGAGTCGCCTTCCCGCTCTGCAATCCTTGCTCTTTCAATCGCATATTGCGGTCGCAGGTGGGGCGGCGGCTCTCACCGAAGCGGCTTCGCGGCCAGCGGACATCACCATCGCCGCCATTGTCGGCTGCGCGGGACTCGCCCCTACTATGGCCGCCATCGAGCAGGGCCGCACCGTCGCGCTGGCCAACAAGGAAGCGCTGGTTTCTGCCGGCACCGTGTTGATGGACGCGGTCGCCCGCCACGCCGCCACGCTGCTGCCGGTGGACAGCGAGCACAACGCGATCTTCCAGTGCCTGGCTGGCAACGATCCCGCGCACGTCCGCATGATTACCCTCACCGCCAGCGGCGGGCCGTTCCGCGACTGGTCGGCGCAGCAACTCGCGCAGGCGACCCCGGCGCAGGCGGTCAAACACCCCAACTGGGCCATGGGCGCGAAGATCAGCGTTGATAGCGCCACGATGTTCAACAAGGGGCTCGAACTGATCGAGGCGTTCCATCTGTTTCCCGTGGGGCTGGATAGACTCCGCATTATTATCCACCCGCAGTCGGTGGTGCACTCGATGGTCGAATACCGCGATGGCTCTACGCTGGCGCAGCTTGGGCCATCGGACATGCGCGTGCCGATCGCCTCGGTGCTGGCCTGGCCCGCGCGGATGGATACGCCCTGCGCCCCGCTTGATCTGGCAGCGCTTGGCGAACTGACCTTCCGCGCCCCCGATGAGGAGCGTTTCCCCGCCACCCGGCTCGCGCGTCAGGCGCTGGAGGCGGGCGGGGCGATGCCTGCGGTGCTCAACGCTGCGAACGAAGTTGCAGTGGCGGCGTTCCTTGCCGGTAAGCTGCCGTTCACCCGTATCGCCCTAGAGGTTGAAGCCACATTAGCCCGTTATGCCCCTGCTGCTCCCCAATCGCTCAGCGATGTGATAGAGATCGATGCCGAAGCGCGCAGGATAGCCGCGCAATGTCTGGAGCCAGCATGCGGCAAATAGCCGCAGCTTTTCTTGGAGAGCCTTTGACTTGTTCCATTTCCCGCCCCTGATCCAGTCGCTGATCGGCTTTTTCCTGATGATCGGCCCGCTGGTGGTGCTCCACGAGCTGGGCCATTATCTTGTCGCGCGCTGGTGCGGGGTGAAGAGCGACGTGTTTTCGATCGGCTTCGGCAAGGAGCTGTTTGGCTGGACCGACAAGCGCGGCACCCGCTGGCGCGTGGCGGCGATCCCGCTCGGCGGATATGTCCAGTTTTCGGGCGACGCCAATGCCACCAGCGAGCCCGATGAGGCCGCCGTTGCGGCGATGAGCGCGGCGGACCGGGCGAAAACCTTTGCGGTAAAGCCATTGTGGCAACGCGCGCTGATTGTTGCGGCGGGGCCGGTGGCCAATATTCTGGTGGCAATCACGATTTTTGCCGCGTTCAACCTTGCCTATGGCAAACTCTATGCTCCGGCGGTGATCGGCGAATTTGCTGCCAAATCGCGCGCACAGGCCGCCGGGCTGCTGGTGGGTGACCGGATCATCGCCATCGATGGCCAAAAGGTGAGCGAATTTGCCGATATTTCCGAGATGGTCCGCCCCTATCCCGGCCGCCGGGTTGCGCTGCATGTGGGGCGGGGCGTGCGCGAATTCGATTCGGTGGTGCAGCTTGAAGACCATCTGGAGCGCGACAGGTTTGGCAATGAAACCCACCTCGGCCTGCTCGGTGTTCGCTCGGGCGCGTTCGAAGTGCAGCGCGTCGGGCCGATTGGCGCCGTAACCCTTGCCGGCAAGCAGAGCTGGGGCATTGTCCGCATGCTGGGCGTCGGCATGAAGCAGATCGTCACCGGTCAACGTTCGCTCGATGAGCTTGGCGGGCCGATCAAAACCGCGAAATTCTCGGGCGAACAGCTCAGTCTCGGCTGGCTCAACTTCGTTCAGTTCATCGCTTTCATCTCGATTAACTTGGCATTCATCAACTTGTTGCCAATCCCCACGCTCGACGGTGGGCACCTGGCATTTTACGCTGCGGAGGCTGTTCGCCGCCGTCCGCTGGGTGCCCGCAGTCAGGACTGGGCGTTCCGCACCGGGTTGGCCTTCGTGCTCGCCTTCATGCTGTTCGTGACGATAAACGACCTCGCTTCGCTGCTTCCAAGGGGGCACTAGGCTTAAATACCGCGCAATTTGCGGACAGATTACTTGATCGGGAAGGGCTGATCGGGCAGAGGGCAGCGACTGTGGCTGGGCTGGCGGGATTGTATCTGCCTGTGCCTCGTCAATTAGACATTTGATCGGGATATGGCGCTTCAATGATGGATATGGTTCACCAGGCAGATTTCCGCCGCGCTGGCCCGCTGGGCGCTGGCCCTTCGGCGGCTCGACGTCTTGCCGCGCTTATGGCGACGACGATCCTCGCCGGAATGCCCATTGTCGCCTCGGCGCAGGGTCAGGCGGCAGCCCAGCCTGCTGCTGCGACACCGGCTGGCACACCGGCTGCGCCTGCTGCCGCACCCGCTCCGGCGGTTGAAGCGCCGCCAGCCCCGGTGCCAGCCCCGGTAATCGTCCGCACGCTTGATATTATCGGCGCACAGCGGCTTGAGCGCGAGACGATCCTTTCCTACGTCCGCATCCGAGCCGGCCAGGTTTACACGCAGGCGCTTGCCGATCAGGCGCTCAAGGACCTTTACGCCACCGAACTGTTTGCCGATGTGCAGGTCCGCAATGATGGCCAGGGAAATGTAACGATCCAGGTCAAGGAAAGCCCGGTCATCAACCGCATCATCTTTGAGGGCAACAAGCGGCTCAAGGAAGACAAGCTCAATCCTGAAATCAAGCTCGCCCCGCGGCAGATTTTCACCCGTTCAAAAGTGCGCGCTGACGTTGCCCGTGTGCTCGAACTGTACAAGCGCCAAGGGCGTTTTGCCGCGACGGTCGAGCCGAAGATGGTCATGCTTGACCAGAACCGCGTCGATATCGTGTTTGAAATCAACGAAGGGCCGAAGTCCAAAGTCCGCCAGATCAACATCATCGGCAACGATGTGTTTTCCGATGGCGAAGTGCGCGGCCAGATGCTGACCAAGCAATCACGGCTTTCGCGCTTCATGTCGTCAAAGGATACCTACGATCCCGACAGGCTGGCCTATGACCAGCAGAAGCTGCGCCAGTTTTACCTGACCAAGGGCTATGCCGATTTCCGCGTGGTTTCCGCCGTGGCGGAACTGACGCCAGACAAGCATGACTTCATCATCACCTATGTGGTTGAAGAGGGCAAACGCTACAAGTTCGGCGATGTGAAGGTTGAAAGCCAGCTGCGCGATTTTGATGGCGAGCAGCTCGCCAAGCAGCTGCCGATGCAGAAGGGTGACTGGTATAACGCCAAGCTGGTCGAAGACACCATCGACAAGCTCAACCAGACGGCCGGTGCCTTTGGTTATGCCTTTGCCGACGTTGCGCCAGACTATGACCGCAACAAGGAAGACCTCACGATGGGGATCAACTTCAAGATCGCCGAGGCGCCGCGCGTCTATGTCGAGAAGGTCGAGATCGCCGGTAACACGCTGACACAGGATAAGGTCATCCGCCGCGAATTCCGCCTGGCGGAAGGTGATGCGTTTAACTCGCTGCAGGTCAAGCGTTCAACCAACCGCATCAATTCGCTGGGCTATTTCCAGGAGAAGTTTGAGGTCAAGCAGAACCCCGGCAGCGAGGCTGACCGCGTGGTGCTGCAGGCCAACGTTGAAGAAAAGCCCACCGGCGAATTGCAGCTTTCGGCGGGCTTCTCGTCGATTGAAAGCTTCATCCTTCAGGCATCGATCCAGCAGCGCAACTTCCGCGGACGCGGGCAGACGGTTGGCGCATCGGTTTCCTATTCGCGCTATTCGAAATCGGCGCAGCTGAGCTTTACCGAACCCTATGTGTTTGATCGCAACATCTCGTTCGGCGGCGATGTTTATCAGCGTGATTACAACAATTTCAACTTCAACGGCTCGGGCGATCGCAAGACGCTCTATGGTCAGACGACCACCGGCTTGTCGATGCGCGTCGGCATCCCGCTGACCGAAACATCGAGCCTCGTCGGGCGCTACACGTTCAACATCGATAACGTTACGCTCGATCAGAACCAGTTTTATACTGACCGGGTCCACCCCGGCACGTTCGAATGCGATTCGAAGATCGCCGGGCTTTATCTGTGCGATTCGCTGGGGCGCAAAACGACCTCGTCGCTCGGTGTGTCATTCATCAACCAGAACGTCGATAACGCGGTGCATCCGAGCCGGGGCCACACTTTCGCGGTTACGGCGGAATTTGCCGGGCTGGGCGGTTCGGTCAAATATGCCCGCATTTCGGCCAATGCCGCGAAGTACTGGTCGGTTGGCAAGGGCTTCATTCTTTCGGCCACGGCTGAAGGCGGCTGGATCAAGGGCTTGGGAAGCGGCAGTGATGTCCGCCTGACTGATCGTTATTATCTCGGCGAGCCGCAGATCCGCGGCTTCGATATTCGCGGTGTCGGCCCCCGCGTGATCCGCAAGTATTATGTCGACACGGCCTATGATGAAACACGCGATGGCAACGGTTTCTATTGCTTCACGCCGGGCGTCGCCGCGGCCGGTACAACCGCAGCAGTGGCGGCCATGCGAGCTGCTGCCACCAAGCCGGGTGATTGCTCTGCAGGACAGGCCTACCTTCAACAGGGCCTGGGAACCGACAGGACCCAGTGGCAGGACGATGCGCTGGGCGGCAATTATTACTACCTTGGCCGCATCGAACTCGAAATTCCCTTGGGTTCGGGCGCGCGTGAGCTGGGCATCCGTCCGTCGATTTTCCTCGATGCGGGTGCGGTCTGGGGTGCCAAGCGGCCTACCCTCGATAACCAGAAGGCACCGCTCGACATTCCCTTTACCGATCCAACGACCGGTTTGCCGCTGTTCACACAGGTTGATGTCACCACCCGGGATGCAGCAGGCGCCTGCACGATTACGACCACTTCGTCGGTTACCAGCGCCACCAACCCCAATGCGGCGACGCTGACTTGTCTGCCCACAGGCATTACCAGCCTGGCAAACAACATCGCCCAGATCCGCCAGACCATTCCGGCCTTCCGCGAGTTTTACCTTGGCGATAGCTGGAAACCGCGCGTGGCTATCGGCATCGGCTTCAACTGGAAATCGCCGTTCGGGCCTTTCCGCATCGATTTCGCCAAGACCCTGCTGAAGCAGGACGGCGACAATACCAAGTCGTTTACATTCAACGTAGGAACCCAATTCTGATGAAAAGCCTTACCAAGGCAGCGATGGTCGCTGCTCTTATGACCGGTGCCGCCCAGCCCGTTATGGCTGCTCCTGCCGCCGCTCCCACTGCCGCTGCCGCACCTGCCGCGACCGGGATCGTTGCCCAGGGCGTTGGCGTGGTCAATATCGAAGCCGTTCGCGCCAACAGCAACGCGGTCAAGCTGGCCGATCAGCAGCGCGAGACCACCTACAAGGCGACAATCGATGCTGCCCGCACCCGCGCGCAGCAGATCGACGCCCAGCTCAAGGGCCTCGCCGCCAAGATCGAAGTTGACCGCAAGGCGGCAAAGCCGGTCCCCGGTCTGATCGAATCGGAAATCGCCCAGGCTCAGCAGCTCCAGCAAGCTGGCCAGCAGGAAGTGAACCGCATCCTCGCGCCGGTCACCCAGTCACAGGCCTATGTTGAAGAACAGGTCAACGGCCAGCTTGGACCAGCAATCAGCCAGGTGATGGCCGAAAACCAGATCACCCTGCTGCTCAACCCGCAGGCGGTTCTGGTTGCTACCAGCAAGGCTTACGATCTCAATCTTGCCGTGCTGACCAAGCTCAACGCGCTGATGCCTGCGGCGCAGCTGGTTCCGCCAGCCGGCTGGCAGCCGCGCGAAGTGCGCGAACAGCAAGCGGCTCAGGCGGCTCAGGCTGGAACAGCTCCGGCACCGGCAGCTGCGGGCACAACGCCAAAGCCTTCGGGCCGGTAATTGGTTTGCCAGATGTGCGGTGCCCCTTGTTGATTGGGGCCTCTCACATCTGGCGCAACCTTGCTAATTCCGTCATCCTGAACTTGTTTCAGGACCCATCGTGCCGAAAACTCGGTGCAAGATGGAGAAAGGCTGACCTTAGGGTTTGCGCCAGTCCTGCATCGGCGCGACAGGCCGCGAAATGGGTCCTGAAACAAGTTCAGGATGACGTAGAAGGGGGGCAAGGGGCAGGATCATGACAGAGGAAAACGGAGCCCCCACTGAGGCGAAGTCCATGGACATCGCCGCGATCCTCGCCGCCCTGCCGCACCGTTACCCGATGTTGCTGGTTGACCGGGTGATCAGCCTTGTTCCTGACGGCACAATCCATGCGGTGAAGGCCGTCAGCATGAATGAAGGGTTCTTCCAGGGGCATTTCCCCGGCAGACCGATCATGCCCGGCGTGCTGCAGATCGAGGCGCTGGCGCAGGCAGCAGGCATCCTCGCCATCGAAACGCTCGGGCTCGCCGGAACCGGCAAGCTGGTCTATTTCATGGCGATCGAGGAAGCCAAGTTCCGCGCGCCGGTGGAACCCGGCGTGCTGCTCGATCTCGAGGCCGGCTTCATCCAGAAGCGCGCGCGGGTGTGCAAGTTCTGGGGCAAGGCATCGGTAAACGGCAAGGTGACCTGCGATGTGCTGTTCACCGCGATGATTGCGGATAGTTGAGAGAGAGGCGAACTAGAGCCAGATGAGGTTAGGTTTATCCACCGTGATTGTCGCTGGAAGCTTCTCGGCAAGGAGCGTCGTGCAGCGCGAGTCGGGAACCCGTGCAAGCCCAGTAGCGTTCTGGGCGACGCAGTCCGTGGGGCTTCCAGCGACAACCCCTTCGGGGCGGGCCGCTTTTGGCCCATTTCCGCGTCTCTCGTCGATCACTATGCAATGGCATAGCTCTCTCCTCGTTCCTCGAACTGGGCCAAAATCGGCTCCGTCACGATGGGTAAACCTAAC
>JANLOZ010000037.1:0-12138 GCA_031366845.1 Novosphingobium sp. | reverse complement strand
CGCGCGCGTGTAGCACCGGTGAAAGCACCCTGCTCATGACCAAACAGCTCCGCCTCGATCAGTGTTTCCGGCAAGGCCGCGCAGTTCAGCGTGATCAGCGGCTCGCCCCAGCGCGCCGAAAGCCGGTGGAGCCGTTCGGCGACGAGTTCCTTGCCGGTGCCGCGTTCACCAATCACCAGCACCGGGCGGCGCATCGGCGCGGCGCGGCTGGCGCGTTCGACCGCATCGAGGAAGGCCCCCGACTGTCCGATAAATTGCACATCCCGATCCATGCCCAATTGTTAGCAAATTTTCCCAAGTCATTGCAATGGCCACCAAGCATCTATGCTGAATTTTCACCGCAAGCCGCATTAATCTGCGGTTCACGCCAATTGGCACGGGCCATGCAAATACCGGGACAACCCCGCAATCGGGAACCCGATGGAGCACCAGACCATGAACCAGAGCATCACAGATCAGGCGGCCAACCAGGCAAAGCCCGCCCGCCGCTCGGCGCTCGACCGCGCAATCATAGCCAGCGTAATCGCCGTGGCCACGATGAACATTGTTGTCCTTGCCCAGCAGATGCAGACCAGTCCCCTGCTTTCGGCTGCAAGCCCCCTGCTTTCCGCTGCCAGCAAGGTCGCCGGGGCGAGCTTCGCGTGAGCGGCTTTGATCCCCTTGGGCCGGAGCTTCCGGACCCCCCTGTGGGCGGCACCCAGTCCCGCCGCCTCACCGGGGTTCCGGCCCATTCTCTCGATCCGATAAGCCAGTTCCGTTCACGCCGCATCGATGAAGAAGTTGAACGCCTGCGCACCTCGCCCACCCCCACCCAGTCCCTCGCTTCCGGAGCCGCTTTCATGGGAATTTTCTCTCGCACGCGTGACATCGTCGCCGCCAACTTCACCGACCTGCTCGATAAGGCCGACGATCCGGCAAAGATGATCCGCATGATCATCCTCGAAATGGAGGAAACGCTGGTCGAAGTTCGCGCCAGCGCCGCCCGCACGATTGCTGACCAGAAGGAAATGCACCGCCACACCGTCAAGCTCGACAAGCTGCAGGCTGACTGGGCTGACAAGGCACAGCTGGCGCTGAGCAAGGACCGCGAAGACCTCGCCCGGGCTGCATTGGTCGAAAAGACCAAGGCTGCCGACATGGCTGATCAGCTGAAAGAAGAGATCACCGTGCTTGATGACGCGCTTCGCGCCTATGAGCTCGACATCGACAAGCTGCAGACGCGGCTGCGCGAAGCCCGCTCACGCCAGGGCGCTATCGCTGCGCGGCTCGAAAGCGCCGAAAACCGGGTGAAGCTGCGAACATTGCTCGCCAGCGAACGGGTCGACGAGGCGATGTCGCGCTTCGACCAGCTCGAACGCCGCGTCGATTACGCCGAAGGCCGCGCCGATGCGCTAGGCCTCGCCGATGGCCGCAATGCCAAGCCCAGCCTGTCAGATGAAATCGCCGCGCTTGCGGGCCAGGACAAGGTCGACGAGGAACTCGAAGAAATGAAGCGCGCTATCGAAGCCGCGAAGAAGGAGGGCTGAGAAAATGGAAGACGTTCTTGTCCCGATAGCGGTCTGCGGATTTCTGTTTGTCGCTCTGCCGTGGATTATCCTTCACTATCTGACCCGTTGGAAGACAGCCGCCACTCTGACCACCGGCGATGAATCGCTGCTTGAGGAGCTCTATCAAGTCGCCAAGCGGCTCGATGAACGGATGGATACCGTCGAGCGGCTGGTCGCCGCCGACAACCCTGAATACCGCCCGGCGCGCCTTATGCATGACCGCGAAACCGACAATCAGCAGCTGCGCGAGCTTGAAGGCCTGCTCGGCAAAACCGAAAGGACGGCAAAGTGAACAGCCCCCGCACCCGCTTTTATCGTGACAAGGTCAATGGAAAGATCTTTGGCGTTTGCGCCGGGATCGCCGACTACACCGGAGTTGACGTGCTATGGGTCCGGATCGGAATGGTGCTGTTCACCATGTCGACCGGCTTCGGTATCCCGCTCTACATCATTTTGGCGATAGCCGCCGACAAGAAGCCCGGCCACCTCTACGCAGACCGGCAGGAGCAGAAATTCTGGCAGGGCGTGCGCCAATCACCCGGCCGCACCGCGCGGGAAGTGCGCGCCCAGTTTCGTGATCTCGACCGGCGTTTGGCGGACATCGAAACCTTCTACGTCTCCAGCAATCCGCGCCTGTCCGCCGAAATCGAGCGACTGCGCTGACACTATCCAACAGGCCTGAAATTGGCCAACAGGGGTAACTAAAATGCCTGAATTCATGGCCTTACTGATCCCGATCATTGCCTTGAGCATTCCGATCGTTGCAATCTGGACCAAACACCAGCGTAAGTTGGCGGAAATGCAGATGCAGAGTGGTGCCGACGATGCTGCACAGCGGACCACACACACCGCAGAGCTCGAAGACCGCGTTCGCGTTCTCGAACGGATCATCACTGACCGTGGCTATGACGTCGCCACCCAGATCGAGGCACTGCGGGAAACCCGCAAGGTTGATGCCCTGCTCGACGCACGGAGTGACATCTGATGGGCGTGGGAGAAACCATAGCCCTTGCCGCATTGATCTGCGGTGTGATTGCCGTGCTCGGAATTCTTGGTGAGGCCTATAAACGCCGCCTTGATTTCAAAGAACGGCAACTCGAACTGCTCGCCAGCAGCACCGCTGAAAAAGCCGCGCAATATGCCGCGCACAATGAACGGCTTGAGGCGCGGGTGCAGGTGCTTGAACGCATCGCCACCGACAAGAGCACCGGCCTTGCGGCGGAAATCGAAGACCTGCGCAAGACCACGGTGAACTGACATTCTATTTATTTCGCTAACCAACAGGGCACGACGAAAATGAGCTTTGCGTCAAACATGATCCCGATTGTCGCCATTGCTGCCTGGGCAGCGGTCGCTATCAGCCGTCACAAGCACGGCATCGTCCGCACCCGCCGCGGCGGCGAACAACTGAGTTTTGCCGACCGTGAACGCGACCCTGAGGCCCTGCCCTCAGCGCGCGAGAACGAGCTTCAGGCCGAACTCGACAAGATGCGCGAACGCATCAAGGTGCTCGAACGCATCGCCACCGATGCCAATTCAAGCGCGCAGCGCCAGAGCGTCAGCCTCGCCAACGAAATCGAAGCGCTTCGCGACAAGTGACGCCAAGCGACGGAGGGAGAATTCACCATGGCCAACGACATGCTTTTGATCTCGTTCGCAACGCTGCTCGGCACTGCGATAATCGCGCTGACCACGCTGCGCGGCTGGACGCTTTGGCTGAAACTGAAGTTGCAGGAACTCGAACAGCAGCGTCCAGAACTCGGAAGCGGCCTGGGCAACGGTGCCGCGCGGATCGAACTCGCCGATCTCAAGGAACGCATCCGCAAGCTTGAGGCGATAGCCGCCGGGGTGGACCTGTGAGGCGCGGAGCGGGCGGTGCGGCGCAAGCCGGAATTGGCCTTGGCAGCGCGATTGCCGTGGCGATCTCGTGGAGCCTGCACAAGTCGATTGTCTGGGCGGTGGTGCACGGCGTGCTGTCGTGGTTCTATGTGATCTATTATGCGGTTACGCGGCCCGGCGGTCTGGCGTAGTGCGCCACATTGCAGCCACGCGCTCGCCTCCTTATATGCCCCCTCCCATGCGATCGCTCAATGACACCCTCGACGAATACCTGTTCCTTGACAGCGATGACCGTTACCGGCTGCTGATCGACCTTGGCCGCGAGTTGGAACCGATGCCTGATGCGCTGAAAACCGACGCCACCCGGGTAGCGGGCTGTTCGGCCAGCGTCTGGGTTTACCCTGCGCCCACCGGTGATGATCGCCTGCACTTTCTGGCGGACAGCAACGCGGCGATCACCAAGGGGATCATCGCGCTGGTGCTTTGCGCCGTGCAGGATCGCCCGGCCGCCGAAGTTGCGGCGATGGACGTCGCGGCGGTGCTCGAACCTTTTGACCTGAAAAACCAGCTGAGCTCAAACCGCACGCAAGGCCTGCCCAACATGATCGCGCTTATCCAGCAAACCGCCGCGCGGATCAGCGCCGCATGAAGATGACCCGCCCGTTCTGGCTGGCAGGTGGCCTTACCGCCGTAGGGCTTGGCGTGGTCGGCGCGTTTCTGCCGATCATGCCGACAGTGCCGTTCCTGCTGCTCGCTGCGTTCTGCTTTTCGCGCAGCCATCCTGAATGGGAAAGGCGGCTGCTCGACCATCCGACATATGGCCCCGGCCTGCTCGACTGGCGCGAGCGCAAGGCTATCAGCCGCAGGTCAAAAATCATTGCAATAACATCGATGGCGGTGGGCGCAGGTGTTGTGTGGTTCACCATCGGTTACCCGTGGGTGCTTGTTTCGCTGACGGTGCTGGCGATTTCCGGCACCTGGATTTGGACGCGCAACGAATAGCGCCACCCGCCATTCGCGCTTGTCATCGCGCAGCAGCCTGCCTAGGCCCCAATCCTTATGACCAGCACTGCGCGCACACTCTATGAGAAGATCTGGGAAGCCCACGTGGTCGAACGCCGCGATGATGGCACCTGCCTGATCTATATCGACCGCCACCTCGTTCATGAGGTCACCAGCCCGCAAGCCTTCGAGGCTTTGCGCGCTGCCGGGCGCAAGGTACGGCGGCCCGATCTGACGCTGGCGGTGCCCGATCACAACCTGCCGACCACCGCGCGGCTCGATGGTGCCGGCAAGAAAATCCCCATCGCTGATGCGGAAAGCGCGGCGCAACTCGCGGCGCTTGAAGCCAATGCCCCGGATTTCGGCATCCGCTACATCGGCGCGAGCGACCGGGAGCAAGGCATTGTCCATGTTGTCGGGCCGGAACAGGGCTTTTCGCTCCCTGGCGCCACCATTGTCTGCGGCGATAGCCACACTTCCTGCCACGGCGGGCTTGGCGCACTGGCCTTCGGCATCGGCACCAGCGAAGTTGAACATGTGCTGGCGACGCAGACTTTGCTGCTCACCCCGTCGAAGACCATGGAAGTGCGGGTAGAGGGCGATCTTGGCCCCGGCATCACGCCCAAGGATCTGGTGCTGCACATCATCGGCACCATCGGCACGGCGGGCGGCACTGGCCATGTTATTGAATTTCGGGGTAAAGTCTTCGAAGAAATGTCGATCGAAGGCCGCCTGACGGTTTGCAACATGAGCATCGAGGGCGGCGCGCGCGCCGGCCTGATCGCGGCGGACGAAACGACCTTGGCCTACCTCAAACACCGTCCGCTCGCCCCCAAAGGAACAGATTGGGACGCGGCGGTGGCTTGGTGGAGAAGCCTTGCAACTGATCCGGGCGCGAAGTTTGACAAGTCGGTAGTCATCAACGCCGCCGATATTCCGCCCACCGTTACCTGGGGCACCAGCCCGGAGGATACGGTATCAATCAGCGGCGTAGTCCCCGCGCCAGAAAGTTTCGCTGACCCCGGAAAGCAGGACGCCGCGCGAAAAAGCCTTGATTACATGGGGCTTTCACCCGGCCAGCGGATGGATCAGATCGCGGTGCAGAACGTCTTCATCGGAAGTTGCACCAACAGCCGCATCGAAGACCTGCGCGCCGCCGCAACGGTGCTGAAAGGGCGCACAAAAGCACCTGGAGTGCATTGGGCCATCGTTGTGCCCGGGTCAGGACTGGTCAAAGCGCAGGCCGAAGCCGAAGGCCTCGACAAAATATTCATCGCCGCCGGGCTCGAATGGCGCGAACCGGGCTGCTCGGCTTGCCTCGGCATGAACCCGGACAAGGTTCCGCCGGGGGAACGGTGTGCGAGCACGAGCAACCGGAACTTTGTTGGCAGGCAGGGACCGGGGGCGAGGACGCATCTTGTTTCGCCAGCGATGGCAGCGGCGGCGGCGGTTACGGGACGGCTGTGTGATGTGCGGGAGTTGGTGGGGTGATTACGCTTGACATGTGCATACATTTTGTGCACGCAATGCGATGAATTTTGAGTGGGACGAAGACAAGCGGCTCGCCAATATCGCGCGGCATGGCATTGATTTTGCCATTGCAGTCAGTCTGTTCGATGGCCGGTCGCTTCTCACCTTCCCCGGAGCCTTTCGGGACGAATTGCGCTATATGTCAGTCGGTATGCTGAACGGCAAATTCATAACGGCAGTGTGGACGCAGCGCGATGAGGCAATCCGGCTAATTTCGGTAAGGGCATCAAGACATGGCGAAAAAAGAGACTATCACGCGCATCACTCTGGATGAGGCCAAGAAGCTTATCGCGGACGGCCCCTGCTTGACCGATTGGGCACGGGTTGGCGCATTGACCGATGCAGACATCGAAGCGGCGATCGCCTCCGATCCGGAAGAGGCAGAAATCCAGTGGGATTGGTCCAATGCCTTCCCCGGACTCCCCCCGCGCAAGGAAATGGTCAACATGCGGCTTGACCGCGAGGTGCTGGATTGGTTCCGCAGCGGCGGAAAGGGCTATCAAAGCCGGATCAACGCGGTGCTGAACAGTTATGTTCGAAGCCAGACGCGAGTGCGGGCTACTCGACCTGCCTCGGCATGAACCCCGACAAAGTGCCGCCGGGGGAACGGTGTGCGAGCACGAGCAACCGGAACTTTGTTGGACGGCAAGGGCCAGGGGCGCGAACGCATCTGGTGAGCCCAGCGATGGCGGCGACGGCGGCGGTTATGGGCAGGTTGACGGATGTGCGGAGACTCACTTGAGTAACCAGCGCGATCCGGAATTGGCGTTCGTAAAAGATGCTAACGATCTGGACTTCGTCAACCGAGTGCAACGGGCGATGGTTCGCGCAATCGATCTGATAGTCGGCGAGCGGGGTCACCATGCCTTTTGCGTCCGCTCTCCAAGCATGATACTGAAGTATAAGGATGATTGGCGATTGGCCTGGGCCGAGCGTTGGTCGAGTCAAGACGACAAAACCAAATCTGCACTTCGATGGTATTATGAGCAGATTGGCATCCTTGAACTTGCGGCAAAACGCGACGTAGATCGAGAATATGAGTCTGCGAAGCGTAGAAGTGTAATTCTGCTTGCCGACCTGTTGGAGAGCTACGTCGAGACAATAATCCAACTTTGCCTTGTTCACTCACTGAAGGATGTGGAGTCGATTAGAAAGCTGACAAAGCGGAAGCCAACGAGCGTAACCAACCCCGCTGAGGTGAAGCAATCTGTACGCAGTTGGGAACGCAGGGGCTTTCCGTTGATTGTGAGTCGGTCGGCAAGATTCGTTGCAATGTTCAATCAGTTTATGCCCCTTGAATTCAATCAACAATCTGACATTGATGCACTTTTCGACCATCGTAACAAGCTAACTCACGAGATCGTTCAAATCGGCGACTTAGGGGTTGAGCAGCACCGATCTGCTGACGCATCCACACTCTCGCTCGACGAAGTTGATGGCTTTTTCGATGTAGTTGGGAACTTTGTTGTTGCATCGATGGAGGCGTTCAAAGCCTACAAGCGGAGGGGGCGATAGGTGTATATCCCATTGACATATCCCACACAAACGCCCAGATTCCGCCCATGAACGCGCCATTCAAGTCCCCGCTTCCGACAACCTGGTTCAAGTCGAACCGCAGTCAGGCTGTCCGCATTCCCAAGGATTTGGCCTTTCCCGAGAATATGAAAGACTTGCTCATTCGGAGGTCTGGAAAATCGCTCATTATCACGCCCAAGGATGCACTTTGGGACGATTTTTTTGATCGGCCACCCTGCCTCGATTTTCCTGAGCGCGCGCCCCAAGGCGAGTATGAAGAACGCGAGAGCTTTTGATGCTCGATGCCATGCTCGACACGAATCTTTGCATTCGTGTCATTCGGGACAAACCAAAAGCTATCCGCCAGCGTTTTGTCGCCGAAGCCAATCGGCTGGCAATATCAACAATCGTTCTGCATGAGCTTCAAACCGGCGTGGCGCTTTCGCCGGATCCACAGCGTCATCTGGCAGAGCTTGAAGAGTTTCTGCCACGAGTGGTGATCCTCGATTTTGACGAGTTTGCTGCAATCCATGCGGCTGATGTCAAAGCAGATTTGCTCAAACGGGGCTGCATCATCGGCCCCAACGATCTCCTCATCGCCGGACATGCGCGCAGCCTTGGGCTGAAGTTGATCACCGGCAACCTCAAGGAATTCTCCCGCGTAGATGGCTTGCGGTGCGAGGACTGGCTCGCTTTACCACCTCCCCTTTACACCCCCTCCCCCGGCCCCTAGCCTCACCTTCTCAGCAGGGGGAGCAAGCACATGGCCAAAGGCGTTCGCGTACCTGAAAAGGCGTTCGGGATTGCCATGTGGGTGGTTTCGATCATCCTTGCGGGGTTCATCATCGGGCTGGGCAATCTCGTTATCGGTGATTTGCCGCAGGTCGAACAGCAAGTCAGCGAAGATCAGTTCACCGATTCAGCCGCCAGCCAGAAGATCAGCACCGAACTGAGAGCAATTCAGGTGCGCAGCGGGGCAATTGACGACAAGTTGCAGATTGCCCGGCTGCAGCTTGAACAGGCGCAGAAAGCATCGCAGACCGGCACCGAAACCTTCCAGGCCTGGATTCAGGCGCGCACCGCCACGACCAATCCGCAACAAGACCCCGAAGTCATTTCCCGCACCCGCGCGCTTGAACAGCTCAAGGGCAATGAGCGCGCGATTCAATCGTCCATCGACGCACTGGATAGCGAGCGGGTTCCATCGAGCCAGCGCGAAACGCAGCTACATGAGCAGCAAAACCAGCTGCAAGCGGCCGCGATGCCAGCTTACGAGAAGGCAATGTTCTGGCAGGAAATGCGCATTTTCGGCCTGCGTCTGTTGATCACCCTGCCAATGCTGCTGGTCGCCACCTGGCTCGTCGTCAAGAAGCGCAAGAGCGATCACTGGCCGCTGATGCGCGGCTTTGTGCTGGCGGCGGTATTCGTCTTCTTCGTGGAACTGGTGCCCTATCTGCCGAGCTATGGCGGCTATATCCGCTATGCCGTCGGCATAGTCCTGACCTTCATCGCCGGGCATTTTCTGATCAAGAACATGCGCGCCTACCTCGCGCGCCGACAGGAAGTGGAACAGCAGGCCGAAGAAGATCGTCGCAAGCTGGTCAGCCATGACGAAGCGTTCAAGAAGATGGCGGCGAAGCAATGCCCCGGTTGCGACAGGCCAATCTCGGCAATGGATGGGGTAGAAAGCAATTTCTGCGTGCATTGCGGCATGACGCTGTTCAACCACTGCACCCAGTGTGATACCCGCAAGATGGCCTTCTTCCGCTACTGCATGAGCTGCGGCACACATGCGGAGGAGGATGTGGCAGTTGCGGCATGAGCCTGCGACGATCAGCTAGCAAAATTCGTCCTGCCCCCTTGAATCCGGCGCCAGCCAGCGACATAGGCAGGCCATGACCGAGAAACCTGAAAAGCCCGCATGGACAGGTGCCGCAGCCATCGCCGGTGCCGCGATCGGTTCCGCCGCGCTTGCCGCTGCGCTGCTCTATGCCTCGTCGCGACGCAAGGCGGCTAAGCCGACCTCGCCCCCGCCCCACCCTGAACACGCGCCGGAGACTGATTGAGATGAAGCCTATCAGCCAAATCGGCGGCAAGGCCTATCCGTTTGGCCGCAAGAATGTCGATACTGACGTGGTCATTCCCGCGGCATGGCTCAAAACCATCACCCGCGAGGGGCTCGGCAAGGGTGCGTTTGAGGCGGTGCGCAAGGAAGCGGGCAATGTCTTTGACGATCCCGCCTATAAAGGCGCGCCGATCCTGATTGCGGGTGACAATTTCGGCTGCGGATCGAGCCGCGAGCATGCGGCCTGGGCGCTGCTCGATCTTGGCATTACGGCAGTGATCGCGCCGAGCTATTCGGACATATTTTCAAGCAATGCCTTCAAGAACGGGATTCTCGCGGTGGCCTTGCCGCAGGAGCAGGTGGACCGGCTGATGGAGGTTGCCAAAACCGATCCGATCACCATCGACCTTGAACACCAGACCGTGACCACCCCGTTTCAGGATCGTTTCACTTTTGAAATCGATCCGTTCCGCAAGCATTGCCTGCTGGGTGGCCTTGATGAAGTTGGGCTGACGCTGGCGCGCGATGCCGCGATTGGCGCTTATGAGGCGAAGGCGCGCGGCGCGCTGCCGTTCCTCGCCAAGGGACTGGAAGCGGCATGAAGGCGCTGCTCTCGATCGAACCCGGCGGCCCGGAAACGCTGATACTCAGCGAGGTGCCCGATCCGGTTCCCGGCCCCGGCCAGGTGCTGATCGCCACGCGCGCGGCATCGATCAACTTTCCCGATACGCTGATGATCCGCGATCTTTATCAGTTCAAACCGCAGCGCCCCTTTGCGCCGGGCGGCGAGGTTGCCGGTGTGGTTGAGGCGGTTGGCGATGGCGTAACGCGGGTGCAGCCGGGTGACCGGGTCGCGGCGCTGACGATGCACGGCGGGCTGGGTGAAAAGGTGCTGGCGGCACAGAACAAGTGCTTTGCCATCCCCGACGGGCTTGGTTTTGAAGCGGCGGCCACCGTGCTGTTCACCTATGGCACGACGATCCACGCGCTGAAGGACCGCGCGCATATCAAGCCGGGTGACACGCTGCTGGTACTCGGCGCAGCGGGGGGCACCGGGATTTCGGCAATTGAACTCGGCAAGGCTTTTGGCGCACGCGTGGTTGCCGCCGTATCGAGCGAAGAAAAGGCCGCGCTGGTGCGCGAAGCCGGGGCGGATGAGGTGGTGATCTATCCGCATGCCCCGCTGGGCAAGGACCAGTCGCGCGCGCTCGCCGAAGCGTTCAAAAAGGCCTGCGGGCGTGACGGCGCGAACATCGTTTATGATGCCGTTGGCGGTGACTATTCCGAACCCGCGCTGCGCGCCACCGCGTGGGAGGGCCGCTTTCTGGTGGTCGGCTTCCCCGCTGGCATCGCCCGGTTGCCGCTCAACCTGCCGCTGCTCAAGAGCTGCGATATTTGCGGGGTATTCTGGGGCGCATTCATTGAACGCGATCCGGCAAAGTTTGAAGCGCAGGTCGCCGAACTGTTCGCTCTGCTCGAAGGCGGCAAGATCAAGCCGCGTATTGGCAGCGTCCTCCCCTTGGAACGCGGCGGCGACGCCATCGCGCTGCTGGCCGACCGCAAGGCCCTGGGCAAAGTGGTTGTGCGCATCGGCGATTGAATTGAATCAGCGCCCGGCCTATCGCGGTGCTGGCCAACATACGAGGGACCAGCATCAAGATGACCGATTTCAACAGCCGTGAGCGCGGCGAAGAAGCCCATTTCGCGCATGACGAGGAAATGCAGTTCCGCCTCCATGCCCGCCGCAACCGGCTGCTCGGCCATTGGGCAGCAACGCTTATGGGCCTCTCGGCGGCAGAGGCCGAAGGCTATGCCAAAAGCGTGGTTCAGGCCGATTTCGAGGAAGCGGGTGACGAAGACGTGATCCGCAAGCTGCTGGGTGATCTAACCGCTGCGGGCGTTGAAACCACCGAAGCCGAAATCCGCACCTCGCTTGAAGCGCGCGAAGTCGAAGCCCGTCGCGCTCTGATGGGCGAAGGCTGATCCATGGCGATGGCCGCTGCCGATATTGAAGCGCTGATCGTTGCGGCGCTGCCGGGTGCTGAGGTCGAAATCACCGATCTCGCAGGCGACGGCGATCATTATGCCGCGCGGGTAACCAGCGTCCTGTTCACCGGCAAAAGCCGCGTTGCCCAGCATAAACTGGTCTACGAGGCGCTCGGCGGACGGATGGGCGGCGCGCTCCACGCCTTGCAACTGACGACTGCCGTTCCCAGTTAGGGCGCATAGATTTTCCCATTTGCCGAAAGCCCAACGCCCATGACCGATCCCCATTCCCGCATCGACGCCATCGTCAAAGGCAGCGACGTTGTGCTGTTCATGAAAGGCACGCCGTTGTTCCCGCAATGCGGCTTTTCGAGCAAGGCGGTGGCGATCCTCGAACACCTCGGCGTCGAATTTTCCAGCATCGACGTGCTGCAGGATATGGAAGTGCGGCAGGGGATCAAGGAATTCTCTGAATGGCCAACCATCCCGCAGCTTTATGTCAAAGGCGAGTTCGTCGGCGGCAGCGACATTATGATGGAGATGTTCGAGGACGGCGAGCTGCATCAGGTGATGACCGATGCCGGAGTTGTGCCCGCGGCTTGAGGTTGGGTTGAGGCTGTTCAGTCCGTGCCCGGTGAAGCGGCCTGATGGTTC
>JANLOZ010000028.1:0-38708 GCA_031366845.1 Novosphingobium sp. | reverse complement strand
TTCTTGTTGTTCGGCAGGATGACGACACTCTCGGCCGGTGCCGATTCCACGGCAGTGGAATAGACTCGAATCTTGCCGCTGGCTATGCTCCGGCGCGCGTGTTAGCCTTGATCACCTGTTCAAAAGAGGGGGTTTTCTGATGCGTAATCTTTCATCTCTCGCCGTGATCGCGGCGCTCGCGTTTACCACTGCCGGTTGCAAAAAGGCTGAGCCTGTTGTCGAGGCGACCACCGAAGTCGTTGCTTCTGATGCCGCCGTCGCCACGCCAGGCGCGATTGCCACGCTCACCTCGCATGCGTCTGGTGACTATATGGTTACCACCAGCGAGGGCAAAGATGGCGGCGTGACCACGCTCAACGCCGACGGTTCGTATAAAGACACGCCGGTAAAGGGCCTGCCCAAGGCTGGTCTGGTCACGTACAAGGATGGCAAGATCTGCTTTGACCCATCGGGTCCGAAAGAAGGTCCGGAATGCTGGACTGAAACCGTGCCCGCCGCAGACGGCAGCTTTACGGCAACCAGCGACAAGGGCACGAAAGTAACGGTCAAACCAAAAGCGATGTAGTGGGCTTGGGGATGCGGGCGGGCCTTACAGCGTGCCCGCGCCCCACAGCTGATCCTGCTGCACCCAGCCGGCGCGGCCCTGATCGATCTCGAACCGGCACCACCCGGCATCACAATCGCCCAGCCTGCCGGTGATACCGGGTTCGAGCCGCCAGAGCAGCCGCGAATCGAGACTGGCCTTGTCGCGCATTTCGGCGGCGGTGCTGCCGTGGACGATGGCCCCGCGCTTTTTCGCCATCAGGCTGGAAAGCACCCAGCCCCGCGCGCCGTCAGGGTCTTGCACCAGCCACCAGTTTTCCATCGATCGCAGCACCTTCAGCGGCAGCAGCGGGCGGTGATAGACCCAGTTGATCCTGTAGCTTTCACCCGGCCCGACGCGCATGTTGACTTCCTTGGCGCGGATCGATGCCCAGAACGGCAGCTTGCCGTCTTCGGCTGAAACCGGGGCGGACAGGGCGGCAAGGGTCAGCACAAGGCACAAGGCAGATCGGTGAAGCATGGGGTGGGTTATAACGCCTCGCACCGGCTTCAATCAAGGCCGCTGGTGTCCCGTGTTGGCGCGGCAGTTGCGCGGCTTCGGCGTTCATTTTCCGCAACAATGCTGCGCTCGGCCCCTTGCCGCTGGCATAACCTTGCCTTAGACGCCGCGCTCGAGGACATTCGTGTCTGGAGGGGCAGCGTGGAGGAGGAATATTCCATGACCAAGTGGACCGCGCGGATCGCCGCGTGTCTGGCATTGATCGCGCCGGTAGCGGCCAATGCCCAGGATGGAATGGTGGATGTTGCCGATCACGGCGATACCGCATGGATCCTGGTCTCCTCTGCTTTCGTCCTGCTGATGACCATGCCGGGCCTCACCTTGTTTTATGGCGGCCTGGTTCGCGCCAAGAATTTCCTCGCGGTTTGCCTTCAAGTGGGCGCAGTTGCAGCCGTGGTTTCGCTGTTGTGGGTGATGGTTGGCTACACGCTGGCGTTTGGCCCGGTTACCAATGGCTGGATCGCAGCCGGCACCAATTTCATGTTCAACAACCTCGGCGATGTGCGTGCAGGGACGGACATTCCAGAAAACGCCTATGCCCTATTCCAGTTGGCCTTTGCCGCGATCACACCTGCGCTGATTATTGGCGCTTGGGTTGATCGTTCGCGATTTGCCTGGGTCGTAACGTTCTGCGCGCTGTGGAGCCTTATCGTCTATGTCCCCGTGGCGCACTGGATCTGGGGCGGCGGCTGGCTGGCGGCAAAACTCGGCACGCTGGATTTCGCTGGCGGCATCGTGGTTCACACCACGGCGGGGGTTACCGCGCTGGTGACTGCTGCGCTGCTCGGCAAGCGGTCGGGTTTCCCCAAAACCATGATGATTCCGCACAGCCCCGCGCTGACGATGGCAGGAGCTGCCTTGCTCTGGGTGGGCTGGTTCGGCTTCAACGGCGGGTCGGCGCTCGCGGCGAATGACGATGCCGCTTCGGCGATCATCAACACGCATGTCGCCGCCTGCACTGCCGCCCTCGTCTGGCTGCTGATTGAGCGGGTCAAGCTGGGCAAAGCCACAAGCGTGGGGTTTGCCACCGGTGCAGTTGCCGGGCTCGCCACAGTAACCGCCGCGGCAGGGTTCATATCCCCCGGCGGCGCTTTCGTCCTCGGCATCGCTGCGGCGGTGATCTGCTACCCGATGATCTCGTTTGTGAAGAACAGGCTGCACATCGACGATTCGCTCGATGTTTTCGCCGTTCACGGCATGGGCGGGATCACCGGATCGCTGCTGCTCGCCGTATTCATGGCCCCCAGCCTTGGCGGCACCGGTGATCCGGTATCCTATTCGATGGTGAACCAGCTGATCGGTCAGGTTACCGGCGTCGGCGTGACGATTATCTGGTCGGCAATTGCCAGTGTTATCCTGGCCCTGGCCGTTAACCTCGTCTTCCCGATGCGGGTGACAGAGGATGACGAGCGTGAGGGGCTGGACCTGGCGAGCCACGGCGAGCGGGCTTGGGAGCTGGATTGACGAGATTTCAACTGCCGGGACCAAACACCTGGGCCGAAGCGACATCGTCCTGAAAACCCGCATCGGGGTTTGGACTGCATCGCGGTAAGACAGGTTTTCGGATCAGAAACTTGCCACTGAATTCCCGGCGATGAAGCCCGTCACCATTGCTGGCCCAACATTGCAGCCATGCGCGGGTGACTTGCCCTGCCAGATCGAATTGGCATCAAGCCCTGCTGCCCACAGTCCGCCAATGGGTGCACCGTTCTGGCCAATGACCCGGCACTGCTCGTCTATGCGCACCCCTACCGTGGTGGACCCATCGCCTGGGAAAATTTCGACCGCATAATAGGGGCCTTTACCCAGCGCGCCGAAACAGGCGTTTGGCTTGTGCGTGGCATCGCCGATCTCGATATCGATATGCGTTTCGCCTTTGCCAAAAGCGGTGTCCTTGCCAGTTGTGGCATCGGCAGCGACCTTTGCTGCAGTGGCGACAAGGCCCGCTGGATCGATCCCGATCTGTGCTGCCAGTTCGGCCAGTGTTGCGCCGGTTTTCATATAGCCACAGGCGACCATCTGCTTGATTTTGCCGCCGCCGGGAAGCACCAGTCCCATTCCGTATTTCTTCACGAATTTGGCATTGGCGATGATATGGGCTGGCACGGTGCCGGTGGCATGCATCGCCTCGACAAAGTGCACGCTGGCCTCGTTGCCAAAGCGCTCGCCACGCTTGTTCACGGCAATGCAGCCGGGTTTCGACATATCCATCAGGTGCGCAAACCGTTCAACATAGCCATCTTCGCGTCTGCGCTTTGAAGCAACAGTCCACACCGCATTGACGTGGTTTTCTGCGCCCATCGCGGCCCCGGCTGCGGTCGCAGCATTGATGCCGTCGCCGGTGTTGGCATAGGGCAGGATCGAAACATGCTGCGCGGAAAACGGGATATACGCCTTGCGCATTTCGGCATTGGCCGAGAAACCACCAGAGGCCAGCACCACGCCCTTTGCTGCGGCGATTTCGGTTTCCGTACCGTTGATTCTGGCGCGTACGCCGGTGACCCGGCCGTCGTTGACGGTCAGTCCTTCAACCGGGGCATTCTCGAACAGATCGACCCCGGCGGCCAGCGCCGAATGCAGCAGACGGCCCGCCAGCGCGGTGCCCATGGTCAGGCGAGAACCGCGGCCCAGTTTCTTCTTGTCGAGCGCAAAGCGGATGGCGATCTTGGCCATATACCACAGCGCACCGGGTGCAGGCAGACGCGCAAGATAGGGCAGATCAAACAGATCGATCATCATGCCCCCCGGCGCGTTGAATTCCTCGCGCGGTTTGGCAAGCCGGACGAAGTTTTCGCCAAGCTGCTTGCCATCGAATTCGGTCGGCCCCAGCAGACGGCCATGGTTTGCCGCGCCGGGGACTTCGGGATACCAGTCACTCGATGGTGGGGAGAGCAGGAAGTGCACGGTGCTGTTCGCCGCCAGCCATTCGACCATGGCGGGGCCGGTATCGATGTAGGCGTCAATCAGTGCCGTTTCAGCCCGGTTGCCAACCACACCCAGGGCATAGCCGCGCGCCGCCTCGGCGCTATCCCGCACTCCTGCCGCGCGTGCCTGCGGACTGCCGGGTATCCAGACACCGCCACCGGAAATCGCCGTAGTACCGCCGAATGTTTCAGCTTTTTCCAGCACCGCAACCTTGAGGCCAGCTTTGGCGGCAACCAGCGCCGCGGTTAGCCCCGCTGCACCGGAACCCATGATTACAACGTCATAGTTCATCGCGTTACGCTCCAGCACACATAATGGCGCGCATTGTCTTGTCATCGATACCAAGCTGGCCCGCGCAATCGAGCGCATCCCAATATTCGCGCCACCAGCTGATCTTGCCATTGGCATCGAGATCAAAAACGCCCACGACATGCGTGGTGGTGCGCTGGCCATTGGCCAGTTGGCGCACGGTATCGACCCTTTCAGTGAACACTGTGTTGCCGGAAACCGCCACGTTCAGCGTGTTGCAGGCGCATTCGTCATAAAGTTGGTATTGCCGCTCCATCTCCTCGACAATTGCATCGGCTCCCTGACGCACCGGTGCAATCGGCACTATGGGCTGATAGCGCGCATCGTCGGCCAACGCGGCGCGCAACGCCGAGGCGTCCAGCCTGGCAGTGTGAAAAAGCCCCAGGAAATCGCGGACAATCTGTTCTGCATTCATCGTTTCAACCTTTCAATGGCCCGAAAAAAGCTGCCACTTTCCCGGTGTCAAAATATTCGCGGCCATGAACGATCTGTCCGGCCCGCAGCACGAACAGGTCATGGTATTCATTGGCATAGACACGTTCACCGAAGTGGAATTCAGACCGGATTTCGGCGGCTACCGTGTCGCCTTCAGCAATAAGCCCGATGATCTTGACCTTACGTGGATCGGCCACCAGCAACATGCCGCGCACATCATCGGTATAGGCTTTGCGCGACACTTCGCCGCGCCCGATCACCCACCAGGTGCAGTCCGGCGCCTGCAATTCATCGATCGCGTCGATATCGCCAGCTTCCACTGCACCGAGAAAGCGGCGCACGATTGCCTTGTTGGATTCAATGCTGCCCATCATTCACCCTACACTTCACATAAGCAAAGTCTGGCACAGGCCGCTGCCCCCGCGCCTTTCCTTGGGCAGGTTGCGCGGCGCGGCCCTCTGCAATGCTGGCGCGGCAAAGAACGAAAAGGAGAGGCGCGTGACCAATTTGTCCGCAAGGTCGGGCCGGTCCGCTATTACGAATTATCGCTGGTATGTCCTCGCCATCCTTACACTGGTGCAGACCTGCCACGGCATGGACCGCGCGGTGATCGGACTGGTTCTGAAACCCATCGGTGACGAGTTCCACCTGTCTGGTCAGCAGCTCGGCCTGCTCGCTGGGCTGGCTTTCGGCCTGCCTTTTGCCTTTGCCGCGATCCCGTTCGGTTACGCTGTCGATCGCACCAATCGCAAAGTGCTGCTGAGTTGTGCGCTTACAGCATGGAGCGCTGCGACCGGGCTTTGTGCTGTGGCAACCGGATATTGGAGCCTGCTTGCCGGGCGAGCCGCCGTTGGCATGGCTGAAGCTGGCGGATCGTCCACCGGCATGTCGATCCTTTCTGATTATTTCGGCGCAGAGAAGCGCGCCACTGCCATTGGCATCTGGTATTTGAGCGCGGGTATCGGCTTTGCCATCGCCTTCTTTGCCGGTGGACTGATCGTTGCCGCCTATGGCTGGCGGATGACGTTCCTGCTGGCAGGCGTGCCCGGCTTGCTGCTTGCGCCCTTTCTGCTGCTGACGCTGCGCGAGCCAAAGCGTGGGCAGATGGACAAAGCTGAAGCGGTGCTCAAGTCCGGCCTGTGGCCGCGGCTGAAGCAACTGCTGGCCCGCCCCGGCATCGCCTATGGCGTGGCGGCGATCACCTGCATCGCCACCGCAATCTATGGTATGAGCACCTGGCTAGCGACCTTTCTGGTCGTGCGCCACGGACTGCCGCTGGCGCAGGCCGGGACCACCGTGGCCATTGCCTATGGCCTGCTCGGTTCGGTTGGCGGTCTTGCAGCAGGCTGGGGTGTCGACCGGATCAACGCGCGGCGTGGCGGCTTCGATCCAGCGCGCACCGCGCTGATCGCCTCGGCCATTCCGATCCTCACCGCCATCAGCGGGCTGGCTGCAATGGCGACAGGTAACAGCCGCGTTGCGATTGGATGCATTATGGCCGCAGGTCTGTTCAGCTCATCCTACAATGGCCCCGTCAACGCCATGATCGTGACCCAAGCCGGGCCAAACCTGCGCGGTCTTGCCATCTCGACCGTCCAGACCAGCGCCAATCTGATCGGCGTAGGGCTGGGTACCTGGTTGATCGGGAAGATCAGCGATGTGGTTGGCGGCAGGGACGGCCTCGCCTGGGGCATCGGCACAGCCATGATTTTCTGCGTGTTCGGCGGGATTTTCCTGATGCTCGCGGCTCGTCAGATCAAGGCAGCCCAGAAAGCCGAAAGCACTTTCTCCAGGAGTTGAACATGGACGCCCAAGCCCCCGCTCAATATCACAACGCGGTCGTCGATCCCAATTGCGTGCCGCGCCCCTATCCTGCGCGGACCGACCACATTCCGACCTCTATGGATGAAGTGAACGCTGAATGGCTCAGCCGGATGATGCGTTACAGGTATCCTGGTGTGGTGGCCAGCAACATGGAAACGCTGGAGCTGCTCAACAGCCACACCACCAAATGGCGCGTAAAGGTGGACTGGAACGAGGCGGGCCTTGCTGCCGGTCTTCCCGCCAATCTGTGCATGAAGGCCAACTGGTCAGGTTCGTTCGACAACGTTGATATTCATGCGCTGGAAGCCCGGTTTTATCAATTCATGGTCGATGAAATGAAGGTGCCGACCGCCAAGTGTTTTTACGCCGACTGGGACGATGATGGCAGCGCCCACGGCTTCATCGTGCTGGAGGATCTGGTCCAGCGCGGCGGGCGATTTGGCCATTCGACCAATGCCAATGGCGTCGAGATGATCATGGAAAATCTGGAAGGGCTCGCCAAGTTGCACGGCAGCCTTTGGGACAGTGACAAGATCAGCCCGGCCAATGCGCCGTGGCTTCAGACGCAGATGGATACGCCGGTTGATAGCGATCAGGTGCGCATCATGTGGCAGTGGATCGCGCTCAATCTTGAAGAGCCGGGATTCTGCGCCATCGCGCCCAAGCACTACCTCGCCGATCCCCGCAAGGTGGAGCGCGCCTTTGATCGGCTGGGCGAAATCGAACGCTCCCGAACCACGCCGCACTGCATCGTTCTGGGCGATTGCCACCAGGGCAACACATATATCCTGCCAAGCGGGGAACGGTTGTGGCTCGATTGGCAGCTGGTGCGGCGCGGGCGTCCGTGGCGCGATCTGACCTATTTCGTCATCGGCGCGCTGAGCATCGAAGAACGCAGGCACCATCACAAAGACATGGTCCGGCAATACCGCGACTATCTGATCGCCACCGGCGCGCAAGGCGTGCCAGGCTTTGAGGAAGCCTGGGAAGAAACCCGGTTGTGGGTGATGTATGGCATCCAGGCCTGGGTCGCCAATCTTGATGCCTGGGGCCAGAACGGCATTCCGATGAACGAACGCTTTTTCGTCGCAGCCGAGGATTACGGCACCTGGAAGCTACTGGGAGAGTGATGATGGGACTGGTTGAAGGCAAAGTTGCGATTGTCACCGGCGGTGGTGCCAATATCGGTGAGGCCTGCGTGAAGATGCTCGCCGCGCAGGGTGCTAGCGTTGTCGTTGCTGACATCAATCTGGACGGGGCCGAGCGCGTCGCGAGCGAGATTGTGGCGGCGGGCGGCACCGCCTTGGCGCAGTTTGTCGATCTGGGTGATGAGGCCAGCATTGCGGTGATGGTTGCGGCAGTGGTTGCGCAGTTTGGCCGGATCGACGTGCTGCACAACAACGCCGCCAACACTGCTGCAGGCCAGATGATGAAGGATGGCTCGCTCGCTGCGATGGAAGTGGAAGTTTGGGACGCCGCGTTTGACATCAACACGCGCGGCACCATGTTGATGACCAAGCACGCCCTCCCGCACATGATCGCGGGCGGTGGCGGCGCGATCATCAATACCAGCTCGGGTGTGTCGCTTCTCGGCGACGTGCTGAACCCGGCCTATAGCGCTTCAAAAGCGGCGGTGAACGCGCTCACCCGCAACACGGCGGCGCAGTTCGGGCGGGACAATATCCGCTGCAATGCCATCCTCCCGGGACTGGTCCTGAGCGCTGGTGCCCGCGCGCAAATGAGCGAGGCGCAGCTCGGCATGATCCAGCGCCATGTCCTGCTTCCGCGTGAGAGTGTCGCCGATGATATTGCCGGAGCAGTGCTGTGGCTGGCATCGAACCTTGGGTCTTTTGTCACCGGTCAGATCATTTCGGTCGATGGTGGCATCTGCCATCACCAGCCGCATTACGCTGACATGCTGGACATGATGGCGGCGGGGTAGAGCGGCGTGCGAAAAGCTTGAAGCTACCAAATTCCCGCTCATGCTGCGCTTGTCGAGCCGAAGGCGGGCGTAGCCCAACCACTGCACCTTTCTTCGTGCCGCACCTCTAAAGCGTGATGATTTTAGTATGAATCAAAGGCGCTTGCCATTAAATAGGGACAGTCCCTATCTAATGCAATCAAGCTATGTAGCCATACTGAACGACGGGCAGGCATTAAATAGGGACTGTCCCTATTTAATGCCCTCCCCGCCGATTTGGCCTGAAATCATCACGCTCTAGCCTCAAGTAGAAGGACAGTGCTCCAACAAGCTCAGCATAAGCGGATCTGGTCCAGATTTTCAGCACGATAGGCCAGCCATCAAACCAGCGGCATGATTTCCTCTGACACCCATTGCTGGCGATCGAGCCAGGCCTGTTCGCCGGTAATACCCGGCGGCAGCGGCACGATGGTTTCGGTGATGCCAAGCCCCTTCAGCCAACCGATCTGATCAAGGATTTTCTGCTTGTCCGCCGTGCCCGGCGCACGCGGATCGTCAAGAATCTCGTGGTGCGCGCCGACATTGAGCATTTCCAGCGCGAAGAAGAAATCGAGCGGGCGGCCATTGTACTCGGGCTGTGACTTGATGAAATCGATGCAATCCGGGAACGTTTCAGGCGGCGTGCGGAAAGGCGACCAGCCGCTGCCGAACTTCGCCACGCGCTGCTGGACCGCCTTGGCATCGCCGCCAAACCAGATCGGCACGCCGGGCTTTTGCACCGGTTTAGGGCCAAAGCCGCAATTACGAAAATTGACGAATTCGCCTTCGAATTCGGGATCATCGCTGGTCCACAGCTCGATGATCGCGGCGACATATTCATCGGCCATGCGCCCGCGCTTGTCGAACGGCACACCCAGCATGTCGAATTCTTCCTTAAGCCAGCCGACGCCGAACAGCGCCTCAGCCCGGCCACCCGTCAGCCAGTCCAGCGTTGACCAGCCCTTGGCCTGCACAATCGGGTTTTGCAGCGGCAGGATCGACACCGACGACGACAAGCGCAGGTTCTTGGTCTGCCCGCCGATATACCCCAATGCGACGACGGTGTGGAAATACCAGTCCCCCGAAAGCGCGATATGGTCCTTGGGGATGATGAAATGTTCCCCCAGCATACATTTGTTGAAGCCCAGAGTATCAGCGGCAGCCATCAGTCTGCCGACATCCGCGCCATTCAGCGCTGCTTCCCATGGCTGGACCATGGCGGCGACTTTCATGCTGTTGGGCACACCCACGTTGAGCTTCATAGTATTCTCCTCAATACTTCATGGTCTGCGCAAGGTTGATGCAAAGCGCATCAAATCGCCGTGCGATCCCCGCCCTTGAGTGCCAGAATTTCCCGTGCTTCATCTGGAGTGGCCACCGAAAGCCCCATGCCCTCGATGATCGCGCGGGCGGTTGTGACCTGCTGCGCATTGGTTTCCGCCAGTCGTCCCGGACCTGCCCACAGCGAATCTTCAAGGCCCACCCGGACGTTTCCTCCCATCGATGCCGCCATAGCCACTATGCTCATCTGCCTGGCACCTGCGCCCAGCACCGACCATTCATACTGATCGCCAAACAGCCGGTCTGCCGTGCGCTTCATGTGCATCACGTCATCAGGATGGCTGCCAATCCCGCCCAGAATGCCGAAGCAGGTCTGGATGAACAATGGTGCCTTGACTAGGCCGCGATCCAGAAAATGCGCGAGGTTGTAGAGGTGACTGGTATCATAGCATTCAAATTCAAACCGCGTGCCAAGCGGGGTCAACAGCGCCAGCAGCCCTTCGATGTCCTTGTAGGTATTTTTGAACACCAGATCGCGCGATGCTTCGAGCAACTGTGGTTCCCAATCGTGCTTCCAGTCCTTGTAGCGATCCAGCATAGGAAACAGGCCAAAACCCATCGTCCCCATGTTGAGGCTGGCGACCTCTGGCTGGAACCGGGTCGCCGGGCGCAGGCGCTCCGCCAGCGTCATTGACGGATGCCCGCCGGTGGTCAGGTTGATCACCGCGTTTGACGCCTGTTTGATGACCTTGAGAAACGGCTCAAACAGATCGGGGTTCTGGTCTGGCCTGCCATCAACCGGATTTCGCGCATGCAGGTGGATTATCGCGGCGCCTGCTTCAGCGGCGCCTATTGCTGCTTCGGCAATCTCGTCTGCCGTAATCGGCAGATGCGGTGACATGCTTGGTGTATGAATCGCCCCGGTCACCGCACAACTGATAATTACCTTGCCCTTGGCCAATGTCCGCTCCCGAATGTTGCAATATGCCAGAGGACATATCTAGGCATGAACCTTCGTCATCAGCCTTTCGCAAGATAGGAGTTCAGGACAAAATCCCATACTGCCGCGCCCGGATTACCGCCTGCGGACGGCGGCGAACGCCCAGCTTGTCATAGATCTGCTGCATGTACCATTTGACCGTCCCTTCGGTCAGGCCCAGCCGATCGCCGATTTCACGATTGCGAAGGCCACCGCTGACCAGAGTGAGGATCTCAACCTCGCGGAGCGACAATCCGCTGGAAAGACCGTAATCGTCCTCAACCTCTTCCATCTGGGTCGTGCCCTTGAGCACGGAGACCAGTTTGGCAGCGAATTTGTCAACGGGCGTATCGAGCACCGGGCCGCTGCCATAGGCCTCGACCAGCAGCGCGCCGATAGCCTCACCCTCATCAATGAAGGGCCGGATCCAGCCGCCCGGCTCGGCCAGTTCAACCGCCGAGCGCACTGATCGCCGCGCCTCTGAACGATTGCCTGAAAGCACCGCGATCTCTGCCAACAGCAATTCAAAGGTTACTGCCGAACGCACAGCACCACGCTTGCGAACGAATTCAAGCCAGCGTTTGGCAATTTTGCGCGAACGGACCAGCCTGAACCGATGCATTTCCAGCCGGAGCCAGGCGGTTGCCATCCATTCGTTGAGCCGCGTGGGATTGAGGGTCGGCACCGGCTCACCATCAAATTTCAGGTCGCTCGACCAGAACAGTTGCTCTGCCTGTTCCAGATGGCCCAGCTTTACGAGCATCCGGATTTGTTCGGAAATTACCAGCGCCCGCAAACGGTCAAGCCCGCACTCGATGGCGACCAGATGGGCTTCCTCCAGTCCAGATAGCGCGGAAGCATAGTCACCTTCGGCAGCCGCCAACCGCGCCCTGACAAGGTAGCCCGATGCCAGCTGATCAACGAAACCCCATTGCCGGATCGAGGGCAGATAGCCTTCGACCAGCCGCGCAGCCTCTTCCAATTCGCCACATTCATAGTGAATTTCAGCAAGCGGCAGCGCCGGCAGGGCGGCAAGTCCAGAAACCTGGCCTTCCATGTCCATCGCCAGTGCATGCGCCTCGGTCAGGAACTGACGGGCCATCTGCGTCTTGCCCTGCGCCACCAATGTAGGAGCAACCGAGGACTTGAGAGCGATGGAGGCAAAATCGGAACCGGGCCGGCCCAGCGCCTTGCGAAGCTCGGCTTCCAGCCGCAGCATGTCATGGAAGTGATAGAGTTCGCGGCGCGCCGAAAGGAGCTGAGCAAGCAAGGTGCAGCTCAGATAGGCGTGATCATCGCCAAGATCATTCAGCAGAATTTCCGACTGCCGCTCGACAAACACCATGTTGTCGCGCGCGGCCTCAAGCATGATGCGGCGGTGGCGAACACGCAGCCCCATCTGCTCCGCGCCGTAGTCATCCAGTTCCCCGCTTGTGACCCTGGCTGCAATGGCCACTTCGGCGGCATCGATCAGCCGTTCGGAAGACTTGAACGCCAGACGCCGGCTGCGACGCCAGGACATCGCCAGCAACAGCGACGGCCGACTTTGCAGCAGTTCCCAGGGAAGATCGTTGGCCAGATCATCCAGCCGGTTAAGCATTCCGCCATAGATCATCGGATCCGCGAGCAGCTCGAACTGGTCCGCCAGAAATTCCTTGTCGGCGCTCTGCACTGCGTGATCGAGGGCAAGCTGCAGCTCACCAATGCCGGCAAAATAGCGGCTCGCACGGCGGTGGAGCTCTGCTGCGCGCTCAGGCGCCCGCATCATCAACCGCCCGAACACCATGTCACGAAACAGCTTGTAGTAACGATAGCGGCTGAGCTCTCTATCAAGCGCGTTGAGAAACAGTCCCCTCTCGAAAACCTGTTCGAGCATGGTTCGCGCATTTTCGGTGTTGATTACGGCGGCGCAGGCAGAGGGGGTCAACTCGCCAAGGATAGATGTGCCGACGATGAAATCACGGATGTCTTGCGGCAGACCTTCCATCACTTCTTCATGAAAATAACTGGCAAATTCGTGGCGTATCCCGGTGGCCCCTCCTTCAGGTGGATAGCCTTCTACCGTGTCTTTTTGCCAGGCCCCGGCGGCAAGAATCAGGCCCGCTGCCCAGCCCTGACAATCACCGACGATCCGCTGGATTTCTCCGGCAGGTACCGGTGATTGCACCTGTTGCTGGATCAGCCGCGCCGATTCATCGCTATCGAAGCTCAGATGGCGAACCCGCACTTCGAGCAGGTAGTCCTGTGAGCGCAGCCGACCCAGATGGATTCCGCATTCGCCACGGGAAGCGATAACAGTGGTCAAGGCATCGCGAGCGCTGGCGATCAATTGTTCGATAAAGCTGAGGATATCAGGCCCGAGCAACTGCGCATCATCGATGAACAGCACAGGCTTTGGACCCGAAACTGAAGACAGACTGGCAAGCCATGCGCGAGGATCCTGCTCAAGCGAGGATTTGGTAGCTGGCACTTCGGCGGCGATCAGCGCCTGCTGCAATGCCAGTTCGAATGACGAAAGCGTATCGATCCCGGCACGGGCGGCGATCCATAGCACCGGGCGGCCCTGTTCCTGCAGAAGGTCAGCCCAGCGAAGCATGGCTGTGGTCTTGCCGAAACCTGCCGGGCTGCTGACGGTAACCACGCGCGCAGCGCCCACGGCTGCAACCAGCCGCTCGATAGTTTCGCGGACGACGTAGTTGTGTGCAGCCCGCGGCGGCACAATGGTTGTGGGAACAACGCCCATTTCAGTCACACTCTACCCAAGGACCGTGCGGACTGTTTGCCCCCATCTGATCAGTGCTTCGTATTCAACAGGAATCTCGCAAGCGCAAGCGCCATCTCCTACCGACAGATAGGTGGCCAGCGTGATTAGCCGGGCCAATGGCATGATCAGACCAAGGTCATAGATCAATAGACCGTGGATGTGAGAGATGCCGGATATGGACTTCGAACTACCTGAAGAACACCGCGCATTCCGCGATATGGTGCGCCGCTGGGTAGATAACGAATGCCCCAAGGATTGGGCACGCAAACTCGAAGCAGACGAACATAACTATCCGCACGCCTTGTGGGAAAAGTTCAGCGAGGCGGGCTTTCACGGCATCGGGATTTCCGAAGAGTTCGGCGGTCAGGGCGGCGATGTGCAGATGCAGATGTTGCTGGCCCGCGAACTGGCCCGCACTTTGGGCGGTCTCGCGTGGATCTGGGGGATCACCTCATTCGCTGGCTCAAAGTCTATCGGCCTCTATGGAACGCCCGAACAAAAAGCGAAGTATCTGCCCAAGATCGCCGCTGGTGAATTGAAAGCGGCGATTTCCTTTACCGAGCCCGGTGGCGGCACCGATGTGCTGGGCAGTTTGACCACGTCTGCCGAGAAGATCGATGGCGGCTGGGTGTTGAATGGTGAGAAGATCTGGTCCTCTTCAGCCCACGTTGCCGATTATCTGCTGGTTCTGGCTCGCAGCGATCACAATGTCGAAAAGAAGCATCAAGGTCTGACCCTGTTCTGGGTTCCCGCCAAAAGCGACGGCGTGAAGATCACCAACCTGCCCAAATTGGGCATGCGCTCAATGGGCAGCTCAAGTGTGGTTTATGACAACGTCTTCGTCGCGGATGAGAACGTTCTCGCAGAACCTAATCGCGCCTGGCACACCTTGCTCCCCACGCTCAACAACGAACGCATCATGGTCGGTGCGTTCTGCCTCGGCGTTATTGACGGCGTGCTCGAAGATGCGCTTGCTTACATGATGCAGCGCAAGGCCTTCGGGAAGATCATCGGGCAATTCCAGATTTTGCAGCACTATGTGGCTGATATTGCCACGATGCAGCGCACCACCGAACTGCTGCTTCACTCATGCGCTGACAAGCAGGCACGCGGCGAAAATGTTGGCACCGATGCCAACATGCTCAAGCTGTTTGCCTCGGAGAACGCCAACAAGGCAGCCGACATGGGCATCCAGATTCTGGGCGGCATGGGCTATTCGGCGGAAATCGACATGCAGCGTTATTGGCGCGATTCCCGCCTGTGGCGGATCGGCCCCATCACCAATGAAATGGTCAGGAACGGCATCGCCGAATCGCTTGGCCTGCCTCGCTCCTACTGAGATCCAGGAAAGTACGCTCATGAAAGCTCTGCTGCTCGAAACCACCGAAGGCCCCGAAGCCGTCCGCGTTGCCGAGGTTGAAACGCCAGAGCCCAAGGCGGGCGAGGTTCGCGTGGCGGTGAAGGCCGCTTCGATGAACCACCGCGAAATGTGGATCGCGCGCGGGCTCTATCCCGGCATGACCCTGCCATCGACAATGGGCTGCGATGGCGCTGGCGTCATCGATAGGATCGGCGAAGGTGTCAGCGGCGTAGCGTTGGGTGACGAAGTGGTGATCTACCCGGGCCGCGACTGGGGTTCGAACCGCCATGCCCCGCAAGCCGAATTTGGCCTCCTTGGTATGCCGCACCCTGGCACCATTGCCGAATATGTCTGCGTCCCGGCTGAAAACATCGCTCCCAAACCTGCTGGCATGACCTGGGAAGAAGCCGCAGCCACGGTCCTCACCGGGCTAACCGCCTGGCGCGCGCTGATGTTCAAGGGTCAACTCCAGCCGGGCGACACACTGCTTATCAGCGGCGTTGGCGGCGGCGTGGCGACCTTTGGGCTGGCATTCGCCGTGGCGTTGGGCGCTAAGGTCTACGTTACCGGAGAAAGCCAGGACGTGCTGGACCGGGCTATGGAAATGGGCGCGCTCGGCGGGCTGCTGTTCACCGATCCCGAATGGCGCAAACAGGTTGGCAAGCTGACCGGGGGTATCGATGTGGTGCTCGATGGGGCCCCTGCGCCAAGCTATGCCAACTATGTCCGTGCCATCAATCCCGGCGCGCGCATCGTGATTTACGGCTCGACAGCCGGCGACAAGTTCGAGGTTACGGCAACCGGCATCTTCCTCAAGAGTGCCAGTATCGTCGGCAGCCAGGTTGGCGATCCGCAGGACTTCCGCGACATGCTGGCTTTTATCGACAAGCATCAGATCAAACCGGTGATCGAAAAGTCCTTCGCGCTGGCCGAAGCGCGTGAGGCACTGCTCTATCTTGAAAAGCAGCACAAATTTGGCAAGGTTGTCATCACCGTATGAGCGCTCTGTTCGATCTTACAGGCAAGATGGCGCTGGTCACCGGCGGTGCTCAGGGGCTAGGACGGATGATCGCAGAAGGCCTGCTGCGTGCAGGGGCAACCGTGGCGATTACTTCGCGCAAGGCCGACTTTTGCAAAGCGGCGGCGGCTGAAATGGCTGGGCTCGGCACTTGCATCGCCCTGCCCTGTGACCTGTCGTCACCCGAGGCCGCAGTCGATCTTGCCGCTCGCGTTCGCGAGGTCTTCAGCGGCAAGCTGCATGTGATCGTCAATAACGCCGGCAAGACCTGGGGCGGGCCGGTAGACAGCTACCCCGACAAGGCGTGGCCCGGTGTGATGATGGTCAACGTACAGGCTCCTTTCACCCTGATCCGTGAACTTTTGCCAGAACTGGAAGCATCGGCATCGTCTGACGATCCGGCACGCATCATCAACATTGGCTCTGTTGCTGGCAAGGTTACCGAACGGCTGAGTGCCTATTCCTATTCGGCGAGCAAAGCGGCGATACACATGCTGAGTCGCGATCTGGCAGGTGATCTGGCGCGGCGCAACATCAACGTGAATGTTGTAATGCCGGGATTCTTTCCCACCAAAATGACCGCGCATATGCGCGACGACGATGCCGTCGATCCCGCGGTTCTAGGCCATATTCCGATGCACCGCATGGGCCGCGCAGACGAGATTGCCGGAGCAGTCATCTTTCTTGCCTCCCGAGCTGGCGCATACATTACCGGTGCGGAAATTCCGGTTGACGGCGGCCTGGTCGGGTGCGGTTGACGCCTCCCGTGCTGGTGCGACCTATCCCAAGACAGGCCCTGCAAGCTTGCGACAACGCCAGTCTTGCAAAGCAGTCGCGCAATATGCCCTGCCGAGGGAGAATGCAGCCTTGTCAGGGATGAGTGAAGATCCTGCCCGGATGCGCATATCTGTCAGCCCACTAGGCGACATGTTGCTCAAGTCCTGGGACCAATATCCGGACAAGGAAGCCATAGTTTTCCCGTCGGGCCGGCGGACCTATAACGATATTACCCGCTCGGTGATCCGCCGTGCTTGCGGGCTGATAGGGCTGGGAATCAAACCCGGCGACCATGTTGGCATCCTGCTGCCATCGGGCACCGAATTTGTTGAAACGCTGTTTGCCGTTTCAATGGTGGGCGGCATCTCGGTGCTGATGAATGCGCGTTACCGGGCGCCGGAAATTGCCTATGTCGTCGAAAATGCCGATCTGGTGGCGGTTATCACCAACAGCGAGTCTGACGATTTCGTCGATTTTGCGACCCGCCTGACAGAGGCCTTTCCATCAATCTCTTCCTGCGCAGACCCGGAGGCGCTTTCGCTCGCCAAGGCACCGAAGTTACGCCTTCTCATTCTCCATGGCGACAAACGTGCTGCTGGCTTTGTCGATCAAGCGAAATTTGATGCCGCCGCCCAATCGACCAGCGAAGATCAGGTGCACGAAGCACGTCTTTCCGTGCGGCTGCGCGATACCTGCATGATCCTTTACACCTCGGGCACCTCTGCTCAGCCCAAGGGCTGCCTGCTGAGCAACGAGGCCATCTGCCGAGAGGCCAGCAACCTCGCGCGCAACCGCTGGGAATTCACTGCTGAAGAGCGTGTCTGGTCACCCATGCCGCTGTTCCATATCGCTGCCATGCTGGCGATGCTGGGTGCGATCGAAGTGGGCGGCACCTTTATCGGTCAGCCGCATTTCGATCCGGGCGAAAGCCTGCGCCAGATCGGGGCCGAAAAAGCGACGATGGTATTTCTGCCGTTCGTCACTTTTCATCAGGCCATGATTGCTCATCCCAACTGGGACAGCGCCGACATGAGCAGCGTCAGGCTGATGAACAGCTGCTTCAGCCAGATGCCCAAATCGGTTGGGGATGCCTATCGCGAAAAAATGCCGGGCGCTTTGCAGGTGGGCACTTTTGGCATGTCGGAAGCGAGCGGTATCGTTGCCACGGGTGGCTTCGACATGGACCCTGAACTGGGGTTTGAGGCTTTGGGTTATCCACTCAAAGGCATTTCCGTGCGCATTGTTTCGCTCGAGACTGGCGAAGAGGCGCCAATCGGCGAGCGCGGTGAAGTCTGGATTCGCGGCTATAACATGCTCGACGGCTATCATCGTGATCCGGTAAAAACCGCAGAAGCTATCGACAGCTCAGGCTGGTATCACAGTGGAGATATTGGTTCGGTTGATGCAAACGGCCACCTGCGTTTTCACGGCCGCTTCAAGGATATGCTCAAGGTCGGTGGTGAAAACGTTGCCGCAGCAGAAGTGGAAGCTGTGCTCGATTCGCATGAAGCAGTGGAACTGGCGCAGGTGATTGGCATACCCGACCCCCGGCTGGACGAAATTCCAGCTGCATTTATCAAACTCAGGAACCCTTCCGTCTCGCCCGAAGACCTGATCGCCTTTGCCAAGGAGCGGATCGCCTCGTTCAAGGTGCCAAGGCACGTGCGTTTCATCGATGAATGGCCCATGTCTGCATCCAAGATTCAGAAGTTCAAGCTTCGACAGCAGTTGATGGCCGAACTTGGACTGTCAGATTGAGGAGGCCGCAATGCGCGTTATCATAACAGGCGCGGCTAGCGGCATTGGCCGGGCAGTGGCAGAAATGCTGGCTGCCGAAAGCGGCGCGCACCATTTACTGCTGACCGACCGCGATGGCGAGGGCCTTGGCGCAGTGGCAGGGGTAATTGGCCCGTCTGCCGCGACCAGCGTCGTCGATCTTTCCAGCCCTGATTGCGGTGATGTGATCGTCAGCGCAGCGTTGGCCCATATGGGCGGGATCGACGCGGTGGTCAGCAATGCCGGAATTATCGCTAGCGCGCCGCTGGTGGAACAGACGATTGAGCTATTTGAGCGGATCTACGCGATCAATACGCGCGCCACTTGGCTGCTGGCAAAGGCGGCGCACCCGCATCTTGCGGCCAGCCGCGGTGCCTTCGTTGCGACGGCTTCGATGTCTGCCTCACAGCCGACACCGGGCCTTGGCTTTTATTCGTCCAGCAAGGCGGCGCTGCTGATGCTGGTGCGTCAACTTTCACTGGAATGGGGACCAGACGGCATCCGTTGCAACACCGTGTCACCCGGGCCAACATACACCCCGATGACCCAGGCCGGCTATGCGGATGCGGATCGCCGCGCCCAGCGTGAATCGATGATCCCCTTGGGTAAGCTCGGCTTGGCCGAAGACGTAGCCAACACAATCCGCTTCCTGATCAGCCCCCAGGCCGGTCATATCACCGGCATCGATATTCTGGTCGACGGCGGCATGAGCAACAATCTGATGCCGGCAACCGGTGGTGGCACCGGGCAGAAGGCCAGCAACTAGACCACCAATGCACGGAGACTATCATGCGCCTCGCTCGAGTAACCAAAGATGGCCAGATTGGCTTGGCCGCCCTTTCGGGTGGAAAAACCACCATAGCCTATGGCACTGACCTCGCCGATCTCGATGCTCATATTGCTGCCGGAACGCTGGCCGCAGCCGGTGCAATAGCCGCTGCGGGTGAAGCCGTGGATGAGGCCAGCCTCACGTTCCTGTCGCCAATGGTCCGCCCGTCGAAGATCATCTGCATGGGCCTCAATTATCGTGACCACGCCGAAGAGGCAGGCCTGGGCATTCCGGAATTCCCGGTGCTGTTCGCGCGCTTCCCTTCCAGCCTGATCGGCCACGGTGCGCCCATCATTCTGCCCAAAGTTTCCAGCCAACTCGATTGGGAGGCCGAACTCGTCGCCGTGCTATCCAAGGGCGGCAAGAATATCGCCGAGGCCGATGCGCTCAGCCATGTCGCCGGCTATTCTGCATTCAACGACGCTTCGATCCGCGACTATCAGATGCGCACGCCGCAGTGGACGGCGGGCAAGAACTTCGATGATACCGGTGCCTTCGGCCCGTGGCTGGTGACGCCAGACGAATTGCCCGCTGGTGCCGCCGGGCTTAAGATCGAATGCCGCGTAAACGGACAGGTTATGCAGAGCTCAAACACGGGCAAGCTGATCTTCGATGTCGCGAGAACGATTTCACTGCTTTCCAGTTTCATGACGCTGGAGGCGGGCGACGTGCTGGTTATGGGAACGCCGGGCGGGATAGGCCTTGCCCGCAACCCGCCGATCTTCATGAAGGCAGGCGATGTCTGCGAGGTTGAAATCGAAGGAATCGGCCTGCTCAGAAACCCGATCGTCGCCGAATAGGAACTGAACTACCTTCCACAATAAGGAAGGCTATCAAGCAGGAGAGAGTGATGAAGCGCCCGAACGTTTTGGCCATCCATTCGATCGATCACTTCGCGCTGGAAGTGCCTGATCTCGATGAAGCACGCCGCTTCTATGACACTTTTGGTCTGGATGTGCGCGATGAAGCGGGCGGTCTGGCGCTTTACACTGTTGGCCACCCACACTGCTGGGGCCGCCTGTTCAAGGCCGAAGCAAAGCGGCTGCGCTACATCTGTTTTGGACTCTATGCCGAGGATGAAGGGGCTTTTTCCGCCCATCTCGATGCGCATGGCATAACGCGAATTGCCCCACCAGCGGGTGCGGGCGTGGATGGCATCTGGTTTGAAGGCTTTGATGGCTTGCCGCTTAACGTTCGCGTTGCAGACAAGGCAACGCCGACAGAAAAAAGCACCTTCGGTGCCCAGTCGGTAGCCGCAGGAGAAAGCGGTGCGGTGTTCAATTCCTCCGCGCCGAAAGTCTATCCACGGCGCATGTCGCACTTCGCCATCTACACCTCGGACGTAATCGCGGCGACGACATGGTACGAACAAGCGCTTGGCCTGCGACTGTCGGATGGCAGCGGGCCGGTGGTTGCTTTCCTCCACGGAGCACACGGAAGCGATCACCACCTGTTGGCGCTTGTTGGCTCTACCCACCGCGGCCTCCACCACATAAGTTGGGATGTTGGCTCGGTTCAGGACATCGGCCTGGGTTCGGCACAGATGATGCGCGGTGGTTACACCAAAGGATGGGGCGTCGGCCGCCATGTGCTCGGTGCCAACTATTTTTACTACGCCAGCGATCCGTGGGGCAGCCATTGCGAGTATTCAGCCGATATTGATTATGTCCCAGCGGACTTTGATTGGCCGGCCAACCCCAGCCATGATCCGGGCGACAGCTTCTATCTGTGGGGGCCGGGCCTGCCTGAGGGCTTTATCGACAACAGCGAACCAGCCGGAGCCTGAACGATGACAACATTTGTACTGATGCATGGCGGCGGCATGGGTGGCTGGACCTGGAAGTTTTGCCGCGAAATTCTCGAGGCCAAGGGCCATACGGTTTTTTCGCCCACCTTCACCGGCTTCGGCGAGCGCGAACATCTGATCAGTCGCAGCGCTGGGAATGACGTCCACGTGCTCGATGTAGTCAATGTCCTGAAGTATGAAGATCTGACCGACGTGGTGCTGGTAGCCCATTCCTATGCGGGGACGGTTGCACCGGGCGTGCTGGCTCAGGCTGGGGACCGAGTGTCTCGCGTGATCTTCCTGGATGCGATCATCGCCCATGCCGGGGAACGGATTGCATCGCTGATGGGCTTTGCCACCGAGGCCGAAGCCGCCGGACTGGACGCCATGCTAGCGGCGGGCGAAGGCCCGATCGGTTCCGGCGTCCATCTCCAGCAGCGCGAAATGGCCAAAACCCATCCCCACATGATGGATCAGGATCGCGAAAAGTGGTTGCTCGGCCATCTTTCTGACCAGCCCATGCGCGCCACCAGTTGCGCCATCGCGGTCGGCGCTGAATCGATCATCCACCCTGCCGACTATGTTGCCGCCCAGCACACCATCATGGGTGCCATGCACGATCGCGCCCGCGCGCTCGGCTGGCCCATTCACGATCATCCGGGGGATCACGCATTCAATGTTGGTGATCCCGAAGGCGTCTGCAATATCATCCTGAATATCGCCGGCTGATGGATATTTCAGAACTGTTCTCGATCAAGGGCCGTGTGGCTCTGGTCACGGGGGGAAGCGCAGGCATTGGCCGCATGATCGCAACCGGCCTCGCTGATGCCGGCGCGCGGGTCTATATATGTGCGCGCAACGCCGAAAAAGTAGCAAGCGCAGCTGCGGAAATCGGCGGTGATGTCATTGGGCTGGCCGGGGATATCTCCACTATAGAAGGCATTAGCGCACTGGCGGCCGAAGTCACCGCGCGCGAACCCGCGCTCCACATTCTGGTCAATAATGCCGGAACCTTGTCTGATGCGCCGATTGACCACTTCAGCGAAGACCAATGGGACAGCGTGCTGGACCTCAACCTGAAAGCGCCGTTCTTCCTGTTGCAAAAGCTACTACCTGTGCTCCGCGCTGGTGGCAGTGCAGAACGTCCATCATCGGTGATCAACATCGGCTCGGTCGGCGCACTCAAGATCGGCCCGCGTGAGGTTTACAGCTATCAGGCTTCAAAGGGAGCGATCCACTGGCTGACCAAATCGCTGGCCAAAAAGTTGGCGGCAGACAATATCACGGTCAACGCCATCGCCCCAGGCTTCTTCGAGAGCGACATGACCGTGATCATCGATGATGCCATGCGCAAGATGGTTGAGTCTGCGGTCCCACGCGGTCGCACAGGAACCCCCGAGGATGTGGCGGGAGCGGCAATCTACCTCGCATCACGCGCCGGGGCCTATGTCACCGGATCGGTAATCGCGGTTGAAGGCGGGCTTTCGCTATAGTCCGCCTGACTTTGGATAGGTTGCCAGCGATCCGCGTTAATGCATGGAAAGCGAATGGATTTCGACCTCTCCGAAGAGCAGACCGCCTTTCGCGACATCGTGCGCCGCTGGGTGAATGCTGAACTTCCCAAGGATCTCATGCGCAGTCTTGAGGCCGATGAGGAGAATTACCCCTTCGTCATCTGGGATAAGCTGAAAGAGCAGGGCTACTTTGGCATCGGCATTCCCGAGGAATACGGCGGGCTTGGCGGCGATGTCGTCATGCAGATGATCTTTGCCCGTGAAATGGCCCGCACGGCGGGTGGTTTGCTGTGGGTCTGGGGTCTAACCTCGTTCGGCGGGGCCAAGACGCTGTCGGTCGCCGGAACCGAGGAACAGCGCCAGAAATGGTTGCCCGAAATGGCTGCCGGAAATCTGCGGGTATCGCTATCAATGACCGAGCCCGATGGCGGTACCGACGTGCTCGGCGCCATGAAAACCTTTGCCGACAAAGTTGACGGCGGCTGGGTGATAAACGGAGCCAAGATGTGGACCACCGCAGCCAAAGTGGCCGATCGGCTGCTGGTGCTGGCGCGATCGGATCGCCATGCCGCGAAGAAGCACCACGGACTCACCGCATTCTTTGTTGATGCCAAGACCCCTGGTATCACTGCCACCTTGCTGCCCAAGCTGGGCATGCGGGCGATGGGCAGTTGCTCGGTCAGTTATGACAAAGTCTTCGTGCCGGACGCCGACGTGCTGGGTGAACCGCATCAGGCGTGGAAGGCCATGCTGCCCAGCCTGAACAACGAGCGCATAATGGTCGGAGCGCAATGCCTTGGTGCGATCGACGGCGTGCTGGAAGATGCGCTGGACTATATGAAACAACGCCATGCCTTCGGCAAACCCATCGGCCAGTTCCAGATCCTCCAGCACTATGTCGCCGATATCGCCACTTCGCAAAAGCTGGTCGAGCTACTGCTGTATAATGTGGCGTGGATGCAGGCAAAGGGCATGCCCTGCGGGAATGAAGCCAATATGCTCAAGATGGTAGCCACCGAACGCGCAGTCGAGGCTGCTGATCTTGGTATCCAGATTCTGGGTGGCATGGGCTATTCGGCGGAAACCGACATGCAGCGTTATTGGCGCGACCACCGGATTCTGCGCATGACGCCGATCTCGAATGAAATGGTGCGCAACACCATTGCCGAAAATCTCGGCCTGCCGCGTTCGTTCTGAAAAGGCTGATCCCGATGGACGAACTCCCTCCTGCTCCCGCTGTTTCCGGCACTTCGCTCGACGGTACGAAAGTCTTCACGATTAGCGCCGACGAAAATGCCGCGCTTTGCCGCTCAACCGGGGTCGAGCCTGCCGCCGATGGCACTGCGCATCCGATATATTACTACATCGCCACCCAGGTCGCGATGGGCAAGACCGTCGCCGGGCTGTGCGAAACCTGCGAATTTGATGTCGAGGATGGCCCGATGATGGGTTCATCCGGGGTGCGTTTCACCAGCCCGTTGATGGTGGGGGAAAGTTATAAGGTTACCGGCGAAATCCTGAGCCTTGTCCGCAAGCTTAGCCGCAAGCTGGGTGTGATGGACGTGCTGACCTATCGTCTGCGGCTGCATCGGGCAGCAGGCGGCGATGCCTTGTTGGAAACCGACAATGTCTGGGTTCTGCCGCGCAAGGAGCTGGCCGCATGACCTGGTCTGTTGGTGATTCGCTCCCACCCTTTGTCATTCCCAGCGCCAGTCCTGATGCCATGAAGAATTGGGCAGTATTTCTCGCCGATCCTAACCCGATCCACCTTGATGTGAAGGTGGTCAAAGCCAAGGGGCTGGGCGACAAACGGATTAACCAAGGCCCGATGAACGTGGCCTTCATGATGAACATGCTTATGGCCGCCTTCCCCGGATGCCGCATCGAAGCCATGGATTCGCGCTTTCTCGACAATGTCTATGAGCGCGATCATTTGACGGCCTCTGGCACCGTGACGGCGGTAGATGGCAATCGCCTTTCCTGTGAATTCACTCTCGACGTCGCTGACCGGGGACCGGTCAACAGCGGCACCGCCACCCTGATCATCTGATTTAAGGAGTTTACTGATGCCTAGCGGACCTTTTGCCCATGTTTGCATGGTGATACGCGATCTCGACAAGGCCGTTGAAGATTGGACCAAAATCCTGCGCGTGCTTGATCCGGAATCGCTGGAAAAGCGCATCGTGCGTTATGACGAATTTTCCAGCGGCGCTGATGTGGGGATGAAGTGGGCCACTTTCGTCAATGAGAACTCGACCGAAATCCAGCTGATCCAGCCCGCTCCCGGCACGCCCATGGGCCGCCGGCTTGAGAAGGTGGGTGAACACGTCCACCACCTGTGCTTCACCACTGATGATGTTCCTGCCGCTATGGCAAAGCTGAAGGCCGAAGGCATCAGCCTGCCCGGCGATGGTGAAACCTACAATGATCCCGACATGACCTGGCAGAAGTGGTCCTGGGTCGGTGCGCAGTCCACCCATGGTTGCCTGATCGAAGTCGCCTCACCCTATGAAAGCCGCAATGACGGCGACTGGCACCATGCCCCGAACAAGTTTGCCTACAAGGGCCCCGGTGAGCATCCCTCTCACGCTGAAACCGTGCCGATCATGGCGGGCTGATTTGTCCGGGAAAATCGTTCGCTTTTGGGGGGACGGGCTGGAACTGGTCGGCGAAGCCTTTGGCGATCCGGCGGCCCCGCCCATCCTGTTTTTTCATGGCGGCGGACAAAGCCGCAGCGCCTGGCGCGGATCGGCGCGGATCGTTGGCGATGCAGGCTATTACGGCATAACCTTCGATCTGCGAGGTCACGGTGACAGCGACTGGGCAGCGGATGGCGACTATCTGCTCGATGCCTATGGACGCGACGTCGAAGCCTTGCTCGCACAATTCGAACGCCCGGTCACGCTGGTAGGGGCCTCGCGCGGCGGACAGGCGATGCTGGTCGGCGGATCGCGGCATCCCGATAGGGTCCGACTGATTATGCTGGCCGACGTTGCCCCGAACATCCGCAACGATGGCATCGATGGAATCCGCGCCTTCTATGCCGAGGGAGAGGCCGGTTTCGAGACACTGGACGAGGCCGCCAACTCGCTGGCGCGCAATCTCGATCAACAGCCCATAGCGGACTCATCCCGGCTCGCCCGCTCGATGCGGCAGGACGCGGCAGGTCGCTGGCACTGGCGCTGGGATCCGGCGACCGGAAACGCGCAATTCCTCCATCCGCCCAGCGAAGGCGCAGCCCTGTTGGCCGCCGCCGCGCGCGTCACATCGCCCATTGTGTTGGTGCGTGCCGAGTTAAGCCACTTGCTTACCGATGAAGGCGTTTGCAAATTCCAGGAACTAACCTCGCAGTTGCAGGTGGTCATGGCCATGGGGGTCGGTCATATGTTCACGGCAGATCGCAATGACGGCTTTGCCGCAGAATTGCTGGAATGGCTGACCAAAGTGCCTGAAAGGAAGGAGGCATGAGTACTCGCATGACAGGGCAGGCGGCATTCGTGGTCGGGGCAACCGGCGGGCTCGGCCGGGCCTGCACTCTGGCACTTTCGCGGGAATGGGATGGTGTGGCGATCGGCTATCGTTCCAGCGCCGACAAAGCTGTCCAACTGGCATCTGAATTGGCGCCCGGATGTGAGGGCTGGCCGGTTCACTGCGACCTGACAGACGGCGATACCGTCCTCGCCGCCATTTCCGGGGCCAAGGCGCATTTCGGCCAGATCGGCACGATGGTGTTCGCTTCGGGTGTCGCCATCGGACAACCCTATGTCAGCAAGATTGATGAAGTGCAGTGGCGCGAAGTGTTCGAGACTGAACTCATCGGCCTGACCCGGATCATTTCAGCCACATTGCCTGTTTTCCGCGAACAAGGCGGCGGCAATTTCGTTATTATGGTATCCGTCGCCAACTATGCTTTCCCGCCGGGAGACGCGCTTTCATCCGTCCCCAAGGCGGCAATGGAATCACTGGGCCGCGCCATAGCCAAGGAAGAGGGCCGGTTCGGTATTCGCGCCAATATGGTCGCTCCTGGCATAATCGACGCTGGCCTTGGAACGCGCTTTTTGCAGACAATGTACACGCCCGAGATCTGGGATGCGCAGCGCCGGAAAATCGCGCTCCAATCCTTCGGTTCAGGCGAGGATATTGGCGATGCCGTCGCCTTCCTGGCTTCGGACCGTGCGCGGTACATCACCGGGCAAACGCTTATCGTCGATGGAGGATTCAGTCTGTGAGTGAAGCAAACCATGCCCGCGTGCTGGCGTTTCTCGATGCTTTCATGTGACGGGCACCCCGGATTTCTCCGGGCTTTCGAGCCATTTTTCGGCTAATGGCCGATCTGTTTACTGCGGCCGACATTCAGATGAGCTTTATTCCTGAACTGGCCAATTCAGTCGGGGCCCTCTCGGGGCATGCAACAATCGCCGCGTGGCAAGCCCGGCTTTACAGCCGCCCTGCCTTCCACCGCTCAATCACGCGCGGTGGGGCCTACGATTTTGTCGCCCGCGCCTGAGACCAAAAAGAAGGGAAGGCCCAAAGGCCCTCCCTGCCCCCTCTCCACAGCCTGTAAATATTACTTGTAGGGATCGACCGGCTGCGGAGCCTGGATAACTTCCAGATCGATCAGCATCGAAAGCACGTCCGAGATCGAATAGATGTGGACGATCTTGTCGCCTTCGAACCTGATCCAGCTGAACCACAGCACGTCGAGCTGGTTGCCGGTTGGCTCCACGCCCATGTAAGGACCGCCAGTGTGCTTGCCGTGATGATGGCACAGCACGCAGATTTCGTTGTCGCCATTGCCCCACGCCCGCAGCGTGCGATAGAGGCTGGGCGGGAAAGTGGTGTAGAGCGCCTTGGGTGAGGTTGACCATTCCGCGAACGTGCCAAGATCGGGCCGGTTCGGGTTATCATAGGTCATCTTTTCGGTGTTCATGTAGCGATCAAAACCGCCCCAGTCGCCCGCGTTCAGGGCGACGTGCAGATCCATCCACTGGCCCACCATAAAGGCTTGCCGCTCGGTCAGACCACCCGTGATTTCAGCGCGCTTGGCGGGCGAAAGGCTGAAGTCTTCAAGCGTAAAGGGGGGAAGTCCGGCCATAGATAGTCTCCAGAAGTGCAGGCCGACGATAAGCGGCACAGGCTTGATCGATCACAGGCAAGTGACCGCGTTCGGGTGTGCTTTTCCTGTTTGTGACCCCCGGTGCAACCTACCAAAGGGAAGGCCTTTGAATTCGTCTCCCTGTTAGCACAGCTTTGTACAAGGGATGGATGTGGAGAGGCAAATTTATGGCGCTTTCATGTAGCGAAATGTCTGACCGGTTCGAGATTCAGGATCTTCTCGTCGGCTACTGCTATGCGGTTGATGACAAGGATTTTGACGCACTGGACCAGTTTTTCACCGACGACGCGGTGATAGATTACAGCGAGATGGTTGGCGTCAAAGGGTCGCTGACCGAAATCAAGGCGTTCCTGCGCGCCAGCCTTGGCCCGATTCCAATGGCCCAACATGCGGTGATGACAACGCAGTACAAATTTGACGGCGACAAAGCCGAGACCAGGACGGTCTGCCACAACCCGATGGTGGTGCCCGGAGATGACGGGCAACCTCAGGCGATTTTTTTCGGGCTGTGGTACGTTCACCAGTTCCGCAGAACGGCGCAAGGCTGGCGAATTTCAAGTCTTTATGAAAAAAAGTGCTACAACCACAACCTGCCCGATCACGTGAAGGCGATGACCGCGTGAGCCCAATTCTGAATGGAGCGGTGGCCACTCCGTACCGAACAGCCTGCCCATGAAACTGCTGAATCGCTTGCTGGCCATCTTTCTGCTGGCGCTTGCTGCGGGCCTGATCTGGCTGGGCGGGCAACTGCTGCTGGCTGGCGGCTCACCGTATTATGTGATCGCAGCGCTGATGCTGGCGGGGGTGGCATGGCAGCTTTGGCGGCAATCGCGGCGAGCGCTTCTGCTGTTCGGGGTGCTTTGGACCGGAACATTGCTCTGGTCGCTCTGGGAATCGGGTCTCGACGGCTGGGCATTGGCTGGCCGGCTAGGCTTGCTCACGGCTATCGGCCTGTGGCTGCTATTCCCGTGGGTGCGCCGCTCGCTGGGCGCATCGGGATCAAGCCCGTTAAGCCGCGTGGCGCTTAGCCTGGCAATTGCAGGACTGGTGGGCGGCACGGCGTGGATCTTCTGGAATGACCGGATAACGGGCGGCACAGACCTGTCGCAACTTGCCGCCGGCCCGACCGATGCAGCGCTGGGTGATTGGGCCAGCTTTGGCAATGTGCCCGGCGGCAACCGCTATTCACCGCTTGCGCAGATCACCCCGGCCAACGTCGGCGCTCTGGCGCAGGCCTGGACTTTCTCGCTAGGGAAAGAGCCCAATAGCGAAGCCGCCCCGTTTGAAGCCACCCCTCTGAAGGTCGGCGAAAAGCTGTATTTCTGCACCGGTTATAACGATATCATCGCAGTCGATGCTGAGACCGGCAAACAGGCGTGGCGTTTTGCCGCCCATGCCGATGCCGACGGAATTTTCGGCCAGACCTGCCGCGGCGTCACGTACTACATGGCACCCAACGCGGCCGCTGGAACGCTTTGCGCTGAGCGGGTCTATACGGCCACAATCGACAGCCGACTGCTGGCAGTGGACGCCGCAACCGGCAAGGCTTGCGCCAACTTTGGCGAGAACGGCTCGGTGAACCTGCTGAAGGGCATGAGCGCCGCACCCAAAGGCTATTACCATGTAACCTCACCGCCCACCGTCGTCTCAGGAAAGCTGGTGCTGGGTGGTTGGGTAACCGATGGCCAAACAACTGGCGAACCATCCGGCGTTATCCGGGCCTATGATGCGGTTACCGGCAAACTGGCATGGGCCTGGGATATCGGCAGGCCTGACCGCACTGGCGAACCGGCTCCCGGTGAGACCTATACTCCCGGAACCCCGAACAGCTGGAGCGTGATGAGCGCCGATCCAGCGCTGGGCCTCGTCTATGTGCCAATGGGCAATGCCACGCCAGACTATTATGGTGGCCATCGCACGGCAGAGATGGACAAATACTCCAGCGCCGTTGTCGCGCTCGACGTGGCCACCGGCAAGCCGCGTTGGCACTTCCAGACGACACACCATGATCTGTGGGATTATGACGTAGCCTCGCAGCCGGTGCTGCTGGACCTCGCAGATGGCCGCCCCGCCCTGCTCCAACCCACCAAACGCGGCGAACTGTTCATGCTCGATCGCCGCACCGGCACGCCGATCGCTGAAGTGACCGAACAGAAAGTGCCGGTGAGCAACGCAGTTGGTGAGCGTTCCTCTCCCACCCAACCGTTTTCCACCGGCATGCCGAGCTTCCGCGGCACAATGCCGAGCGAAAAGACCATGTGGGGCCTGGTCTTGGTTGATCAGGCGTGGTGTCGTCTGCGCTTCAAGCAAGCCCGGTTCGATGGCCCGATGACCCCGCTCGAAGCGGAAAGAGCCACGATCACCTGGCCGGGCTCGCTTGGCGGGCACAATTGGGGCAGCATTGCCGTTGATCCGGCGAGCAGGATCGCCATCATCAATTCGTCGCACGTTGTAACCTATAGTCAGCTGATCCCGCGCAAGCTGGCCGATGCCATGGGCCTGAAGCCGGTTCCCAAGCCCAGCTTTGAAAACGTGGCCGGTCCCGTGGCGCAGACGGGCACGCCCTATGCGGTGTCGGTTGCGCCTTTCCTCTCGCCGCTGGTCGCGCCCTGCACCCAGCCGCCCTATGGCATGATCAGTGCCGTCGATCTGAATAGGCGCAAGCTGCTGTGGCAGAAGCCCTTTGGCACCATGCGTGATAGCGGCCCCTTGCTGCTCAGCACCGGCCTGCCGATCCCGATGGGAGTGCCCAATATCGGCGGTGCAGTGGTAACGGCTTCCGGCCTGGCCTTCATCGGTGCCACGCAAGAGCATATGTTCCACGCCTTTGACATCCGCACCGGGCGCGAGCTGTGGAAGGGCCGCTTGCCCGCTGGCGGCAATGCCAATCCCATGAGTTACTGGTCCGATAAGTCGCATCGCCAGTTCGTCGTTATCGCAGCCGGAGGACATGGCGGTATCCTGTCGGGCTACAGCGACAAGTTGATCGCCTATGCACTGCCGCGATCACCGAAAAATAAGGAACGAAAGCCATGAGCATTGTTGCTGTCGTTACCGGGGCCACCCGCGGTCTTGGCCGCGGCATTGCGCGCGGTCTTGCTTCCAAGGGCGCCACGGTCTGTGTCACCGGACGAAATGAGGCAGAACTTGCCGCCGTATCGGATGAGATCGCAGCGGCGGGCGGCAAGGCGCTGGTGATTGCTTGCGACCATACCGACGATGCCCAGGCCGCAGCGGTTTTTGCGCAGGTTGAGCGGGATTTGGGCAAGCTGGATATTCTGGTGAACAACGCCGCCGCAGTCTATCCTGAATTCCTGATCGCGCCGGGAGGTTTCTGGGAAAAGCCGCTGAAGCTGGTCGATATGATCGATGTTGGCCTGCGATCAAACTACGTTGCAGCGTGGCACGCAGCCCCGCTGATGATCGCGGCGGGCAAAGGACTGATCGCCAGCATTTCATTCTATGGTGCCGTCTCTTATTTCCATGGCGCAGCCTATGGCGCGGCCAAGGCCGGAACTGACAAGATGATGGCCGACATGGCGGTGGATCTTGCCCCGCATGGTGTGGCTGCAGTTTCGTTATGGCCCGGCTTCATCCTGACCGACGCTGTGCGCGCAATGCCGGCGGAACACATTCCCGATGAACTGCGCGCCATGCTGCCGCTTTGGGAAACACCGGAATTTACAGGCCTCGTCATCGAGGCGCTCTATCGCGATCCCGGCCTTATGGCGCTGAGCGGGCAGGCGCTGATCGGCGCAGAATTGGGCGAGCGTTACGGGATTGACGATACCGACGGCAAACAGCCGGTCTCTTACCGAGCCAACATGGGCGCGCCCGCCATGCCCTTCACTCCTGCAGAAGGCCAGCCCGCATGATCGAGGCCGTTCTTGTTGTCCTGACCAAGGCTCGTCCTGGCCGCGAGGCTGACCTGGATGACTGGTACACCAACATTCACGTCCGCGATGCCTTGCGCTTTCGCGGTTCGATTACGGCGCAGCGTTTCAGTCGCAGTTCCGATCAGCCGATGGAACTTCCCACCAGCTTCGATTGGCAATGTCTGGCGCTCTACGACGTGTTCGATGCCGAGCGGTTCTCGCGCGAGCATTGGGAAAACGCACTGACGAGCCGCATGATGGTGACCGACGCCATCGATGACAGCGTGCTGGAAGACTACCATTACTATCCACTCGCGTTCCGCGACAATGACCCCGAAGCAGCCCATTGCGGCGGCGTTATCCTTGAGCAATTGAACGCCGCGCAAGGGCAGGATGCCGCTTTCAGAGAATGGTATGTCGATGAATACCTGCCAGTAGCCGCCAAACGTCCAGGCCTGCAATCGGCGAGCTTCGCTGTGTTTCGCAGCCATGGCCAAATGATCCCGACGACACCGGGCCACAACTATGTTGGGATATACAGGGTGAATGACCCTGCGGCATGGCAAGCATGGCAGGATAGCCGGCTGCTCAGCGGTGCCGCTTGCGTCGATCAGGCCACGCTTCGGATAACGCATTGGGATTGGCTCACCGCCAAGTTGACCAAGGATGCCGTGCAGAATCCCAGTTCCGCAGGATTGGCAGCCGAAGAACAGGCGCGACTGCACATGGGTGACCGGGTGCTGACTTCGGGGACGGAAAAACTCGGCGCTGCCTGATCCTGCCCCGAAGCTTACCAGCGCCGCCGCAACTGCACGCCCCGCCGCCGCGCCCGCAATTGGGCCTCGCGCAGGTCGGGTGAAACTATTGCAGTGCCTGCAGGAAGCGCCTGTCGCAAATCGGCCAGATCAACCAGACGCAAGCCAGGCTCGGGTCCGCTGCTCGCTCCGGTCCAGCGCAGCATCATGGCGCCTTCGCTGTTGCCGCCAGGATCGAGCCAGTTGGGCATGCCGGGATCTTCCAGCGCGATCACCGCACGGAATTTTCCATCGCTGTCAATCTGAGCCTGCCCACCGTTGAGGCTGGACTGTCGGTTCATCCAATCGACGCTGTTCCACATCATGTCGGACAGTTGGACGTTCCAATAGCGCACGTGTTCCGGCAATTCGGTTTCCAGCAGCAAAACCTTGCCTGGTTCCAGCCGGAACAAGCCCTGATAGTAATGCTGGCCCTGCACACCGCCTTGCCCGGCCCAATCATCGTGCTCCATCCGGTTCCACAGGCCTTTCGCGCGTTGGCCAGCGATGAAGCCCAGCGCCATTGCGGACAGTCGCTTGGGATAAGCCGCCAGTGCAGACAGACGCTCGGTGATTTCAGCAGCGGAACGGCGGCGCGGGCTATGGGCCTTGTCGATCCGTTCTATTGCAATGCGCGCTTCGCGGCCCACACCCCAGTCATAGCTCGCCTGCCGCAGCGACAGCGAACGGGCCGAGGGATCAAGCTGGTGCCAGTCCTCCTGCCAGTCGGATGGCTTCTCGGCACTCAGCAGCAGCGAGAAGCGCCCCTGCTCGTCGAGTTTCAGCCTGTCAAAGTCCAGCAAGGCCAGCGATGGCCCGGGTGCATCCATCATCCCCAGCCCGCCAGCAGCAACGTCCATCAGCAGGAACAGCCCCTCGCCGCGTTCGCCGGTCAGCAGATAGCTGCCAGTGCCGTCTATCGTGGCTGTGCCATAGATGAAATCAGGGTTGGTGCCGACGCAGTTCAGATGGGTGCTGACGGCGGGGACGAAATCGGGAAAATCGGCATCGGCAAAGGCAGTGAACCAGCCCGAAGCCAGCGTCATCCAGAACAGCCGCTCTGCTTCTGCAGTCGCCTGCGGATCACCCGGATCATCCAGCAGTCCCACCAGGTCAGCGGTGCCAACGAACGACGCTATCCGATCCTCCCACTCACTCATATATAATCGCCATAAGTTTCAATATAATCGGCATAAACGCTCTCAACTTGTCCGCGCGTCAGGCCATAGTCTGCCAGTTCATATTTATGCTGACCGTGCTTGTCTGATGGATTGGCCGCCCACCAATTGCTGACTGCGGTTTGTGTTTTGTCGCTGAATTCCATGTCGGCATGGGCATAAACCTGGCGCACTGCCTCGACCGGATCGGTAACAATATCCTTGAAGCGCAGATCGAGCACCTGCACCTGCGGATTGGCGTTGCGCCATGCTATCGAGGCAACTTGGCCATCATGCCACAGATGCAGCAATTCCTTGCCCAGAGCGGTGCGATCAATCTCCTCGAAACTGATGCAGCGGATCACTTCGATCAGCCGCGAAATGGACGCCATCACCGTCACTGGGTCTCGGTGCGGCTGCACCAGCACTGCATCGGGATAGGCGGTAAATAGTTCGGGGAGGTGATAGGCATGTTCCTGAACCTTCAGCACCCAACGCGCGCGGGGATTTTTCCATGATAGATGCTGGAGCCACATCTTGTGCACCTGATAGCCAAAGCGTGTGTCGGCCTGACGATACCACGCATAATAGCCCGGCAGGCTGAACAGCATCGTTGGGTTGATGCCCTGAAATGCCGTCTCCAAAATCATCCCGCATTCCTGCGGGATACGCGCGCCGATCGGGTGGGCTTTGAGTACATCGGCCCATGCCCCGGTGAAATTGGCGGCGACATAGGCATTGAAGCCATCTGCGCGAGGATCAGTATCAAAGGTCGCAGTCTCTGGCGGCGGCGATGGTGCGGCCACTTCCCATTGCAGCGGCGTGCGTACCTGCGGGTCTGCCCCGATCAGCGCATGCAAAATCGATGTGCCACAGCGCGGCAACCCGAGGATGAAAACCGGGCGATCGATCCTGACATCAGCAATATCAGGATACTTGGCGCGATCCGCAACAATCGCTGCCAGCCGCGACAGATTGTCACGAAACTGCGCCAGCGCGCGCGCTCGGCCATCGCTTGTCAGGCCCGTCTCTGCCTCCAGTGCAGCGAGCGCAGCGCTAAGGCCCGGCTCGGTTCCCGCAGCGATTTCGCCAACCAGGCCCGCTTCGGCGAGCATGTGTTCTGCTGTTATCATCCCCGCAGGCTACGACAGCAAAATGCCCCCTCACCCCTCTTGAGATAGGGGCGGACACCATGATGCGCGGCAATTCATGAAAACCGGGAGAGCTGGCGATGCACCTTGATCTGAATCAAGTTTACAATCTGCGCGGTAAGGCGGTGATCGTCACCGGTGCGGCGCAGGGTATGGGCGAAGCTGTGGCGCGCGCCTTTGCCGGTCTGGGCGCGAAAGTGATGCTGGCCGATATCAGCCGCGATCAGGTAGCGGCAGTGGCAAAGGACATTGGCGGCGATGCCACTTCAATGGCTGTCGATATGGCCAGCGAGACGAGCGTCATCCAGCTGGTGAAAGCAGCACGCGCGAATTTCGGGCGCATCGACATTCTCGTCAACAACGCCGGCGTGCAGCATCGCCGCATGCTTGAAGACACCGATCTGGCCTATTGGGACCAGACGCTCGACGTCAATCTTCGCGGTGTCATGCTGGCAATCCGCGAAGTTGTGGCCATCATGCGTGCAGATGCTAACGGCGGCGCAATCGTCAATATCGCCTCGAACAGCGCGTTTCATCCGATGGCGCCCAGCCTGATGGCCTATGCCGCCAGCAAGGCGGGGGTAGTGTCGCTCACGCGGTCAGCGGCAATGGAAGTGGCCAAGGACGGCATCCGGGTCAACGCAGTATGCCCCGGCAACACTACCACGCCAGGTCAAGGCACCGCTAGCGGACCGGATTTCCCACCCGAAGTGATTGCCAAATTCATGCCCCCGCTTGGTCGCCCCGGCAAGCCGGAGGAAATCGCCGCCGCCGTGCTCTTCCTCGCTTCGGACGCGGCAAGCTATATCACCGGCCAGACGCTGATTGCCGATGGCGGGCATCTGATCGGATAAGGGCGAGACCATGCCGGAAATCTATGACTACATCATCGTCGGCGCAGGCTCGGCTGGCTGCGTGCTGGCGAACCGCCTTTCGGAAAATCCAGCCAATCGCGTGTTGTTGCTGGAAAGTGGGCCGGATGACAAAAGCCCGTTGATCCGCATGCCGCGCGGTGTGGGAAAGTTGCTCGATCCCGCCAATCCGCATGTCTTCGCCTATCCGGTGACGCCAGCGGGCAATCAGCGCCAGGAATTGTGGCTCAAGGGGCACACTATCGGCGGCTCAAGTTCGATCAACGGCATGGTCTATATGCGCGGCAGCCCGCAAGACTATGACGACTGGTCAAAGGCAGGCTGCACTGGCTGGGGCTGGGACCGGATCGGCGCGCAATACCGCAAGCTTGAAGATCATGTCTTGGGTGCCGGCGAATGGCGCGGCACCGGCGGTCCGTTGAAGATTTCACGCTATCCAAAGGGCAATCCGCTTTGCCAGGCAATTCTTGATGCCGCCAGTGAACTGGGCGTGCCAGAGGTTGAAGACGTCAATCACACCGATGTCGTCGCCGATCAGGGCATGGGATACCAGACGCTCACCACCTTCAAGGGCAAGCGGTTCTCCGCCGCTCGCGCCTTCCTCGATCCGGTTCGCAAACGTCCCAATCTTGATATCCTCACCGGCATTCGTGCCGAAAAGATCTTGTTCGATGGCAAGCGGGCCGATGGCGTGCAACTCGCGGATCGCACAGTCAGCTGCCGCGGCGAAATCATCTTGAGCGCAGGCGCTGTGGAGTCGCCCAAGCTTCTCGAACTTTCCGGGATTGGTGACGCGACACGGCTAAAGATGCTGGGGATCGAACCATTGGTTCACAGCCCACTCGTCGGAGAAAATCTGCGCGAGCACCGCTATGTGGCTATCGATTGGCGGGTAACCGGGCACAGTTCCAACCAGCAGTTGCAGGGGCTTGGTCTGGTCGCATCGGTGCTGCGCTATTTCCTGCTGGGCAACGGCCCAATGACCGATGCTGCCCACGAAGTCGGCGGCTTTATCAAGACAAGACCAGGACTTGCCAGACCCGATGCGCAAATCGGCTCGATGCTGGTCACCATGGGCGTCAACGACGCCGGCAAGGTCTATCTCGACAAATTCCCAGGCATGCGGCTGCTCGGTTATTTTACCCGGCCGGAAAGCCGGGGCTGGACGCATATCACCTCTGCCGAAGTGGCAAAAATGCCCGAGATCAATGCCAATCACTTCGCCGAGGAGATCGACCGGCAGAAGGCGCTCGACCTGTTCAAATGGTTGCGCAGGCTTGGCGAGCAACCCGCTCTTTCCCGATGGATTGTCGGGGAAACCGGCGCTGGCGCAGATGTTCGCAGCGATGAAGATATTCTCGCCAACCTGCTCAAGCTGGGCGGCACCAGCTTTCACATCGCCGGAACCGCGGCAATGGGCGCAGACGAGACCAGCGTGCTCGATCCGCAATTGCGCGTGCGTGGTGTCGCAGGCCTTCGGGTCTGCGATACCTCGATCATGCCCAGCCTCGTTTCGGGAAATACCAACGCCCCCGCCATGGCTATCGCAATGAACGCGGCAGACATGATCCTTGCGAAAGCTCCTGCCCTATGACTGTTCCTTTTACCGAGATCGACCGGCTGTTCATCGACGGTGCCTGGGTTGCCCCAGAAGCTGGCAGCGAAGCGGTGATCAATCCGGCGACTGGCGCAGTGATCGGCCATGCGCCGCTGGCCAGCGCAGCGCAGGTTGAAGCGGCTATTGCTGCTGCCCGTCACGCCTTTGACCACGGCCCCTGGCCCAGGCTGTCGATGGATGAACGCGCCGATGTGATGCAGCGCATGGTCGATGCCCTGCGCGCGCGGCAGGCTGATATCGCCGCGCTGATCGTGGCCGAAGTGGGCTGTGCGCAGCACATCACCCACGGCATGCAGGTCGCCAACCCGATCAACCTTCTCGTCGCCGCAATCAAATCTGCCCGCCGCGACGAAGCTGAGCGGCTCCCGATCGACATTGCCCCCAATATGTTCAATCCCGGTGGCCCGCAGTCGATCGGGGGCACTACGGTGCTGCGCGAGCCGTTTGGCGTCGTCAGCGCGATCACCGGCTATAATTTCCCATTCCTGCTCAACCTCGCCAAAATCACGCCTGCCCTGTTGGCTGGCTGCACCATGGTGCTCAAGCCTTCGCAGTTCACGCCCTATTCGGCGCTGCTGTTTGGCGAGATCTGTGAGGAAATTGGCCTGCCCAAGGGTGTGCTCAATGTCGTCACCGGAGGCATCGCCGAGGGTCAGCTGCTCTGCACCGATGAACGGGTGGACATGGTCACCTTCACTGGATCCGAAAGCGTTGGCGCGAGCATCATGGCCCAGGCGGCGGCAACTTTGAAGAAGGTGCACCTTGAGCTTGGCGGCAAGTCGGCGATGATCGTGCGCCACGATGCCGATGTGCAGCGTGCGGCAGCAATGGCGGTGGGCTTCCTGTCGGTCAACGCCGGGCAAGGCTGCGCCATTCCCACACGCCTGCTGGTTCACAACGCCATCCGCCCCGCTTTCGCCAAGATCGCCTCGGCGGCAGCGGCGCATATCAAGGTGGGGGATGCTTCCGATCCCACGGTGACGATGGGACCGCTGATCCGCGAAAGCCAGCGGACGAAAGTGGAGCACTACATTGCCTTGGGCAAAGCGGCGGGGGCGACCCTGCTGTGCGGTGGCGGCAGACCTGCGGGGCTGGGCAGCGGCTTTTTCATTGACCTGACGTTGTTTGATGATGTCACCAACGACATGGCCATTGCGCAGGACGAAATCTTTGGCCCCGTTGGCTGCATCATCGGTTTTGATAGCGATGATGAGGCAGTCGCCATCGCCAATGACTCGCGTTACGGGCTGGCAGGCTGCATTGAAACTGCTGATGCGGCAGCGGGATATGCCATGGCCCTCAAAATTCGTACCGGCAGCGTCACGCTCAACGGCGGCACTGGCACGATGAGCTATGCCCCCATCGGCGGATACAAACGATCAGGGATCGGGCGCGAATATGGGCCAAACTGGTTGCGCGAATACCAACACGAGAAATCGGTATTCTACCCAATCGGGTGAACTCGCTAGAGCGTGATGATTTTAGC
>JANLOZ010000026.1:0-13724 GCA_031366845.1 Novosphingobium sp. | reverse complement strand
CGGGTGGTCAACCTCGCCCGCGCGCTCGAGGAAGTGGCGGAGGCCGGGTACTGGCGCATCGGTCTCGCGGGTGAAGCCAAGTCAACACTGGCTGAGGCGCTGCCTGCCGGCCCGGTTGCACTGGTGCTCGGGGCGGAGGGCGAAGGCCTGCGGCAAAATATCGCGCAGCACTGCGACGCGCTCGCCCGCCTGCCGATCAGCGCGGCGATGGAAAGCCTGAACGTTTCCAATGCGGCGGCAATTGCCCTTTATGCTATAGCCACGCGGGGGGCGAACTAAGGCCAGATGACGCCAGGGGGGACTGCCATGTTCAAACGGATTGGTGCGACGCTGGTGGCATCGCTGCTGGCGATGATGCTCACCGGCTGCCTGCTTTCCCCGGGCAAATTCATCTCGTCGATGGATCTGCGCAAGGACGGTCAGTTTTCCTTTGCCTACAAAGGCGAAATCTATCTGCTGGCGCTCAGCAAAATGGCCGGACAGGGCGCGGTGGGAAAAGCCAGATTTGAGGTGCAGCCGTGTCAGGATGGCGAAGGCAATGATCGCAAATGCACCGCGAGCGAGGTCGCGCAGCAGAAGAAGGATTGGCTGGAAGAACAGAAAGGCGCCGCCGAAAAATCGAAGAAGGACGCCGAAAGCGCCAAGGCCTTTCTCGGCGGTATCGATCCCAGCGATCCCAAGGCGGCTGAAGAACTCGCCGCGCGCCTGCGCCGACAGGCCGGTTTTCGCTCGGTGCTCTATAAGGGTGACGGGCTCTATCTGGTCGATTTCGCCATCGCCGGGCGGCTCGATCATGATTTCGTGTTCCCGACGATCGAGCGTTTCGCAATGGCCAATGTTTTCGTCCAGGCCTCACGCCGCAATGATGGCACGGTAAGGATCGATGCCCCGGCCTTTGGCCCGAATGCCGGCGGATCACCCTTCGCGGCGATGATGGGCGGCATGGACGGGATGACGGGCGCGGGTGACAGCAAGGGCTCAAAGGATGGGGCCGCCAAGGCACCGGTTGCCGATGGCGAATTCACCATCACCACCAATGGCACAATCCTGTCGAACAGCACCGACGAAGGCCCCAAACCCGATCCACTGGGACAGCGCATGACGTGGGCGGTAAACCCGCGCACGCCCGCCGCGCCGATGGCGCTGATCAAGCTCGGTAATTAGGACCCCGCCGCTCGACAAAGAAAAGGCCGCATCCGAACGCTCGGATGCAGCCTTTTTTTCTGGGTGGGCCTGAGGCGTGAGGCCCGACCGGAAGCTCGTTCTTAGTTGACCGAGTCCTTCAGGCCCTTGCCGGCCTTGAACTTGGGCTGGCTGGAAGCCTTGATCTGCATGGTTTCGCCGGTGCGCGGGTTGCGGCCGGTTGAAGCCTTGCGCTTGGCAACCGAGAAAGTGCCGAAGCCGACGAGACGCACTTCGTCGCCGCTCTTGAGCGCGCCGGAGATCGCATCGAATACGCCTTCGACTGCCTTGGTGGCGTCGCTGCGTGTCAGGCCGCTTGAATCTGCTACTGCGCCGATCAGTTCGTTCTTGTTCATTTCGGGAACCCCTAAGTCTGGTGGACAATTGTTTTTGCTTCGAGACGCCTCAAAGTCGCAGGAATTGAGCGGCTTTTGCGTCGCGTGTCAAAGCCGAAAAGGGCGGATTAACGACGATTATCCCCCAATTTTCGCCGTTTTGAACGCAAACACCCCCTTGCATCGGGCAAATCAGCCAAGCTTGCCGCAATGCGACATGATTCGCCGCAGTGCAGCAAGAATCAGTGCGCGGTTGCCGAAGGGCCGTGATGGGGTGCGACAGGCTGGCTGGCAAGGTCATCGGCCTCGGTCCATTCCACCGGAACCACCGGGGAAACCAGCGCCACCGCCAGCACTTCATCGACGTGGCTGACCGGAATGATCTCTAGTCCCGCCTTGATATTGGCAGGCAGTTCGGCAAGATCCTTGCGGTTGTCTTCAGGAATCAGCACCGTGGTGATGCCGCCACGCAGCGCCGCCAGCAGCTTTTCCTTGAGCCCGCCGATGCCCAGCACCCGCCCGCGCAGCGTAACCTCGCCGGTCATCGCCACATCCTTGCGCACCGCAATGCCGGTGAGCGTCGAGACAATCGAGGTAACCATGCCGACACCGGCTGACGGGCCATCCTTGGGCACCGCGCCTTCGGGCAAGTGGATGTGGATATCCTTGCGGTTAAAGATCGTCGGCTTGATGCCATAGCTCGGGCTGCGCGCGCGGACAAAGCTGAAGGCAGCCTGGACCGATTCGTTCATCACTTCGCCAAGCTTGCCAGTGGTCTTGACCGCGCCTTTGCCGGGGACTGTCACAGATTCGATAGTCAGCAGTTCACCGCCAACCTCGGTCCAGGCGAGCCCGGTGACCGCGCCGACCTGATTTTCGTCGTCAGTCATGCCGTGGCGGAATTTGCGCACCCCGGCATAGTCAGCAAGGTTTTCAGGCGTAATGGTGACGCTGGTTTCCTTGCCTTCAAGAATCTTTCGCAGGCTTTTGCGCGCCAGCCGGGCAATTTCGCGCTCAAGCGTGCGCACGCCGGCCTCGCGGGTATAGTAACGGACCAGATCGCGCAGGCCGGGTTGGGTGAGCGTGAACTCGCCCTTTTTCAGCCCGTGCGCCTCGATCTGCTTTTCAATCAGATGGCGCTCGGCAATCTCTACTTTCTCGTCCTCGGTATAGCCTTCCAATCGGATGATCTCCATCCGGTCAAGCAGCGCCTGCGGCAGGTTGAGGCTGTTGGCGGTGCAGACAAACATCACGTCCGACAGATCGTAATCAAGCTCAAGATAATGATCCTGAAACTTCGAATTCTGTTCCGGATCGAGCACTTCGAGCAGCGCCGAGGCCGGATCGCCGCGATAGTCCTGCCCGAGCTTATCGACCTCATCGAGCAGGAACAGCGGATTGCTGGTCCCCGCCTTCTTGAGGTTCGCAATCACCTTGCCCGGAAGCGAGCCAATATAAGTGCGGCGGTGGCCGCGAATCTCGGCCTCATCGCGCACGCCGCCGAGCGACTGGCGGATGAATTCACGCCCCGTCGCGCGGGCAATCGATTTGCCGAGCGACGTCTTGCCGACGCCGGGAGGGCCGACGAGGCACAGGATCGGGCCTTTCAGCTTGTTGGTCCGCGCCTGAACCGCAAGGTATTCGACGATGCGGTCCTTGACCTTCTCCAGCGCATAGTGATCCGCATCGAGCACTTCCTGCGCTTTGGTGATGTCCTTCTTGAGCTTGCTCATCTTGCCCCACGGCAGCCCGAGCAGCACGTCGAGATAGTTGCGAATAACCGTTGCTTCGGCGCTCATCGGCTGCATCGATTTGAGCTTCTTGAGCTCTGTGGTCGCCTTGGTGCGCGCTTCCTTCGATAGCTTGAGCTTGGCGATCTTTTCGGTCAGCTCGGCAATTTCGTTGGTTTCATCACCGTCACCACCGCCGAGCTCGTTCTGGATCGCCTTCAACTGCTCGTTGAGGTAATATTCGCGCTGGGTCTTTTCCATCTGGCGCTTCACCCGGCCGCGGATCTTGCGCTCAACCTGCAGCACGCCAAGCTCGCCTTCCATGATGGCGATCACCATTTCCAGCCGCTTGAGCGGGTCGTCCTGCACCAGCAGCGCCTGCTTGTCTGAAACCTTGGCGCTAACCTGACCGGCCACACCATCTGCGAGCTGCGCGGCATCGGCGATCTCGCCAAAGTTCGCGCCCGAATCGGTGGACAGCTTCTTGTTGAGCTTGGCATATTCGCCGAACTGTTCGACCACGGTGCGCATCATCGCGGTAACTTCGGTTCCCGATGCGCTCACCGGCTCCAGCTTTTCCACCTCGGCAACCATCGACGCGCCGTCTTCGGCAATCGACAGCATCCGCGCGCGCTGCTTTCCTTCAACCAGCACCCGCACCGTGCCATCGGGCAGCTTGAGCAGCTGCAGAACGGTGGCGATCACGCCGATATCATAAAGATCATCGTCCTGCGGATCATCGCAGCCCGGATCAAGCTGGGCGACGAGGAAGATGTCCTTTTCGCCATCATCCGACTTGCTGGCCATCGCCGCCTCAAGCGCCGCCACCGATTTTTCACGGCCGACGAACAGTGGCACGACCATGCCGGGGAATACGACGATATCGCGCAAGGGAAGCAGGGGAAGCGTGGTCATCATTGGTTCCGTATCTGATCAGCGCGGCAGCGCCGCTGGCCCGGTGGCTGGGCATTTAGCGCAGGATATGGGGTTCCGGCGCATGAGTGCAATGGGGATAACAAGGCGCTTGTGGATGAGCGCGCGAAAACGGTCAATCGTGGCAGGCGGCGGCTTGCGTCTTGCTTTCCCCGCAAAACCGGCTATGCGCGCCCCTTCCTTAGCACCCGTGCTGGGAAAACAGAAAGCCGGAGGGGCCCCGCAATCGTGCGGACAAGCCAGCGATCGGCATTATGATGAAAGGAAGGCCCGTGGCTCTATATGAGCACGTGTTCCTGGCGCGCCAGGACCTCAGCCAAGCGCAAGTTGATGCGCTTGCCGCTACCGCAACCGAGATCGTCGAAGCGCATCAGGGCAAGGTCACCAAGACCGAGTCATGGGGCCTCAAGAACCTCGCCTACAAGATTGCCCGCAACCGCAAGGCGCATTTCGTGCTGCTCAATATCGATGCCCCTGCCGGCACCGTTGCCGAGCTTGAGCGCCAGACCGGGATCAACGAAGACATCATCCGCTGGATGACCGTCAAGGTTGAAACCCACGAGGAAGGCCCCTCGGTGCAGATGCGCAAGCAGGACCGTGAGCGCACCAAGCGCCGTGAACGCGAGGAGTATTGATCGATGGGACGCCCATTTTTCCGCCGCCGCAAATCGTGCCCGTTTTCGGGCAAGAACGCGCCGCTGATCGATTACAAAGACGTGCGCCTGCTTCAGGGCTTCATGTCTGAGCGTGGCAAGATCGTGCCCAGCCGCATCACCGCCGTTTCTGCCAAGAAGCAGCGCGAACTCGGCCAGGCCATCAAGCGTGCGCGCCAGATCGGCCTTCTGCCGTACCTCGTGAAGTAAGGGAGAAGTTCCATGGAAATCATTCTTCTCGAACGCGTTGAAAAGCTTGGCGCAATCGGCGATGTCGTCACTGTAAAGGATGGCTATGCCCGCAACTTCCTGCTTCCGGGCAAGAAGGCGCTGCGTTCAAACGCTGCCAACCGTAAGGTTTTTGAAGCCAACCGCGCCCGCATCGAATCCGACAACGCCGATCGCCGCACCGTGGCGCAGGGCGAAGCCGGAAACGTTGAAGGCAAGTCAGTCATTCTGATCCGCGCTTCGTCGAATTCGGGCCAGCTTTATGGTTCGGTCTCGGTGCGTGATATCATCGATGCCCTGGTTGCCGATGGCGCCAAGGTCAACAAGTCGATGATCGTGCTCGAGCGCCCGATCAAGACTGTCGGCATCTTCGACGTGCGCGTTTCGCTCCACCCCGAAGTGGTGGTTGGCGTCAAGGTCAACGTCGCGCGTTCGCCTGACGAAGCCGAGCAGCAGGCTGCCGGTGTCGACGTGATGGCGGCAATGTTCGACGATGACAGCGCCGGCTTCACCGAAGCATTCGATCCCAACGCCGAGCCAGGCGAAATCCCGGCCGACGTGATTGAGGATTCGGTTGTGGCGGATGAAGCTGAGGCTTGATCCAAGGCGCACACTATATTTTGTATCGTCATTCCGGCGAAGGCCGGAACCCAGCGAACAAGAACGTCGTCGCATTGCGACGTCGCTATTTTCAGGACTGGGTCCCGGCCTTCGCCGGGATGACGAGCAAAACAAGTTCAGGGGGTGCTTCGGCGCCCCCTTTGCTTTTTGAGCCACACCCTCGCGGCAAGAATTCGCCCCCAATCCGCCTGCAATTGAAATGTAACGCATCCCCCGCTATAGGCCGAAGATGCAAACTACAGAGAACATCATCGCGGAACTGGTCCGCGTTTACGACGCCGCCGTTGCCACCCTTCGCTCAGACATTGAAGCCTATGCGGTCCACGGCAAACTTCCCCCTTCGGGCAGACGCGAGGCCGGTGCCTGGTGCTATCCCGAACTGCGCATCCGGTATTCGGGCGTAGAGACCCGGCCAGACCTCGCCCGCGCCTTTGGCCGACTGTCGCATGACGGGGTGTTCGCCACCACGGTTACCCGCCCCGCCTTCTTCGCCGCCTACCTTTCCGAGCAGCTCAGCCTGATCGCCGATGACTATGAGATCGAAGTCGAAGTCGGGCCTTCCGAGCAGGAAATCCCCTTCCCCTATGTGATCGATGCAGGGTCCGGCCTTGCAGGCATCAGCGCGCAGGAAATGGCGAAGCACTTCCCGTCCACCGAACTGGCGATGATCGGCGACGAGCTCGCCGACGGGGTTTACATCGGCGGGTCCGAAGATCCCAGCCCGCTCGCGCTGTTCGATGGCCTGCGCACCGATTTCAGCCTGGCGCGGCTGGCGCATTACACCGGCACAGCGGTCGAGCACTTTCAGCGCTACATCCTGTTCACCAACTATCATCGCTATGTCGATGAATTCGTTGACTGGGCGGGCGAAAAGCTGGGCGAGGATGGCTATGTTGCGCTTTCGGGCGCGGGCGGATTGCTGCTCGATCAACCGACCGAAAACGCGCGCGACCGGCTGTCTGACACCGCGTGGCGGCGGCATCAGATGCCCGCCTATCACCTCGTGGCAGCGGACGGGAATGGCATCACGCTGGTCAACATCGGCGTCGGGCCTTCGAATGCCAAGACGATCTGCGATCACCTCGCGGTGCTGCGGCCCGAGGCCTGGCTGATGATCGGGCATTGCGGCGGGCTTCGCGACACCCAGCGCATCGGTGACTATGTGCTCGCCCATGCCTATCTGCGCGATGATCACGTGCTCGATGCGGTGCTGCCGCCCGAAATTCCGATCCCGGCCATCGCCGAAGTGCAGGTTGCGCTGGCGCAGGCGGCCGAGGAAGTCAGCGGCGATAGCGGTGCGAACCTCAAAAAGCGGATGCGCACCGGCACAGTCGTCACCACTGATGATCGCAACTGGGAGCTGCGCTATACGGACAGCGCCTTCCGCTTCAGCCAGAGCCGCGCCATCGCCATCGACATGGAAAGCGCCACCATTGCCGCGCAAGGCTACCGCTTCCGGGTGCCCTACGGCACGCTTTTGTGCGTATCAGACAAGCCGCTGCACGGTGAAATCAAGCTGCCGGGGCAAGCCAATCGCTTCTACGAAGAAGCCATCGCCGCCCATTTGCAAATCGGCGTGCGCGCCTGCGATCTGCTGCGTGCGCAAGGCGCGAGGCTGCATTCACGCAAGCTGCGGGCATTTAACGAGCCGCCGTTCAGGTGAGGCTTACGCCGCCTCAATATCCGTGTGCGTGAAATCGTTGCCAACGAAAAGCAACGGCTCCCGCTCACTTCGCGCCAAGGCATAGGCCATGCAATCGCCGAAATTCAGCTTAGCCGGATGACCGCTGCCTTTGCCGTAGTCGCGATAGGCCTCGCGGGCAATCCGGGCGTGTTCGGGGGTGAAGGGGACGACTTCGATGTTGAACTTCTCTATCACCTCCTCAAACCTGCCGACGAGCAAGGGGTCGCGCTTGCCATCGACCACGATGGTTGTCTCAAGCGAGTTAGGACTGCCCATTTTTGGCGCGCTCTTTGTTTGAAGCAGCTTGTCGACGATTTCTTCAAATCCGGATTCGGCCAACAGCATGGCAACAATCGCCGATGAATCCACGATCACTTTGGAAGCCCGGTTTCGGGGTCATATAGCAGCGCGTCAATGTCAGCAGACCCTGGGCCACCCCTCATTGCCTTGGAGGTAAAGTCGAGAAGTTCCATAATCCGTTCCCGGCGCGCAGCGATGTCCGCAAATCGCTTGTGTTCGGCCAAATCGGCTGCTTCCAACTTGTTATTGACGAGCAAGCGAAGCCCGGCCTCCACCACATCTTTCTTGGTCCGGAGGCCTGATACGGCAATAGCATCAGCCATCAAACGGTCATCAATCACGATATTGGTTCTCATGTGTATAACTCCATTCACCATACACATAACATCTGATCAAATGGATTTCAACCGGGTTCAAACCACCCGCACATTCCGCGCCAGCGTCTTCACCCGGTCCCCATCCGCCAACCTTACGGTAATCGTGGCATGGCCGGTTTTGCTGAGCTTCCAGTCCTCCACCGTGCCGCTCTTGCCTTTGTGAGTCCCGGCAATCACCGCGCAGTGATCGCCGTTCTTCACCTCATGCTCGCTCACCAACCACACTTCTCGCTCTTGTTCTGATCCTGTAGCCAGGTCATCAGCGGGGCGAAGTAGCGGAGCATCGGCTTGCCGCTCATCTCGCGGCTGCCGGTAAAGGCTTGCAAAGCATCGGGCCAGGGCTTGCTCGCGCCCATCGAGAGCATCGCGTTGAGCTTCGCCCCCACGTCCTTGTTGCCATAGAACGAGCAGCGATGCAGCGGCCCGGTCCAGCCTGCGGTCTTGCAGGCGGCCTCATAGAACTGGAACTGCAAAATCCGCGCGAGGAAATAGCGGGTGTAGGGCACCACGGCGGGGACGTGATACTTGGCCCCGGCGTCAAAGGCATCGGCACCGCGCGGGCTTGGTGGGATAATACCCTGATATTGCAGCCGCATATCGGTCCACGCCTTGTTGTAATCGGCAGGCTTCACCTGGCCTGAGAAGATCTGCCAGCGATAGCGATCGATCATCAGCCCGAACGGCAGAAAGGCGACCTTGTCCATCGCCTGGCGCAGCAGCAGGCCGGTGTCCTTGCTGGCATCGGGCACCTTCGCAGAATCGAGCAGGCCGATCTGCACCAGATATTGCGGGGTGATTGACAGCGCCATGGTGTCGCCAATCGCCTCGTGGAAGCCATCATTCGCGCCTTCCATATAGAGCCGGATGGGCTGCCGGTTATAGGCGCGCTGGTAGAAGTTATGGCCGAGTTCGTGGTGGATCGTGGTGAAGTCATCGGCATTGACCTTGGTGCACATCTTGATGCGCAGATCATCCTTGTTGTCGAGATCCCAGGCCGAGGCGTGGCAGATCACATCGCGATCACGCGGGCGGGTTATTTGCGAGCGTTCCCAGAAAGTTGAAGGCAGCGCCGGGAAACCGAGCGAGGTGTAGAAGCCTTCCCCCGCCTTGACCATCTTGACCGGATCATAGCCCTTTGCGGTCAGCAGATCGCCGGTGTCATAACCAATATTGCCCGCACCCTCCGGGGCTACCAGATCATAGATTCCCCCCCATTCCTGCGCCCACAGATTGCCGAGCAGATCGGCGCGGATCGGGCCGGTTTTGGCCTGCACCTTGTCCCCATATCGGGCATTAAGCTTGCTGCGGGCATAACAGTGAAGCTCCAGATAGAGCGGCTTGACCTCGCCCCACAGCTTTTCGGTCAGCCCGGTGAAAGCCTCTGGCGTCATGTCATAGTTCGAGCGCCACAGCGCGCCAGTATCGGCATAACCAAGCTCGCGCGCGCCCGCATTGGAGATATCGACCATATGCGCATAATCCGCCTTCATCGGCGTGCCGACATTGTCATTCCAGCTGGTCCACATTTCCTTGAGTTCATCGGGATTGCGATTGCTGCGCATCGCCGCTTCGATGTCGTTACCGGTAATCGGCTGGCCCTTCAGCGTGCCCTTGCCCTTGCCATAGAGGCCCTCGATGCCCGCCTGCAGCTTGGCATATTGCTCTGCCGCGCCGGGCTTTGATGGCACGGGCGCAGTGATCAGCGTGCGGAACATGTTGAGCTTGCGCATCGTTTCAGCAGAGAGCCCCGGCGTCTTCGCCATCTTCGCTGCCATTGCGGCATTGGTCACCTGCAGCGTTGCCATCTTGGCGTTCTCATCCGCCGCAATCGCCGCCGTGTCGTCGGTGATATAGGTTGCATAGACCCATGCAGTCTGGCCATTCTTCACGCTTTCATCGAAATAGGCCTTGTCAGCCTTCTTGATCCAGGCATCGACCCGCGCTGTTGCAGAAGGAGCCTTGGAGCTTGCCTTGGCGTAGGCAGGGCCAGCGGCGAGCATGGTAGCAAGCGCCGCCAGCGAGACGATTTTCTTCATGGGCGATCCTCACGCGATAATGGTTTCAGCCGAAACGGCTTGGCTTGAGGAATAGTCCGCACACGCGCGGGGTCAAGTGCGGTCTGACGAATGTTGGAAAGCGAGAAACCCGGCTATCGCCTCGCTCAGCTCGCTGCGCGTAACACAGCTCATATGCGTTCCCGGTATCTCGGCGAGCCAGCCGTGTGGCAGTGCATCGGCCAGCGACTGCGGTGAACCGTTGTCGCGGTCCGCGGTGCCGCAGACTACCAGTGTGGGCATCAAAACCCCTGAAAAATCCACCACCCCCGCGCCCGCCATCGACTGCAACAACAGCCGTGCAGCGACCGGATCGATCTTCATTGTCTTCATGAACTGCTGGCTGAAATAGGCGGGATCATCGCGCGGGATGGTGCCAAAGCGGTCGATAACATCGAGGAAGAAATCGGTGCGGCCAGACCACTGGGTCAGCCCTTCAAGCCCCATACCGCCGAGCACCAGCCGCCGCGGTGTCAGCCCCGCCTGCACGCCCTTCAGCGCCGTGCGCGCACCGAGCGAGAACCCGCCGAGATCGTAGTCTGACAGCCCCAGCCCGCGCACCAGCGCCTCAAGATCAGCAATCAGCACATCAGCCGGATAGGCCGCAGGATCACGCGGTGCCGCGCTTTGCCCATGCGCGCGCAAATCCGGCATGATCACCGCAAACCCCGCCTCAGCCAGCCGCGCGGCGTGGCCGTATTTGATCCAGTTAACCTCAGCGCTGGAAAACAGCCCGTGAAGGAGGATCAGCGGCCGCGCGCTGCCAATACTGGACCCCATCCGGTGAACCGCAAGCCGCGCGCCGCCGAAGCCAGTGTAAAATTCAGTGGTGACATCGTTCATTGTGCCGTCCCCTGACCCGGCAAGGCATCAAAGGCAACCGACATGCGCGGGTTCCTGGCGGTGAAGGGGACCGTGCCGTGCCAGAAATAGGACGGGAACAGCACCAGCGTGCCAAGCCGAGGCTGGACCACCCGCCGGGGCGCAAGGTCCAGCCCTAACGTCTCATCCGGAACCCCGAATTGCAGCGCGCCCTCGTCCCCCGCGCCTGTGACAATCTCCGCCGGCAGCTCGGCATAAAACGCCGAACTCAGCCAGCCTTTGTGGTGGATGTGCGCGGTGTGAAAGCCCCGACTGGCGAGGCGGATTGACCACGATCCGGCAAAATCAATGCTATCCGAAATGCGCGACAGGAAAGGATGGGTGGCATCACGCGGCAGGCCTGCGAGGGTTTGGGCAGACGCTGCACGGATGGTTTGCGCCAACGCCCGCAATTCTGGCTGCGGTCGGTCAAACAGCGAGCCATTGGTCTGTGTGCCGCCGCGCGGGGATTGGTTGGCGGGATGCGTCGAGGTGATGTGCAGCCGGTGCAGCGCCGCAGCCAGAGTTTCCAGATCGCTCGCCGAAAGGCCCAGATCAATCGGCATGACAAGGCGCTCATAGTCCGCCAGCCAGTCTTCGCGCGGATCGTTCTTCAGCCGCCAGGCAATCGTCAGCCATGCCCAGCCGGACTGGTCGAGCGGGGCCAGCTGAGAGGCTGCCAGGGCATGCCGTTCGCCACCATCCCAGTCACCTTCGGCGAGCAGCAACGGGGCCAGATGCGCGTGGATACCGGCTTCTTCGGGCAAGGTTCCGAGCAATGTGCGCAGCCCGTTTATGGCTGCGCCGCGCTCGCCCGCCATTGCCTGACCGATAGCCCGCGCCATCGCGACAAACGGATCGGCGCCGAAGCGCTTTTCGGCCTCATTGCACCATTCGCAAAGCTGCCCCGATTGCTTGTTATCGCGCGCCGCGGCTATCGCGGCATAGAGCAGCGCTTTGTCATCGGCGTTCGCACCAAGCGCGCGGCGGAACCCGTCGAGCGCCTCGCCCTCACGCCCCAGCTGGGGCAGCAAAGCGGCGAGCGCAGACGGGGCGTCTGCCAGTGCAGGATCGGCATCGATCACCGCGTCATAGATCGCAATGGCTTCATCGAAGCGCCCCAGATCGGCGAGCAGATTGGCGCGCAGATGGTGCGAGACCGTCGGCATACCGCTGGCATCGCCGATCACGGCCAGCGCCTCGTCATGCTGGCTCATCGCGCGCAGCACCTCGGCGAGATTATGGCGCGCGGCGATGTCATCCGGTGCGCGGTCCAGCGCCTCGCGGAACTCTTTCACGGCGGCAGGATTAGCGCCGAGCCCGCGCTTGGCCATTCCGCGCAGAGTCGACAATTTCGCGTCACGCGAGCCCAGATTCTCGGCCTTGCGCAAGGCCTCAAGCGCGGCATCGAAATCGCGCGCATCTATCTGCGCAGAGGCGAGGTTGAACCAGTGCTCCACCCCGCGCGGATCGAGCGCAGCCGCCTGCGCATAGGCATCAACGGACGCGCCAGCCTCTCCCTCAATCGCCAGCAACTTGCCCAGCGCATTCCACACATGCGGGTTTTCGGGAGCCATTTCACACAGCGCATCGAGCGTGCGGTGCGCATCGGCCAGCCGCCCTTGGGCGATCAGAATTTGCGAGGCGACAAACAGCGCATCGGGATGACTGCCCGATTCTGGCGAAATCTGGCTGATCTGCGCCACCGCCCCCGCCACGTCGCCCGCTTGAATGGCTGCAAATGCAACCTCGATATGCTGCCGGTCAGCCCGAGAAAGGGGTTGAATCACGCGCGGGCACCAAGCATTTGCACCGGATAGGGCCGCCCTGTGGCGTGACAAGTGTCGTGGAACTTGCGGTCAGCAGTCACCAGCGGCACTCCCTGTTGTATCGCCGCAACCAGGAAGATGCAGTCGTGCACGGGATGAACGATATCGAGCGCCAGATGCAGCGCCGCATCCACCAGATTCGCAGTAGCAAAAAAAGAAATCGTTTCCGGCAGGATCGACAATGCCGCTTGCGCCTGGGCTGCCTCTATTTCCTTGCGTTGCACCTTCTTGAACAGAGCGTTGGCAAACTCACCAATGATGCAATCTGGCGCAACGAGCTCGTGATTGAGCAGGGCCAGCGCATGGCCGGTGTCCGCTTCGACATGCTCGCCGGATTCGGGAATGACCCATTTGACCGCGACGCTGGTATCGACGACAAACTTCACCAGCGATAACCGTCACGATCCTCACGGACGAGCTGTTCAGCCGGCGTCTGCTTGACGCCTTTAGGAGTCATGGCGCGGATTTCGGCCAGCTTTGCCAGCAATTCGTCTTTTGAAAGCGGCTTGCGCGGCCGCATTTGCCGCAGAACTTCGCGCACCTCGGCCTCCATCGACCGCTGGTTGCGCTCCGCTGCCAAGCGGTAATCGGCGATAAGGTCGTCGGGAAGGTTGCGGATGAGTATCTGGCCCATGTGGGATTGATAGCAAAATGCTATCATTCAGGCAACGTCCGAAATTTGCATTCATTCGTCACTTTGAATTTTGGTAACAAACGGTTGCGCCAGTGCTCTGGTCAGTAAAAGCCCTGACGCAGCTGTAAAAAGGGGAGAAATAGATGAACATTGTCGCAATAAGTATTGAAGTTGCACAAATCAGCAATGCAATCTTCAACTTGTCAGACATTTAAAGTTTTTCCCCAGATTTAGCGCCCGATATTGCATTCAAACATCAGGAGAGTTCAAAATCCGCCGATATGCCTTAGGTTCGTCAGATTC
>JANLOZ010000309.1:0-32572 GCA_031366845.1 Novosphingobium sp. | reverse complement strand
AAGCGTATAGGCATCGGTGTGGCAGATACCCGTTGCCATGATCTCAACCAGCACTTCGCCCGCCTTCGGCCCTTCAAGATCGAGCTCGACGATCTCAAGCGGCTGCTTCGCTTCAAAGGCAACGGCGGCACGGGTCTTCATCGTTGCGATTCCTCCGGACAAAACGCAGCGGCACGCTTGCCGTGACGGGGCGCGCTTGGCAAGCCGTTCGCGATGAAAGCGCTTCATGATCCTGACAGCCTGCTCAGCGAAGGCCTCGCGGCGATCCGCGCGCAGTTCAAGGTTCCTTCCGGCTTTCCGCCGCAGGTCGAAGAGGCTGCCCGGCTCGCCGCCGCCCGGGTGCCGAACGAACATGCAGACCGCACCGCAATGCCCTTCGTTACGCTCGATCCAGCAAGTTCGACCGACCTCGATCAGGCCTTCACCATCGAAGCTTCGGGCAATGATCTGCTGCTCCATTATGCCATCGCCGATGTCGCCTGGTGGGTGCGCGACGGTGATCCGCTCGATGTCGAGGCCTGGGCGCGCGGGACAACCTGTTACCTGCCCGATGGCAAGGCCTCGCAATATCCCAGGCTGCTCAGCGAAAATGTCGCGAGCCTGCTGCCCGATGGCAATCGGCCCGCGGTAATCTTCACCGTCCGGCTCGATCCTGAAGGCACTGCGCATCTTGATGGTGCCGAACGCGCGCTGATCCGCAACCGCTCCAAGCTCGCCTATGAAACCGCGACCGAGGCCGAACTGCCCGCGGGCTTTGCTGAATTTGCCCGGCGGGTCGGTCTGGCAGAGGACCGGCGCGGCGCGGCACGTACCGATCCGCCCGAGCAGGAAGTTTCGCGCGATGCCAAGGGTCATTACACGCTCACCCTGCGCCCGCAATTGCTCAGCGAACAGAACAACGCCGCGCTCTCGCTCGCGTGCAATCTGGCGATTGCCGATGCGCTCTATGCCGCCGGAACCGGGCTGTTCCGTGTCATGCCCGCGCCCGACGCGCGTGCGATTCTGCGGCTGCGCGGCACGGCCAAGGCCTTTGCGCTCGATTGGCCCGCAGACATGGCGCTGCTCGAATTCGAAAAGCGGCTCGATCCGGCAAAACCCCGCGAGGCCGCTTTCCTGATGGCCACCCGGCGCGGCGGCACCGGCGCATCCTATGTGCCATACCGCGCGGGCGAAAAGCCGTGGCATGCGGCGATGGCCGCGACATACGCCCACGCCACCGCCCCGTTGCGCCGCCTTGCCGATCGCTATGTTGTCCGCGCCGCGCTCTCGGTCGCCAACGGCCAGCCGGTCGAAGATATCGTCACCGCAGCCTTCCGCAAGCTGCCCGAAGTCATGGCCAGGGCCGATGGCCGTGACAATCAGGTTGACCGCGCCGTGATCGACCTTGCCGAAGCCGCGATCCTGTCGGGGCATGAAGGGGAAAGCTTCGACGCGGTTGTCACAGACCTCGGCGATGCCGGCGCGCGGATCCAGCTCTGCGATCAGCCGGTGGTGGCGCGCATAACCGCGCACGGTGCCATGCCGGGAACCGCGCTGCGTGTCCGGTTGCTCGGCGCAGACCCGATCCGGCGCGAAGTCCGCTTCGAACGGATATCCTGAATAAAGAGAATCGCGTTGCGCGCCGCAGTCACTGTTGTTAGGGCGCGCCTTCCCGAAAGGGACACCCAATATCGAGGCCCGATGGCGGAGTGGTTACGTAGCGGACTGCAAATCCGCGCACGCCGGTTCGATTCCGGCTCGGGCCTCCAGTTGGTAAGAGTCTGCTTCAGACGAGCTGAATCGGACTCGAATAACCGTTGCGGACCCGCCCCTCCCGCATTAGAGGCAACCCGCCCGGCGCGCCGCTTTAGCTCAGTCGGTAGAGCACATCATTCGTAATGATGGGGTCAGAGGTTCGAATCCTCTAAGCGGCACCATCCCCTTTACAAGAGAAACATCAGCGATCGGTGAACGCCCCCTTGCGGCCGGCCATCTGGCTGCGCACCGCCTCGATCTGATTGCCGGTGCCGAGCAGGGCCTGCTGGGCCACGCTTTCGGCCAGCAGGATTTCGTCGAAGCTCGCGTCGGCGCTGCGGTTGAACAGGGCCTTGGCGGCGCGGATCGCGTCGGGGTTCTTGCTGGCTATTTCGGCGGCCAACGCTTCGGCCTGCGCCAGCGGATCGGCGATGCAACGCGTGGCAAAACCCATCTCCGCCGCATCCGCGCCCGAGAATTCGCGGTTGGTGTAGGTCAGCTCGCGCAAGATATCTTCGCGCACGCGGCCGCGCCACAGCGCGAAGTGGCCCATGTCGGGGACGATGCCCCACTTCATTTCCATCACCGACAGGCGCGTTTCGGGAGCGACGACGCGAATATCAGCCCCGGCGGCGATTTGCAGCCCGCCGCCGAAGCAAATGCCGTGGACTGCGGCGATCACCGGCACCGGCAACTTGCGGAATTGCACGGCGATTTGCTGAAAGCGGTTGGCGTTGCCGTAGCTGCGCTCCGACAGGGCAAGAAGGTCTGCGCCGCCCCCGCCAAGGCTGGCAAGATCAAGCCCGGCACAAAAGGCGCGGCCATCACCCGATAGAACCACGCAGCGCAAGCCGGGCATAGCAGACAGCTCCGCGCCGGCATCCAGCAGCGCGTCGATCATCGCCGGATCAAGTGCGTTCACTTTATCGGCGCGGGTCAGCCGCAAATGCGCGACACCGCTATCATCGCGTGTCAGCGAAACCCGCCCGCTCTTCATCGGCACACTATTCATGGAACCTCGTTATCGTGGCCGGGGACGGATTGCGATTGCCGCAAGGTCTTCTGTGCCAGCGGCGGGGCACCGGCAAGCGCTATTGTCTGGCCCTTGGCCGGAACCAGCGCATAGCATCCTTCGGGCGTGGTGCTGACGATCCCGGCGAGCCCGGCCGAAGCGAGCTTGGCGCGCAGGCGGCAGACGTGGACCGCGAGGCTGTTGGTTTCGGGCTTGAAATTCATCCGCCAGACCTCGGCGCGCAGATCGTCGGGCGAGACCGGCTGGCCGGGAACCTGCGCCAGCCGCCACAGCAGGCCAAATTCGCGCGGATGGAGGCCGACGCGGCTGCCGGCCACGATGCCATCGCGCAGCAACAGATCAAGATCGAGCACGCCATGCCGCCGCCGCCCTTGCACGGCCTCAAGCCGGTCAACCAGCCGCAGTGTCCGCTGCTCAAGCTCTTGCAGATTGATCCCAGGCCACAGCACATCGCCAAACCCCCGCGCGAGCCAGCGCGCGCGCTCTCGGCTGTCAGCGATGCCCAGCAGAATCGTGGTCGCCTTGGCGCGGGTGCCGTGGATATCAGCGGCGATAAGGCCATCGTTGACCAGCGCCGGTTGGCTGGCAGGCTCGCCCTCACCGGGCGCGAGCAGCGCCCAGCCGCACCGGCGCAGGTCATAGCCCTGCGGAATTTCATCAATCGAGAGCCAGCGGAAGCACCGCATCCAAACCCCCAGGGGACGTCCAACTTGACCCGCGCCCCCGAACGGCAGCGAGTTTGTGCCAGCGCCGCCGTTTCGCACGGCAGGACGGGCTCTTGTCCCAGGAGCCTGATGCTATCTGATCGGCCCGGCCATTGCCATTCAGGCGGCCGAACTATTCACACCCATTGTGGACAGATAGCGTTTGATGTTGCGCGCCGCCTGCCGAAGCCGCTGCTCGTTCTCAACCATGGCGATGCGCACGAAGCCTTCGCCTTCCTCACCATAGCCGACGCCTGGGGCCACGGCGACTGCGGCATGGGTCAGCAGCTGCTTGGAAAATTCAAGGCTTCCCATATCTTTAAGCGCAGGAGGCAGCGGCGCCCAGGCAAACATCGATGCCTTGGGTGATGGGATGGTCCAGCCCGCGCGGCCAAAGCTCTCGACCAGTACGTCACGGCGTTTCTGATAGAGTTCGCGGTTGGCCTGAACGATATCCTGCGGGCCGTTGAGCGCGGCGCAGGCTGCCGCCTGGATCGGCGTAAATGCTCCATAATCAAGGTAACTCTTTACCCGGGTCAGCGCTGCGATCAGCCGCGGGTTGCCGACGGCGAAACCTACGCGCCATCCTGCCATGGAAAAAGTTTTCGACATCGAGGTGAATTCGACCGCCACATCTTTCGCGCCCGGCACCTGCAGGATCGAAGGCGTCGGGTTGCCGTCATAATAAAGCTCGGAATAGGCGAGGTCAGACAGCACCCAGACCTTGTTTTCTTTCGCCCAGGCAACCAGCCGTTCGTAGAAAGCAAGGTCCACCGTCTCGGCGGTCGGGTTTGAGGGATAGTTGACGATCAGCACCGATGGCCGCGGCACGGTGAAGGCCATCGCCCGATCGAGCGCGCGCCAGTAATCCTCATTGGGCGTGGTCGGCACCGAGCGGATCGTTGCCCCGGCGATGATGAAGCCGAAGGTGTGGATCGGGTACGAGGGATTGGGTGCGAGCACAACGTCACCCGGCGCGGTCATCGCCGTGGCCATCGAGGCGAGCCCTTCTTTGGAGCCCATGGTCATCACCACTTCGGTCGCCGGATCGAGTGAAACGCCGAACCGGCGCGCGTAGTAATTGGCCTGAGCCTTGCGCACGCCGGGAATGCCCTTTGAGGCTGAATAGCCGTGCGACCCGGCCTTTTGCGCCACTTCGCACAGTTTATCGATCACGTGGGCGGGCGGCGGCAGGTCAGGGTTGCCCATGCCCAGATCAATGATGTCACGGCCCTCCGCACGGGCGGCGGCGCGCATGTCATTCACCTCATTGATGACATAGGGCGGCAGGCGCTTGATGCGGTAGAACTCTTCTTCCATGACCTTGAAAATCCATGCGCGCGGCGGAATTGCCGCGAACCCCGCTTCTAGGGATTTGGCGCAAGATGGCAATTGTCTGGTAACTGCAAGGGCACGTGGCTTCAGTCGTTGCGAAACCGCGACGAAAATGGTGCACTGCAACAAATGTTGGCATTGTTCGAGGCGTCGGGCTATGATCCTCTCGCGCGCAAGGAGCACCTCATGGCCGATTCGACTGACAAGCCTGGCACATCGATGATGGGCATTTTCGGCGAGATGATGAAGCTTCAGACCGACGCGACACGGGCTATGTTCGGGCAATTCGACCAGATGATGGCCTCGCCCGCGCCGATGCAGTCGCCAATGCAGTCACCGATGGGCGATCCTGCAGATGTTGCCCTCTGGGCTGAAGTTGGCGGCAAGCTGCAAAAAATGTGGCTTGAATATCAGACCTCCGAGGCGCTCAAGGCTGAAGCACCAAAGCAGCTCACCGATCCTGCCGCATGGCGCACGCTTGTGGAGGGCTGGTACCGGCAGATGCCTTTCGCCAGCGCCGAGCAACAGGAGAAGCTGTGGCAGGACAGCATGAGCCTTTGGCAGGGTGTGCTCGGCCAGTTTGGCGGCGCTGATGCCGAGGCTGAACCCGAGCTGCCACGCAACGACCGCCGCTTTGCCGATCCGCGCTGGCGGCAGCAGCCGGTCTTTGCGCTGATCCATCAGACGTACCTGCTGTTTGGCGAACAGCTCGCCCAGCTGGCTGAAAATACCGAAGGGCTTGATCCGGATCGCAAGGAGCAGCTACGCTTCGCCACGCGCACCTTGATCGAGGCGCTGAGTCCGGCCAATTTCCCGCTGACCAATCCTGTGGTGCTCGAAAAGACGCTTGAGACCAAGGGCGAGAACCTCGTTACCGGGATGGAGCACCTGCTCACCGATCTCAAGCGCGGCCAGCTCACCCATACCGATTCGACCGCGTTTGAACTCGGGCGTAACATCGCGATGACCCCGGGCAAGGTGGTTCACGAAACCCCGCTTTATCAGCTGATCCAGTATTCGCCGACCACCGAGAAGGTGCTCGAGACACCGCTGGTGGTGTTCCCGCCATGGATCAACCGCTTCTATATCCTCGATCTCAACCCGGCCAAAAGCTTTGTCCGCTGGGCAGCAGAACAGGGGGTCACGGTGTTCATGGTGTCGTGGAAATCGGCCGATTCATCGATGGCCGATGTGGTCTGGGATGATTACGTCCGCGCCCAGATCGAAGCGATCGATCATATCCGCGCACGGCTGGCGGTGCCTTCGGTGCACGCCATCGGCTATTGCGTTGCCGGGACCACGCTTGCCGCGACGCTGGCAATTTTGACGCGGCGGGGCGAGGCACACAAGGTCAAGAGCGCCACATTCTTTACCGCGCAAGTCGATTTTGAGCGCGCGGGCGAGCTCAAGAATTTCATCGACAAGCACCAGATCGCCTCGATCGAAGCGGTCGCCAAGGATGGTTATCTCGACGGGCGTTATATGGCGGCGAGCTTCAACCTGCTGCGCGGATCAGACCTGATCTGGAACTATGTGGTCAACAATTACCTGCTCGGGGAAAAGTACCCGGCGTTCGATCTGCTGCACTGGAATGGCGACACCACCAACCTGCCGGCCAAGTGGCACCGCGATTACCTCCAGGATCTCTACAAGGACAACCTGCTCGTCGTGCCCGACCGGATGCAGGCCGATGGCACGCCGATTGACCTCAGCCGGATAACCGTTCCTTCCTATATTCAGGCCGGCCGCGAAGATCATATCGCCCCGCCCGACAGCGTCTGGCAGATGACCCGGCACCTGCATGGTCCGTGGACTTTCGTGCTCGCGGGATCGGGGCACATTGCCGGGGTGGTCAATCCGCCTTCTTCGGGCAAGTACCAGTACTGGATCAACGCTGAGCCCGGCGACACTTTCGAAAGCTTTGTCGATGGGGCCGAGGAGCATGCCGGTAGCTGGTGGTCGCACTGGATCGTATGGCTACGGGGTCAGGCCCCGAACGAAGTGGCGGCGACCGGCAAGCGGGTTCCTGGCGCGAAGGGCGATAGAGTGATCGAGGACGCGCCCGGGCGCTATGTGATGACGCGCTAAACGGGCGCTGACCCGCCTGCAAAGCGTTTTTGCTGCACTGCACAATAAACCTTGACTTCGCAGATGCACAACCCTATTTGTGCGCTGCAACAAGGGCGCGCTTGCCGTGCTCATAGAGTCAGGATCGCATAGCAATGACCGAAGAAACAACCGTCGCACCGCTCGACAGCGCCGAGAAAGCCTATGCCGCTGCGGCTGAGGTCGTTGTCGCTCCCGAGCCTGCGCCCGAACCCGCAATTGTGATCCCGGCCCTGAAAGGGAAAGTGCAGGCGAAAGCGCCTGCCAAGGTTGAGATCGCCGCTAAGCCCGCACCAGTCGCAAAGCCAGCACCAGTCGCAAAGGCAGCCGCGACGCCAACACCAAAGGCAACACCCGTGCCAGCCGTGAAGAAGCTTGAAGCCAAGCCGGTGGCCAAGAAGGCCTCGGTTAAAGCCAAGACCATCAAGCCCAAGTCTATCAAAGCCAAACCTGTCGCAACAAAACCTGCTGGCCCCAAGTCGGCGGCAAAGATTCCAACTCCCGCTATATCAAAATCAAAGGATTCCATCATGGCTACTGCAAAAACCAAGACCGCCGATTTCTCTGCCAAGGCGAAGGACGTGTTCACGGGCGTACAGACCAAAGCGAAGCTCGCCTATGCCAAGGGCGCTGCCGCCGTCACCGAAGCCGGTGAATTCACCAAGGGCAACATGGAAGCTGTCGTGGCTTCGGGCAAGATCATGGCCGAAGGCGTGAAGACCATGGGCACTGAATATGTCGCTGAAGGCAAGAAGGCTTATGCAACGATGACCGCCGACGCCAAGGAAATGGCTGCGGTCAAGTCGCCGACCGATTTCTTCCAGCTGCAAGCCAAGCTGCTTCGCCGCAACATGGACAGCGTTGTCGCGCTGACCTCGAAGAACACCGAAGCTGCCGTCAAGCTCGCCGGCGACGTGTTTGCACCGATCTCGGGGCGCTTCAGCCTTGCGGTTGAAAAGGTCAAGAAGGCCGCCTGAGCCCTCTTCCAGCGGCGGCGCCCCGCGCTTCGCCAAAGCTAACGACGGGCCGGACAACCACAGGGTTGTCCGGCCCGTTGAGCATTTGTTAGCGCGTTGAAAACAACAAGGGCGTCACCATCTTGCCCCGAGGCCCGCTCTTACGGTAATCTGATCGCGATGAAGTCTATCAACCGCCCTGCCGATTCTCGATCCCGGCGCATTCGTGCCTCGCATGATGACGATGACGTGCCCGGCAATGGCAGCCAGACCGGCCTCGCCACCAAGACGCTCACCCGACCCAAAAAGCCGAGCATGTTCAAGGTGCTGATGCTCAATGACGATTACACCCCGATGGAATTCGTGGTGATCGTGCTCAAGCGGTTCTTCTCGATGGACATGGAGCAGGCGACGCGGGTGATGCTGCACGTCCACCAGAAGGGCGTCGGCATCTGCGGCGTGTTCCCCTATGAAATCGCCGAGACCAAGGTCAACCAGGTGATGGACTTCGCGCTGGCCAACCAGCACCCGCTGCAATGCACGCTCGAGAAGGCGTGAGGCAGGGCTGGCGACTTGACTTAGCTAAGCGGCTTAGCTAAGAGCATGTCATGTCCACCGTCACCATCCACCAGGCAAAAACCAACCTTTCCCGGCTGATCGCCGATGCGCTTGCCGGCAAGGACGTGGTGATCGCCCGCGGTAGCAAGCCGATGGTGCGGCTGGTCCCGGTGGAGGATTGTTCCAAACGAAAGCCCGGCTCGCTCAGGGGCCGGATTGATTTGGGTCCGGAATTCTTTGATCCGCTGCCCGATGACGAGCTGGCCGCTTGGGAAGGCGGCGGGCCCGCCGCCTGATGGCATTTTTGCTCGATAGCCATGCACTGATCTGGTGGTTCATTGACAGCCCGAACCTGGCCGCGCACGCATGCGAACAAATCCAGCAGGGCGATAAGACCGTGTTCGTCAGCGCCGCTACAGCATGGGAAATCGCGACCAAGCATCGCCTTGGCAAATTGCCCGAAGTGGATGCACTGATTGATGATTTTGGCGGACACCTGCAATCGCAGGGCTTTCGGCAACTGGCGATCAGCGCAGATCATGCCCTTGCAGCAGGCGCGCTCGATATTCCGCACCGCGATCCGTTTGACCGCATGCTGATCGCCCAGGCGCGAGCGGAAGGTCTGACGCTGATTTCCAACGAGCGCGCGTTTGATGCTTTCGGCGTTGAAAGGCTTTGGGATTGAGGCAGTCGGATTCCAGCTCCCCGCTTGCCAGCACAGCGCGCTTGACCTAGGCACAATCCGCTGCGCCGCAGCGCATGGCCCGGCGATCAGGACAGGTTCGGTTTCCTTTGCAAAGACTGTTTCCCGCACTTGATCGTTACATCCTTCGGCAGGTGCTGGGGCCGATGTTCGCGGTGTTCCTTGTCGCCGCCTCGCTGCTGATGCTCGACAAGATGCTCAAGCTGTTCGATTTCGTCGCGACCGAAGGCGGTCCGGTTTCAATCGTATTCAAGATGCTGGCGAACCTCCTGCCCGAATATGCCAGTCTGGCGATCCCGCTCGGGCTGCTGCTCGGCATCCTGATTGCCTTTCGCAAACTCGCGGTTTCGAGCGAGCTTGATATCATGCGCGCGGTGGGGCTGTCCTACACCCGGCTGCTCCGCGTGCCCTATATGATTGCGCTGGTGCTCGCCGCGCTCAACTTCGTCAACGTCTCCTATCTCCAGCCAAAAGCGCGCTATTATTACGAGCAGATGCAATTTGAACTGCAATCGGGCGCGCTGGGTGCGGCGATCAAGGTCGGCGAATTTACCACGCTGGCCGACAAGGTTGCGCTGCGGATCGAGGAAAGCCGCGACAATGGCCACGAGCTGATCGGCATCTTTGTCCGGCTTTCGGATGGCAAGGGGCAGGTGCTGTCAATTTCGGCGCACGAAGGCCGGTTCATGGCGCTCAAGGATCATCCCGATACGATCGTCCTGCGGCTCAACGAAGGCCAGATCGTCCAGGAACAGAACGGCCTGCCGCCCCGCGTGCTCAGCTTTTCACGCCACGATCTGCCGATCGAGCTGCCGACGATCGAGGCCTTCCGCAAACGCGGCGGCAAGGAACGCGAATATGTTCTGCCCGAACTGCTGCGGATCGGCTGGAATGATCAGGTCGATCAGGTCCAGCGCGCCAAGGTGCAAGCAAGCTTTTCGTACCGCATGGTAGAAGTGGTGATGATGCTGCTCATGCCGCTGCTGGCGGTGGCGCTGGCGATCCCGCCGAAGCGATCGACCTCGGGGCTCGGCCTTTTCGTCTCGATTGTCATGGTCGTCGCCTATCACAAGATCAACGAATATGGACAGGCGACTGCGGCGCGCGGCGCGGTCGGGCCGGTGCTGGCGCTGTGGGGGCCGTTTGCGCTGTTTTCGGTGCTGATTGTCTGGATGTACTGGCGCGTTGCCTATGTTCCAGGCGGCCAGCCGATTGGCGCGCTTGAACGCTTCGTCCAGAACATCGGCAAGACCGTCAGGGGCTGGTTCAAGCGCAATCCGGCCGTGCTGAAACTGGTGGGCATTGACGATGGCGCTTGATTTCTTCCCGTCGCGCACGCTGACACTCTATCTCGCCAAGCTGTTCATCACCCGCGTGCTGGCGATCCTGGTGATGCTCACGCTGGTGTTGCAGATGCTCGATCTGCTGTCAGAGAGCGGTGATATTCTTTCGGTCAAGGGCAATGGCGAGCCGCAGTTGTGGTTCTATGTCTCGCTGCGTTTTCCGCAGCTGGTCGCGCGGTTTCTCCCCTATTCGGTGCTGCTGGCAACGCTGCTGACCTTCTGGCCGCTCAATCAGAACAGCGAGATCGTCTCGATGCGCGCCGCCGGGCTTTCCGCACATCAGGTGCTGGCACCGCTGCTGCTCGCCGCCGGCGTGGTTGCACTTGGCAGCTTTGCCTTCAACGAACGCGTGGTGACCCGTGCCAATGCGACGCTCAAGGCATGGCAGGGCGCGCATTGGGGGGCGCTTCCCAAGGAATCGGGGACACGAACGAACGTCTATTTGAAAGACGGCGGCAATATCATGCTGGCCGGAGCGGTAACCGGCGTCGGCGCGGCAACGCGGATGCAGAACATCACCTGGTATCAGCGCAACGCCGATATGATGGTGATCAGGCAGATCCGCGCGCCTGCCGCCACCTTTGCTACCCCCGGCTGGCGGCTGGAAAAGCCGGTGGCGTTTGATGTTGAAGGCGCGGCGAGCAGCCAGCTTGGCGATACTGTGGTGGCAACCGGCATCACGCCCGATCAGGTGGCGATCAGCGGGGTTGATGCTGATGGCGAAAACCTGTGGGCGCTCAGCAAATCAATCGATGCGCTGAAAACCGAAGGGCGCCGCACCACCGAGCTTGAGGGCAAGTGGTGGCACAAGATCACCGGGCCGCTGGCGGCGGTGCTGATGCCGTTGCTGGGTTCGGTCGTCGCCTTTGGCCTCGCACGGTCGGGGCAATTGCTGGTGCGCGGGATCATCGGCATGGGGCTCGGCTTTGCCTATTTCGTCATCGACAACGCCGCGCTCGCCATCGGCAATTTCGGCGGCTACCCCCCGCTGGTCGCGGCATGGACGCCGTTTCTGCTGTTCCTGCTGGTTGGCGAAACTGTGCTGATCAGGACTGAGGAGTAATCTAACTCCCCCGCATCGTGCTGCGCGCCAGTTTGCCGGTCAGCGTAATCAGCCCCGGATAATTCGCGCCGTGATAGGTCGATTGCTCGCCCAGATGCCCCATCAATCGGCGATGCGCTTCGGGATAGGCGTGGTAGGGCACCGAAGGCAGCAGGTGGTGCAGCGCGTGATAGCGCAGGCCAACCGGAGCCCAGAGCTCGGCGATAAGCCCCGGCGGGGGGACATTGACCGAATCGAGATACTGCGCGGTGACGGTGATGGCATCGCCATCGTTCGCCCATAAATGCGCGACCAATGTGCGCACCTGATTGAGCACCGCAGTCACCGAAACCACGGTGATGCCAATCACCAGCGGCCGCCACGCGTGCGTCGCGCTCCAGGTGATCACTGTCAGCGCCCACAGCGACGCGCCGAGTTCCTGCCAGAACACCTGCCGCGCGAGCTTGCCTTCTGCCGGTCGTCGGCGGAACTGCGGGTTGATTGAAAGCGACGAAATCCGCTCCCACACTTGTTTGCGCAGCGGCGGGACTATTGCGCCGAGCGGCACCAGCAGCGCGGATCGGATCAGCAAGCCAATCGGCAGCAGCGCCGAGATCAGGATGAACGAAGGCAGCGTCCACGGCTTCATCAGCGCCAGCGGCAGATATTCGGGATCCTCGGCGGTGCCATAGCGCGTGCGGGCGTGGTGCAGCGTGTGCACGCCCTCATACATGAAGCTTGGCGTCAGCATCGGAATGCCCACCAGCAGGTTCCATACAAAGCGGAAGCCGGGCAGCGCCATTTCGTGGATATGGGTAAGCTCGTGAATAAACAGCAGCGCCCGATACAGCGCCAGCGCCGCGATCAGCGCTGAAAGCGCGGCCAGCCAAGGATTGTCCAGTAGTATTGCCCCTGCCAGCGCCGAATAGCCGAGCGTAGCGGAAAGCAGCATGTCGGGCCAATAGATCGCGCCGCGCGCCGCAGAAATATCGCGCGTCAGTTCAACCGCCGCGCGCAGCATATCCTTGTCGTCAGGAATTCGGGAAATTGCATTCGAGACCTGGGCTTGTGACAAGGCGGTGCTTTCCTGGGCTTTCGTTTCGGCTGCTGCGGGCCAGAGATGGTTCAGCTTGACTTTGCCACTGGTCCCACCGCAGGTCGCTGATCGTAAACAAGCAAGGGTAGTTTCGTGGCAGACGGTGAACTAGAGATTGTACCGATTTCCGGCAAGCCAGAGATCGAGGCTTTCGTCGATTACTGCAATCGGATCAATGCCAGCGATCCGAACTTCGTTGCCCAGCTGCGGGGCGAAGACGTCGAGAAATATACCCCAGGCAAAAATCCCTTCTTCGAACACGCGCGCTGCCAGTTGTTCCTAGCCAAGCGCGGGGCTGAGATCGTCGGGCGCATATCGGCGCATATCGATGAACTGGCGCTGACCGTTCCCGCCGATCAGGGCATGGGGCCGGGCACCGGCATGTGGGGCGCGCTGGAAACGCTTGAACCAGAGGTTGCCACGAAATTGATCGCCACGGCTGAAGATTGGCTGCGCGGCCAAGGCATGACCAAAGTCCTCGCGCCAATGAACCTGTCGGTCTGGGAAGAGCCCGGATTGCTGGTCAAGGGCCACGATCATCCGCCGATGGTGATGATGGGCCACCAGAACGCGCGCTATCAGCCGTGGATTGAAGGTGCGGGCTATGGGCTGGTGAAGAAACTCAGCACCTATGATCTTGATATCCAGGTTGAATTTCCACCGCTGATTCAGCGAATTATTGTTGCGGGCGAGAAAAACACCCGGATCCGGGTGCGCGAAGTTGATCTCAGGCAGTTCGGCCGCGAGGTCGAGATTATCTGCAACGTGCTCAACGATGCCTGGTCAGACAACTGGGGCTTCGTTCCTTTCACCGACGCCGAAACAGCCTATACCGCCAAGAAGCTCAAGCCGATCTGCAAGGCCGATCTGATCTATATCGCCGAATATGATGGCGAGCCGGTGGCCTTCATGATGACGCTGCCCGATCTCAATCAGGTGCAGAAAAAAACCAACGGCAAAGATGGCAAACCATCGCTGCTCGGCTGGTTGCGGCTGGCACTGTGGCTGTGGAAGCCCAAACCGGCGGACATGCGGGTGCCGCTCATGGGGGTGGTAAAGCGGCTGCAATCATCGCGCATGGCAAGCCAGCTGGCCTTCATGATGATCGAATATATCCGCCGCAATGCGATAGCACGCTACGCCGGCAAGCGCGGCGAGATCGGCTGGATTCTGGAGGACAACCAGGGAATGGTGTCGATTGCCGAAACCATCGGCAGCAAGATCAACAAGACCTACAATGTTTATGAAAAAAGGCTTTAGGAGCCCTGCTTAGCTTCCCCGTTCACCGCCGCGGTAACCGCCACGTCCATTGTCACGTTGCCGAGGGTCCGCATCAGGTCGGGGATCATCTCGACGGCAACGAGCAAGCCGAGCGGGGCGACGGGGACACCCATCGCCAGGGCAATCGGCCCGACCGAAACGACAAAGCTCAGCGTGCCCGGCAGCGAGACCGAGCTTAGCGAGACGAGAAAGGCAACGAGCACACCCGCCGCCAGCGCCGGAGCGGAAAGTTCGACCCCGGTCAGCTTGGCGGCATAGATCGCCACCGCCATGTTCATCGCCGGACTGGTCGCGCGGAAGATCGCCACGGCGAGCGGCAGCACGAAATCTGCGGTCGTTTCGCGCAGGCCCAGCCGCCGGCTTGCGGCGAGCATGGCGGGCAGGCTGGCGAGCGAAGACTGGGTCGACAGCGCCACAGCGTGCACCGGCAGCATGGCCCTGGCGAATGCGCCGAGCGGCTGACGCGCGCGCAGGACCGCGACCAGAAATCCTGCGATCAGCACCACCGATCCTGCTATGCTGACCACCACGATGTAATGCGCCAGCGCGCCGATGGCATCGGGCCCGCTTTTGACTCCGAGCGAAACGGCGAGCCCGAAAACCCCGACAGGCGCGAGCATCAGCACCCATCCGACGATGACCATCATCGCGCTGGCGAGGCCCTCGAACAGCAAGCCGAGTTGTTGCCGCGGGGCCTCGGCGATGCGCGTCGCCGCCAGGGCGAAGAGCGCAACAAACACCACCACCGCCAGCATCGCGCCATCGGAAGCCGCGGCAAAAATGTTTTGCGGCATCATCACCGAAAGAATTTCCGTCACGCCGGGAACTGTCCCGCTCGGCGCCCCGCCGCCGCTCAGCGCAGCGACCGCTTGCGGCGGGATCGGTGCCAGGCGGAGCAGCAGCGGCACCAGCAGGGCCGACATGGTGCCGCTGGCCAGCAGCACGACCACGAACAGGCCAACCGCCCGCCGCGCCAGAATGCCGCCACCCGCCGCCGCCAGCGTCTGCGATATGCCGGTATAGACCAGGCCAATCACCAGCGGCAGGATCGTGGTCTGGAGTGCGCGCAGCCACAGCGTCCCCGCAGGCTCCGCTACGGCGAGCAGAGGGGCTATTGCAGAGGTGTTTCTCAACAGGATCCCAGCGGCAAATCCCAGCACCAGCCCGGCGAAAGTCAGCGCGGCGGGGACACGGATTTCGGGAAAACCGCCTGCTGATTCTGCTCCCTTGTCCATGGCCTGCTCCCCATTGGAGGAAGGACCACCGCATACAAAGAAATCTCACTTAACTCGTCATCCTGAACTCGTTTCAGGACCCATTTGGCGTTTCACCCGGAGCGTCGTTTGGCACGCTTTCTCGCGGGCATAGCCTGTGGTCTGAAAGCACTGTGTTAGCGGCGCGATGGGTCCTGAAACGAGTTCAGGATGACGAGTTTGGGAAGAATTCTCAATATGTGCGATAGCCCCTCAATTCCGAAGGGGTGACAATAACCTTCTGACGCGACATAGCAACGCTGTCAGGCGCAGAAGTCACGCGGGCGAGGGAAGCAATGGCAAAGCAATATTTCGGCACCGACGGCATTCGCGGGCGCACCAATGCCGGGGTGATGACCGCTGACGTGGCGATGAAGGTCGGCCAGGCGGCGGGGACGCGGTTTCTGCGCGGCAGCCATCGCCACCGGGTGGTGATCGGCAAGGATACGCGGCTTTCGGGCTATATGCTGGAAAATGCGATGGTCGCAGGCTTTACTTCGGTGGGCATGGACGTGGTGCTGCTCGGGCCGATGCCGACCCCGGCTGTGGCGCTGCTCACCCGCGAATTGCGCGCCGATGTCGGCGTAATGATCTCCGCCAGCCACAACCCTTATGCCAATAATGGCATCAAGCTGTTCGGCCCCGATGGCTTCAAATTGTCCGATGCTGATGAAGAGGCGATCGAGGCGATGCTCGGGCAGGACATTGCGCTGGCTGAAAGCGAAGACATTGGCCGCGCGCGCCGGATCGAGGATGCGCGGGGGCGCTATATCCACGCGGTCAAAGGCTCACTGCCCGATAATGTCCGGCTCGATGGCCTCAAGATCGTCGTCGATTGCGCCAATGGTGCGGCCTATCAGGTGGCCCCTTCGGCGATGTGGGAACTGGGCGCCGAGGTGATCACCGTCGGGGTCAGCCCGAACGGCAAGAACATCAACGATCGCTGCGGATCGACCCATCTTGATCTGGTCAAGGAAACCGTGGTCGCCAGCGGGGCGGATATCGGCATTGCCCTCGATGGCGATGCGGACCGACTGATCATAGTCGATGAAAAGGGCCAGACGGTCGATGGCGATCAGCTGATGGCGTTGCTCGGCACGCAGCTTGCGGCACGCGGTCAGTTGCGCGGCGGCGGGGTGGTGGCGACGGTGATGTCGAACCTTGGGCTCGAGCGGTTTCTGCAAGCCCAGGGCCTCACGCTCGAACGCACCAAGGTGGGTGATCGCCATGTGCTCGAGGCGATGAAGGCGGGCGGGTTCAATCTTGGCGGTGAACAATCCGGCCACATGATCCTGCTCGATCATGCGACCACCGGTGATGGCACGGTGGCGGCGCTGCAGGTGCTCGCGGCGCTCGTGCAATCGGGCAAGCGGGCGAGCGATCTGCTGCATCTGTTTGATACCGTGCCGCAATTGCTCAAGAATGTGCGGTTTTCCGGCGGCCAGAAGACTGCTGGGGGGCCGCTCGACGATGCCAGGGTCAAGGCGGTGATTGCCGATGCCGAGGCGCAGCTTCTCGGCAAGGGACGGTTGGTGATTCGTCCTTCGGGCACCGAGCCGGTGATCCGCGTGATGGCCGAAGGCGATGATGCGGGCCAGGTGGAAGCGGTGGTCGATGCCATTTGCGATGCGGTGCGGGAAGCAGCAGCGTGAGCCTTGAAATGCGCCCCGATTGCGAACGCTGCGGCACAGACCTTCCCGCCGAAGCCCCCGGTGCATTTATCTGCTCGTTTGAATGCACATTCTGCGCTGGCTGTTCCGAAGCCATGGATGATCGCTGCCCTAACTGCGGCGGGGAACTGATGGATCGGCCCGCCCGCGCACTGAAATTGCACGCCTTGAATCCGCCTTCGAGTGAACGGAAGTATCGTTCAGGATCTGGGGGGTGACCCCTCCGCCGCGCATCCTTACTATCGCCGGGTCCGATAGTTCGGGCGGCGCGGGCATACAGGCAGACATCAAGACGATCACCATGCTCGGCGGCTATGCGATGAGCGCGATCACCGTGATCACCGCGCAGAACACGGCTGGCGTGAGCATGATCGAGGTGCTCTCGCCCGAAATGGTCACGGCCCAGATCGAAGCCTGCGCTTCCGACATCGGCGTCAATGCAGTGAAGATCGGCATGTTGGGATCGGCAGCCAATGCCCATGCCGTCGCCGATCTGCTCGAAGGCGTGAATGTGCCGGTGGTGTTCGATCCGGTGATGGTCGCCACCAGCGGCGCGGCGCTGGCCGATGCCGAAACCATCGCGGCCTTTGAACGCCTGATGACGCTCGCCACGCTGACCACGCCCAATGTCGCAGAACTGGCTGCTCTTGGCGGGGACGCAGGCATGGCGGCGCGCGGCGTCACGTACCTTGCCAAGGGCGGCGATGCCGAGGGCGATATGGTCGAGGACCGGCTGATGATTGCGGGCGAAGAACCAATGATCGGCCGCGCCCCGCGCCTGGTCACGCGCCACACGCACGGCACCGGATGCACGCTCGCCAGCGCTATCGCCACCTATCTCGGCATGGGCCAGTCGCTTGTCGAAGCAGTGGACAACGCCCGCGCTTTCGTCCGCTCGGCAATCACGGCTGCTCCGGGCTTCGGATCAGGCAATGGCCCGCTGGGTCACCAGGCGGTAACTCAATCCAGCGCGTAAAACGCGCGGATCACGTCCCAGCCTTCTTCCGCCGTCTCAACAAATTCGAACAGCTTGAGATCATCGTGGTTTATCACGCCTTCCTCGGCCATCGCCTCAAAGTTGATCACCTTGTTCCAGAATTCCTTGCCGTAAAGCAGGATCGGGATCGGGCGCATCTTGCCGGTCTGGATCAGGGTCAGTAGCTCCATGAATTCATCGAGCGTGCCAAACCCGCCGGGGAACACCGCCACCGCCTTGGCGCGCAACAGGAAGTGCATCTTGCGCAGCGCGAAATAGTGGAACTGAAAGGCAAGCGCAGGGGTGACATAAAGGTTGGGCGCCTGCTCGTGCGGCAGAACGATGTTGAGCCCGATGGTCTCGGCCCCCGCTTCAGAAGCACCGCGATTGGCCGCTTCCATGATCGACGGCCCGCCGCCCGAACAGACGACGAACTGCCGCATGCCCTTTTCAACAATCGCTGCCTTGGCGGCGATCCCGGCGAGGCTTCGCGCAACCTCATAGTATTTTGAATTGGCCGAAAGCCGTTCAGCAATAGCGCGCTCCTTCGGCGTGGTTGCCGCCGCCAGCCGCGCGCCGACCAGATCGGGCGAGGGGATGCGCGCCGAGCCATAGCAAACCAGCGTCGAGCCGATCGCCGCTTCCTCGAGCAGCATCTCGGTCTTGAGCAATTCCAGCTGGAAGCGCACCGGGCGCAGTTCTTCACGCAGCAGGAAATCAGTATCGCGAAAGGCCAGTTTGTATGAAGGGCTCTGCGTCTGCGGAGTTTCCGTGACGTGCTGCTCGACGAAGCCCGCTTCTTGCTCGGCTTTATAGAAGCGGCGCCGATGCAGCCGCGTTTCGTTTTGGGGTTCGGTCATAAATCCTTGATCGCGATTTGCTGCCGAAGAGTCAATTTGGGGGGATCTGCCGGATTTCCACTTCATGCGGAGGATAGGGAGCAGTGAGCGGAAGTTCAGTCAAGCTGCCGGACAGCTTGCTCGCGAAACCATGATTGACGTCCCGATGATGTGCTTCATCGGCTCGCACAAGCAACACCACATCGCGCAGCGACGCGTCGGCCGGCATCTTCCAGTAATGTCTTGCGATTGCTGGGGCCGCGACGTTGGGTGAACGACCCTCGTCGATCTCCTTGAGATACAGAGTGTAGCTGAGCACCGCTTCTTCCTCGAAATAGCCCACTACCCGGTGGGCAGTGCGTGACGATATCAAATAGAGCACTGAGAACAAAGCGAGAAAAACCCACTGCGCGAGCAAGATGACAAGCCTTTCGAAAAAAGTCGGCTGGGCGATCTCGATGAAAGTCATCAGGTGCATCCGCTCGTTCTCCGCTTCTTCCAGCAAGATCCTGATCCATCCCTCGTCATCCTTCATACGGCGCAGGCTGGTGAGGTGGGTGAACATCGCTCCGACCATGCCTGGAACCGCGGCAACAGTTTCCAGGACGATCGCCCGGTGGCCGTAACGTTTGGCGAAAAACGTGTCTGCGCAGAAGCGCAACAGCTTGGTGAAGCCATGTGCAAAGCGGTCCGAAAAGTCGGTCGGGTCGTGATGGACTTGCGGTTCGGCGGCGTGCTCCTCCGTGAGCGCTTTGCGATCAGGGGCGAGAATCGTATTGACCATGTGTCAGTCCTTTCAGGACGAAGAAACAATGAGGGCGGACAGCGATCCGGTGTTTCAGCAAGAGACGGCAAAATTTAGCAAGCGTGAGGCTCTCAGCAATCGCACTAGGCAGATCAGCGTGTTTTCCCCTTTCGGGCTCAGTTGTGACCCAACCAGATGGGCTGGGCAAATTCAGTTAGCCGCGATCGTCTTTTCGACGTCAGCCATTGAATGGCCTGTCAGGTCTTTTGGTATCTCCCCGACGAGAACCGCTGAAAGTGCTTTATGGTAGTGTTTGCGAAGCTCACCGAGCGTGCGAGGGGCAGCGACGATGATCAGAGCCTCTATCTGGCCGTCCAGCACGCGCTTGTTGAGCATTGCCGCCGTTCCTGCAGCGAAGCTATCTTCATCCTGCTGGCTATCCGATGGATTTGCCGAACTGTTCTGATGCCTGCCGCCGGATCCCTTGTTTTCGGTCGAGATAGCGGCGTCCTGCATCGCCGTAAGCTTTGGCGCCGATTCCTCGCCATCATTGCGGTACAGGTTCAAAATTTCTCCGTCCGCCACAGCGATTATCGCGCTTTTGGGGATTTTCATGCAATTTCCTTTTACGCTGCTACAATGGTCTAACGTCTGAGCGAACGATATGGCCTTCCACCATCGTCATTTATTCCAAGATCGGAGCAATAGGTTTGCTGACCGCCGCACGAGCAGGCCGGATAAACGACATGACGCTGGGCTCCGCAGTTGCGATGATCGACGAAAGTGCCCTGATAGTGGCGGCTGATCGCAGGTAACTAGGCAACCTTATTGCCAGCAATGCGCCCTTTTTCGCAAATGACTGTTTTTCAAGCCTAGGCCAAATCGGTCTGCGCCTAGCCCCAGCTATGGCGACCGTCCAAGGCCTTAGCGCAATACCGCCACTTTGCGTGCTAGCCGCGGACAACCGGAGTGCAATGGGAGGAAGAGTAAGGGGACGATTTTAGGTGTCCTCAATATTTCTGCGTCATAGCAATCGATTGCGCAAAGGAATTGGATGCCCCGCGAGGACTCGAACCTCGATAAACGGTATCAGAAACCGGTGTCTTACCATTAGACGACGGGGCATCATGCGGCATAACGCGGCCGGGCGCAGCGGGCGCTTAGTCATCGCCCCGCTTTGGGTCAAGGGCAATTGCTTTCAGATCAGCCCCCTGCCTGCCTCGCGCCTGCCCCTTGCCCGCCCCCTTGCCCGCGACGCCCCATGGGTCTAGATTGATCGCCGACGCCCACAGATGGTGGGCAAACACAGTTCAGGTAACACAGTAATGGCGGACCTTATTCCGCCGGAATTGCGCGAGGAGACGGGTAAAGGCGAGGCGGATTTTTCCGATATCAGGCCGGAGGGCAGATCCGGTGTGCCACGCCCCGAGCCGCAATCGCGCACGTCCGGTGATCGCCCGGATAGCGGCGATCAAGCAAGCAGCGCGCCGCATCACGGCGGACCCGGTCATGCCGGAACGCGGCAGGCCTATGCGGCGATCGATCTCGGTACCAACAATTGCCGCCTGCTTATCGCCCGGCCGCAGGGTGAAAATTTCGTGGTAATCGATGCCTTCAGCCGGGTTGTCCGGCTCGGCGAAGGGCTGGCGCAGACCAAGCGGCTGTCTGATGAAGCGATGGACCGCGCGGTCTCCGCGCTTTCGGTCTGCGCCGAAAAACTGCGCAAGCGCAGCGTCCACCTCGCCCGTTCGGTCGCCACCGAAGCCTGTCGCCGCGCCACCAATGGCGATGAATTCATCGAGCGGGTGCGCGCCCAAACCGGCATCCACCTCAATGTCATTACCGCCGAAGAAGAGGCGCGGCTGGCGGTGCTTGGCTGCCACATCCTGCTCGAAAGCGGCGAGGGTCCGGCGATGATCTTTGACATCGGCGGCGGATCGACCGAGCTGGTGCTGATCGAAACCGGGCCGACTGTCCCGCGCATCCTCGATTGGCAATCGGTGCCGTGGGGGGTGGTCTCGCTCACCGAAACCTGTGGGCCCGAAACGGAGGATGCCCAGCAGCGCGCGGTGCGCTATGCCCGAATGCGCGCGTTGGTGCGCTCGAGTTTCGCCGATTTCGCCGCGCGCATCGCGCCGCAACGGGAAAAGGGGCGGAGGATAGAGCTGCGGCTGCTCGGCACCAGTGGCACGGTGACGACGCTGGCCTCGGTGCTGCTCGACTTGCCGCAATATGATCGCAGCGCCGTCGATGGCCTGATCGTTCCGGCGAGCGACATGCGCGATATCTGCGCCTCGCTGGCGCATATGTCGGTGCGTGAACGCAGCGCCCAGCCGTGTATCGGGCGTGATCGCTCTGATCTGGTGGTCGCGGGCTGCGCGATCCTCGAGACGATCCTCGATCTGTGGCCGGCCGACCGGCTGGGGGTAGCCGATCGCGGAATTCGTGAGGGAATACTGCGCGGGCTGATGGCTTCGGGCGGGCATCCGGGGCACCCCCACGAAGTTATCCGGCAACTCGCGCGATGAGCAGAGCTTCTTTATGAGTAGATCTGGCCGCGATCCCGGTGAGCGGCTGAAAACGGGCAAGAACCGCACGGCCAGTTCGTCGCGCTGGCTCACCCGCCAGATCAACGATCCCTATGTCAAACAGGCGAAAGCCGAAGGGTATCGCAGCCGCTCGGCCTATAAGCTGGCCGAACTCGATGATCGGTTCGCGCTGCTCAAGGGTGCCAGGCGGGTCGTCGATCTGGGGGTCGCACCCGGCGGCTGGAGCCAGATCGTCCGCCAGCGTGCGCCCTCGGCACGGGTGGTCGGCATCGATCTGTTGCCGACCGAGCCGCTCGAAGGCGTGGTGCTGTTCGAGATGGATTTCCTCGCCGATGAGGCACCAGCAGCGCTCGCGGCGGCGCTCGAAGGCCCGCCCGACCTGGTGTTGTCAGACATGGCGGCCAACACCGTCGGGCACAAGGCGACCGACCATCTGCGCACCATGGGGCTGGTCGAAACCGCTACCGACTTTGCGATTACCACGCTGGCGCCGGGCGGGGCTTTCGTCGCCAAGGTATTTGCCGGGGGCACCGACCCTGAACTGCTGGCGATACTCAAACGCAATTTCCGCAACGTCAAACACGCCAAGCCGCCTGCGAGCCGCAAGGGTTCGTCCGAATGGTATGTCATCGCGCAAGGGTTCAAGGGCCGCGCCGAAGATTAGAGCGGCGACCCGAAAAGGGCGGAGCCTTTCAGCCCCGCCCCTTTTTTATCACAATGAAATTGCAATTATTTTTTGGCAGCCTTGGCATCCGCAGGCGCAGCCGCCGGAGCCTTGGGCAGGGCAAGATTGCTGCCATCGGTATTGAGATAGGCGATGAGGTTGGCGCGTTCCTGACCGTCTGGAAGCCCCGCGAAGGTCATCTTGGTGCCCGCTGCCATGCTCCTGGGGCTCTTCAGCCAGTGATCAAGCGTCGCCCAGTCCCACTTTCCGCCGGCCTTTTTGAGGTCGTCAGAAAAAGCAAAACCGTTGCGGCCAACGGCAACGGCTTCACCAACGACGCCGTAAAGATTGGGGCCAATGCCATTGGCACCGCCCTGGGCATCTGTATGGCAGCTCTTGCACTTGGCAAAGCTGGCAGCGCCCTTGGCTGGATCAGCCTTGGCCAGCCGCGCCTCGATGGGTTCTTCCGCCGCAACCGCACCGCCGCCTTCATGGACGACGCCGGCGATCTCATAGCCCATCTTCTCGGGCCGCTCGTTCTTGTCGGCCATAAAATGGCGACCGGAAATGCTGGCGAGACCCAGCGCAATGATGCCCGAAAACAGCACCCATCCGGCAGTGGTATTGAAACGATCATCCATCGAAAGACGCCCCGCGATTTTGGCGATTGTGCTTGACGCGCGCTCTAGTCAGCCGCTTGACCAAGTGCAAGCCACTTGTGCGCCATTTGCGCGCCACATTGCGCCCCACATTGCGCCATTGTTTGTTCCGCCTTAAGGGCGCGCGATGCACAGCTTCCCGCAGCCCGCGCTCGCGCTCGTTTCCGATATGGCCCAGGCCGCCGCCGCAGACCCTTCGCGCGCCATCGCGTTTCAGGGTGCGCCGGGCTGCAATGGCCACCGCGCAGGCCTCGAATTCGATCCCGCAAGCCTGCCTTTGCCGTGCTTTTCATTCGAAGATGCGCTCGATGCGGTGAAGGAAGGCCGCGCGGCCCGGGCGATTATCCCGATAGAAAATTCGCAGCACGGGCGGGTCGCAGATATCCATTTCCTGCTGCCCGAAAGCGGGCTTTACATCACGGGCGAATATTTTTTGCCGATTTCCTATGCGCTTATGGGGCTGACGGACGGGCCCTTTGCCGCCGCTTACAGCCATCCGCAGGCGCTTGGCCAGACGCGGCATTACCTGCGCGAGCGGGGCATTGTGCCGATGGCCTATGCCGATACCGCAGGCGCGGCGGCCTTCGTCAAGGAGCAGGGCGATGATCAGGCCTGCGCGATTGCGCCGCGCATCGCGGCTGAACTCTATGGCCTGAAGATCGTTGCCGAAAAGATCGAGGATTCGGCGGATAACACCACACGGTTTGTCGTTCTCGCCAACAAGCCTGCCGATGTTGAGGAGCTGAAAGGCACCCCATCGATGACCACGCTGGTGTTCGAAGTGCGCAATGTCCCCGCCGCGCTGTATAAGGCGATGGGCGGTTTCGCCACCAACGGCGTCAATATGACCAAGCTCGAAAGCTATCAGAAGGGCGCGAGCTTTTCGGCGACGATGTTCTATGCCGACATCCTTGGCGCGCCAGGCGATCCGGCAGTCGATCTCGCGCTCGAAGAATTGGCGTTTCACTGCAAGGATATGCGCGTGCTCGGGTCCTATCCGATGGGATTGATACGCGGCTAGCGTCTTTCCGGAATAGACGGCACCAGCCTGCTCCCGATTCGACGCAAGTCGGAAAACCCTAGCTTGCGCATGTCCCTGCGCCATGGCACCACCCGAGTGTGAGTGTCGGCAAGGCTGCAGAACAGGGATCGAAAACTGCGGACGCGGCCAGCGCATGGCGCGCGATTCGCGGCGATGGCTCGATCCAGTTCACCCCCACAGAATTCAAACCCAGGCCGCCGCCGCAAACGCCCGAATGGCTGGCGGCGTTCGGCCGGTTTCTGCGCAGCTTGTTCGAACCGCTGGGCGAACTGTTAGGCGTGTCATGGCCGATCCTGTCGTACATTCTGATCGGTCTGGCGGTGCTCGCAGCCGGCTTGCTGATCTGGCGGATGGTGGAACCCCTGCTCGAAGGGCGGCGGCGCAAGGCGGCAGCAGAGGCCGAGGCTGAATGGGCACCCGAACACGCGGCGGCGCTGGCGCTGCTCGAAGATGCTGATCGGCTCGCTGCGGAAGGCCGCTATGATGAAGCAGCGCACCTGCTGCTCTCGCGCTCGGTCGGGCAAATCGCCGCCAGCCGCCCTGACTGGGTGCACCCGGCGAGCACATCGCGCGAAATTGGCCTCAACCCTGACCTTCCCGACCGCGCCCGCACCACCTTCTCGCTGATCGCCCGGCAAGTCGAACGCTGCCGGTTCGCGCTGGTTCCACTTGTCCTGGCGGACTGGCGGGCCGCACGCGCCGCCTATGCCGATTTCGCGCTGGTCGAGATCAGGGCATGAACGCGGTGTCCGCCAATGCCCCGGTCGCCGCCGGAACCAACCCTTTCAGCCCCAAGGTGGTGCTGGCGATGGTGCTGTTCGGCGCAGGCGTGTTCGTCGCACTGCTGTGGATGATCGGCGCGGGGATGACTCACGGATCGACCAACAACGGCGAGGCGCATGTCGGATCGAAAGGGCTGACCGGCTATGCGGCGCTGGCCGACCTGCTTGAACGGCAGGGTCACGCCGTCCGCCGCGCGCAGTCTATCGCGCTGCTCAAGGATCCCGGCCTCGTCGTGCTGACCCCGCCGATGTGGACAAATGGCAAGACGCTTGAGAAGATCATCCAGAACCGGCGCACCATCGGGCCGACGATGCTGGTGCTGCCCAAATGGCAAGCCATCCCGGCAAAAGTGATACAGCTGGGCGCCAAGGATGGCTGGGTGCAGATAGCGGGAACCCACAGCCCGGACTGGCTGAAGGATCTGGGCCAATACAAGCTCACCGCCGCCACCAGCGCTAACGACAAGAACCAGGATCAGGTCAAGAAAGGGCCGCCGGTTTCATGGAATGGGCTGGGCGAGACGGGCAATTTGCCCGATCCGCGCATCCAGTTTGATCGCAGCGACTTTATCGTGCCGCTGGTGATTGGCGGCGATGGCCATGCGTTGGCAGGCTATTGGAACGATCACGGCGACTATCCCGCGCTGGTTCACGCGGCGGGCAATGACGGCCAGGCCGAAGACGAAGATGTCGACGAGACGCTTTATCCGTTGCTGATCGTCGATGAACCCGATTTGCTCAACAACTGGGGCATGGCCGACGAAAACCGCGCGAAGGCGGCGCTCGAACTGGTGCGCTTGGCTGAGGGCGGCAAGCCAGCGGCGACAATCAACTTCGACATGACGCTCAATGGCTTCAAGCGTTCACCCAACCTGCTGACGCTGGCTTTTACACCGCCGTTTCTTGCCGCGACGCTGTGCCTGCTGACCGCAGCACTGGTGGCTGGTTGGCGCGCGTTTCGCCGTTTTGGCCCGCCGCTGGCCCAGGGCCGCGTGATCGCTTTTGGCAAGGCCGCGCTGGTGGCCAATTCGGCCGGGCTGATCCGCCGTGCAGGACGGATGCACCTGCTCGCCGCGCCCTATGCGGCGCTGGTGCGGGAACGGCTGGCGCGCACGCTGGCGCTGCCCCGGCAGGCTGACCCCGAACGCACCGAAGCGGCGATTGACCGGGCGCTCAGCGCCCGAGACCCGCAAGCCAAACCATTTTCCCGCATCGCCACTGACTTGCGCGAGGCCCGCCGCCCCGCCGAATTGCTACGCGCCGGACAGGCGCTCCAGGACGTTGAAAGGATTTTGACCCGATGAGCACCCAGGCCCCCATGTCGCTTGAAGATGTTGGCAGGCTCGCGCAAGCGATCCGCGCCGAAGTGGCCAAGGCGATTGTCGGCCAGACCGAGACGGTCGACGCCATGTTGGTCGCACTGATGGCGCAGGGGCATGTGCTCCTGGAAGGCCCGCCGGGGACGGCCAAGACGCTGCTGGCGCAGTGTTTTGCCGGAGCCTTGGGGCTCGATTTCGGGCGCATTCAGTTCACCCCTGATCTGATGCCGGGCGATATCCTCGGTTCAAACCTGTTCAACTTCCAGACCAGCCAGTTCACCCTCACGCGCGGGCCGATTTTCTGCGATTTGCTGCTTGCCGACGAAATCAATCGCACCCCGCCCAAGACGCAAGCCGCGCTGCTTGAGGCGATGCAGGAACGCCGGGTAACGCTCGATGGCAAGGCGCACGAACTGGCCGCGCATTTCATGGTGGTGGCAACGCAGAACCCAATCGAGAGCCAGGGCGTCTATCCGCTACCCGAAGCCCAGCTTGACCGCTTCCTGTTCAAGCTGCTGATCCCCTACCCCAGCCTTGAGGAAGAGGCGCGGATTGTTGCGCGGTTTGGCGAGCGCGCCGGCCCGGCACGCCCCGCCGATTTCGGCATCGGCAAGGTTACCGATGCCGCGCAGCTCAATGCCGCCGCTCAGGCGGTTAAGGGCATCAAGCTTGCCGAATCGATCATTGATTACGTCGTCCGCCTGATCCGCGCGACGCGCGACAGCCCCGACCTGTCCGCCGGTGCCAGCCCGCGCGCTGCCGTGCTGCTGGCAAATGCTGCCCGCGCCCGCGCCGCGCTCGATTCGCGTGACTATGTGCTGCCCGATGATGTCAAGGCGCTCGCCACCACGGTGCTGCGCCACCGGCTGATGCTGTCCCCCGCTGCCGAAATTGAGGGCAAGCAGATTGAGGCACTGGTGGCCGGGCTGGTCGATCAGACCGAGGCGCCGCGGTGATGCGCGCGGGGCCGGTTTCGGGTCTAATCGCTTGAAACTCCGCTTCCCCTTCAGCGCATCAGGCATAGTCCCGACCACGCGCGCAGCCTTGCTGATCGCGTTGCTGGCGCCAATCGGCCTGGTGATCGCTTCGGCCACGCCTGCCGCCTGGATCGCCGCGCCTGCTCTGGCCGGGCTGCTGCTGTTGCTCGTGCTGTTCGATGCCACGCTCGCCGGAAGACTCGACGATCTACGGCTGATCGCTCCCAGCGATTGCGAAGTGGGCGAGCCAGCCCAGGCGGTGATACTCGCCGATATTACCGGCAAATTTTCGGGCAAGATTGAAGCGTCGATCGAACTCGATCCGCGCCTTGCCCCCGGCGGCCGGCTCGATGTCAAGCTGGTGCGCGATCCGGGCTTCGAGGCGTTTGAAGGCAAGGCCGTGTTCACCCCCTCGCGACGCGGCAGCGGCTCGATCGCGCGGGCATGGCTGCGCTGGCAGGGACCGCTTGGTCTCGGCGCGCAGCAAAAAATGATTGAAGTCCATGCGCAGGTGCGCGTCTGGCCCAATCTTGCCGCAATCCGGTCCCCGACGCTGCAAGCTTTCCTGCGCGATTCAAGTTTCGGCATGGTGGCGCGGCGCATTCGCGGTGAGGGCACCCAGTTCGAGGCGCTCGCCGAATACCAGCCGGGGATGGACCGGCGGCGGATCGACTGGAAAAGTTCGGCCCGCCATTCGCAGCTCTATGCCAAGGAATATGAGGCCGAACGCAACAACCAGATCGTCTTCGCCTTCGATTGCGGGCAGGCGATGTGCGAGCCGATCGCCGGGCAGCCGCGGATTGATCGCGCCGTTTCCGCCGCGCTCGCCACGGCCTATGTGGCGCTCAAGGGGGGTGACCGCGTGGCGCTGTTCGGTTTTGCCGCCCGGCCCGAGCTGGCAACGCCGTTTGTCTCCAGCCCGCGCGATTTTCACCGGCTGCAGGAAGCCGCCGCAGGGCTCGATTACCGCGCGCAGGAACCCAATTTCACCCTCGCGCTGGCAACGCTTGCCGGGCGGCTCCAGCGCCGCTCGCTGATCATCGTGTTCTCCGATTTCTCCGATCCGACCAGCGCCGAGCTGATGGTCGAGAGCGTCGCGCGGCTGGTCAAGCGGCACATGGTGCTGTTCGTCACGCTGGCTGACGAGGAACTCGAAGGCCTTGCCGCCGCAGCCCCCGAGGGCATGGCCGAGCTTGCGATGGCGGTCAGCGCCGATGGCTTGCTGCGCCAGCGTGCGCTGGTTCACCAGCGGCTGCGGCAGGCGGGGGTCGAGGTGATCGAAGCGGCCTACAATCACGTCGGGCCCCGATTGATCGACGCTTACCTTTCGATCAAGCGCGCGGGGAGGATCGGCTGATGGCGCTCGGGGTCAATCTGTTCAACCGCAAGGCGGCGGTGCAAGAGGCGGCAATTCAGGCCGCCGCGCTGCGCTCGGACCGTTTCCGGCAAGATCGTGAGGGCGACTGGAACCGGCTCGAAGCCATCGTCCGCCGGATGGAATCGGGACGGCTGCGCGGCATCCCCGATGCGGATCTGCTAGCGCTGCCGGTGCTTTATCGCACCGTCGCCTCGAGCTTGTCGGTGGCGCGCGAAACCTCGCTCGATGCCGCAACGCTCGCCTATCTTGATGGACTGGTGCAGCGCGCGTGGTTTCTGGTCTATGGCCCGCGCATTGGCTTTGCCGCATGGCTGCGGCGCTTCCTCGGTGGCGGCTGGTCGGCGGCGGTGCGCGGCATGTGGTTCGATGTGCTGATCGCATTTGCCGTGATGGTGGCGGGGACCCTCGCGGGCTACCTGCTCGTCAGCCACGATCCTGACTGGTATTTCAGCCTCGTCCCCAGCCAGTTCGTTGATGAACGCGTGCCGGGGGCCACGCGCGAGGCGCTCCAGCACACGCTGTTCGGGCATAAGGATGAGCCGGCGCTATCGGTTTTCACCACCTATCTGTTCAGCAACAACGCGCAGGTTTCGATCCTCGCTTTTGCGCTCGGCTTTGCTTTCGGCATCCCCTCGCTGCTGCTGCTTGTGCAGAATGCCGCCACGCTGGGCGCGCTGCTGTGGCTCTATCATGGCAAGGGTTTGACGCTCGATCTGATCGGCTGGCTGTCCGTTCACGGCACGACCGAACTGTTTGCCATCTTGCTCGCGGGCGCGGCCGGGCTGCACGTTGGCCGTTCCATCGCCTTTCCCGGCCCCAGCGGGGTGATGCAATCAGTGCGCGTCGCCGGACAGCGCGCGGCCGCCGTGATGACCGGGGTGGTGCTGATGCTGGTGGTCGCGGCAATCCTTGAAGGCTTCGCCCGCCAGCTTATCGATAATACGCAAGCGCGGCTCACCGTCGGCATTTCGATGCTGGTGATCTGGCTCGCCTACTTCTTTGCCTTTCACCGCAATCCGCAGGCACAGGCATGAATACCGCTGTCCTCCGCCACGATCTGCGCCGCCGCCGCCTGCTGGTGACGCCCGAAGGGATCGGGCTGAACCTCACCGTGGCCAGCCGCAGCTCGCGCTTTGGCGCGCTGCTGATCGATCTCGGGATCATCATCGTGCTCACGGTGGTGACCACCCTGCTGCTGATCTGGATGTTCGGCGGCATCGCCAACCTTGACGAGCGGATGAAGCAAAAGGACGCCGCCAGCCAGGCGATGCAGTTCATCGAAATCCTGTGGATGGCGGCGCAGTTCCTGTTCTGGAACGGCTATTTCATGTTCTTTGAACTGGGTCCGCGCGGGGCGACCCCGGGCAAGCGCCTGCTCGGCATCCGCGTGGCCTCACGCGATGGCGGACGGCTGACGGCGGAGATGGTGCTGGCGCGCAACCTGCTGCGCGATATCGAGCTGTTCCTGCCGCTGAGCTTCCTGATCTTGGGGACCAGCGGCGAAATGGGCGGCGCGGGGCTGGCCGCCACCGCGTGGTTCCTGCTGTTTGCGCTGTTCCCGTTCTTTAACCGCGATGCCCTGCGCGCGGGCGATCTGATCGCCGGAACCTGGGTGGTCGAATCGCCGCGCAGCAAATTGCTCGAGGCGATGTCGCTGGGTAATTCGGCGCGCGGCGGGCTCAGCACCGCCACTGGCACGTCTTATCGCTTCGGCGAAAAAGAACTCGCGGCTTACGGTGAGTATGAATTGCAGACGCTTGAGCGGGTGCTGCGCGAAGGGCGGCACGAGGCGATGGCGGCGGTGCAGGATGCGATCTGCCGCAAGATTGGCTGGGATCCCGGTGCGGGTGACGAACACGCCTTTCTCGAAGCCTATTACACCCAGCTGCGTGCCCGGCTCGAAGGCGGCATGCGGCTCGGGGTGCGCAAGGCGGACAAGTGGGAGAAAAGCGTCCGGTTCCACTTCACCGAAGCCGAACTGTCGGTCTATGGCGAGCCGCAGCTGCGCAAGCTCGAACGCGTGTTGCAGGAAAACCAGCGCGACCAGTTCGTCACCGTCCACGCCGCAATCTGCGCCAAGCTTGGCCGCAGCGCCGTTGAGGGCGAGGAGCGCGCGTTCCTTGATGCCTATTATGCGCAGGCGCGCGCACGGAAGAAATAAAGCTTGATCGCGCCGCTGACCTTTATCGAGGAGGACCACACCGGGGCCGATGTTCAGGCACTGCTGCGAGGCGGATAAGTGGGCGGGTTAGACAAGTGGCACAGGCGCACGGGCAAAGGACCCGCGCGCCTGCATCCGCCAAATTACTTGAAAATCTGGGCACGCAGCAGCATCGAGCCCATCTGCTTGCGATATTTCGCGCGCTCGCCCGAGGCAGCGTCCGACACCTTATCGTCTTCCTTGAAATGGTCACGCATGGCCTGGCCTTGCTTTTCCGACTCGGCAGCATCAGGCATGGTATGACGACGGGTGATGAGATAGAGATCGGGTTCGCCGGGCCGCTTGTTGACGTTGGCGAGCACTTCGTAGCCTATAATCCACCCCTGCGACTTGGCGAATTCCTGCTGCGCCTTCCATCGGCCCGCCAGATAGGTGGCATAGTCAACGGAGTGACCGTCATCGACCGAGATCGAGGCAACCGTGACAAAGTCGCCACTGCTGAACGGCGAGTTCTGCGCGACAGCGGGCGCGGCGAAGGCAAGACAAAGCGGGGCAGCCAGCAAGGCTGCGCGGTACATCAGTTTCATCCAGATAACTCCCATAAAGCTGCGGCGCGACCCTGCCGGGCCGATCTGGCCCAGCTTCAACCACAAGCCCGGGGATTGGGCGACCCATTCTAGCCACCCCAAGCACTGCGAAGTGCTGCGCCTTGCTGACAAGTGAGTCAAGAGACCAGCGCAGAGACTTGAAATGTCGGCCCAATGAAGCCAGAAAGACCCCATGATCAGCGATTTGCATTTCATCGAGGATGACCTTTCCGGGGCGGATGTTCAGGCATTGCTGCGGCTTCATCTCGATGAGATGTACGCGTGGTCGCCGCCGTGTTCGGTGCACGCCATGCCGGTCGAACGGCTGCGCGCAGAGGATGTGACGTTCTGGTCGGCTTGGGATGGCGTTTTGCTTGCAGGCTGCGGGGCGCTGAAACGGATCAACGAGAGCCACGGCGAGATCAAATCGATGCGCGCGCATCCCGATTATCGCAGCAAGGGTGTGGGCAAGGCGGTGCTGGCCCACTTGATTGCCGAGGCACAGGCGCGCGGAAACGCAAGGCTCAGCCTGGAAACCGGATCGACCGAACCGTTTCTTCCCGCGCGCAGCCTTTATCAAAGCAACGGATTTGCGGTTTGTGGTCCCTTTGCTGACTATGCAGAGGACCCGTTCAGCGTGTTTATGAGCAAGGCGTTATGATTCCCATCACCCTGCGCGGCGCAACCGAGGCGGATATTCCGGCGTTGTCACGGCTGGCGAGCGACAGTTTCATCGACAAGTTCGGCCAAATGTACAGCGCCAAAGACCTCGCCGATTTCCTTGCGGAGTCGATGTCAGAGGTGGCGATCGCCCATGAACTTGCCAACCCGGCGCGGCTTTACCGGCTGGCGAGCCGCGGTGATGCGCTTTCCGCCTATTGCAAGCTCGGGCTTGTCTGCGGCTTTCCCGAATATGCGCGCGGGGCGAAAGTGATGGAGCTCAAGCAGCTCTATACCGCGCCCGGCCAGATGGGCGGCGGCATTGGCACGCTGTTGATGGACTGGGCGATGGACACCTTTGCCGCGCGCGGCGCAGACGAGGTGCAACTTTCCGTCTGGAGCGGAAATGAGGGCGCGCAG
>JANLOZ010000222.1:0-1948 GCA_031366845.1 Novosphingobium sp. | reverse complement strand
CGGACTGACGCTCGACCAGATGGATGTGATCGAAGCCAATGAGGCTTTCGCCGCGCAGGCGCTCGCGGTCGCCAAGGTGCTGGGTTTTGACCGCGCCAAGCTCAATCCCAACGGGTCAGGCGTTGCGCTCGGCCATCCGGTTGGCGCCACGGGCTGCATTCTAACGGTCAAGGCGGCCTATGAATTGAAGCGCATCGGCGGCAGGTATGCGCTGATCACGATGTGCATCGGTGGCGGGCAGGGAATTGCGATGATTATCGAGAATGTGAAATGAAACTTGGCAGACTGAACCACATTGGCGTCGCCACGCCTGACCTTGACGCCTCGATCGCGTTTTATCGCGATGTCATGGGTGCAAGCGACATTACCGAGCCTTTCGTGCTGGAATCGCAGCAGGTGCGTGTCTGTTTCGTCAATACTCCCGCCCATTCGACAAGCTCAGGGTTGTCGGCAGGTGGAGGAACCCAGATCGAACTGCTCCAGCCGACCTCTCCCGATTCCGCCGTTGGCAAATGGCTGGAAAAGAACCCGCTCGGAGGGCAGCACCATCTGTGCTTCGAAGTGCCCGACATTCATGCCGCCAAGGCTGAATTCGAGGCAATGGGCAAGCGTGTGCTGGGTGAACCGCGCATCGGCGCGCACGGCACGCTGATCATATTCGTCCACCCCAAGGATATGGGGGGGATGCTCACTGAAATCATGGAAACCCCGAAGGCGGCGCACTGATATGGCTTACGCCACTGAAACGACTTATGAGCGCGTGATCCTGGAATTCGATGGCGATGTCGCGGTGCTGACGCTCAACCATCCTGAAACGCGCAACGCGCTGTCATGGCAGCTGGCGACCGAGCTCAGCGATGCACTCGATAGACTGGGCAATGCCCGCGCGCTGGTGATTGCCGGGGCCGGCAAGGGCTTCTGTTCGGGCGGCGACATGGCTTCGGGCGTCGCGCCGGGAACGGGCTTTGGCGACATGATAAGGAAGGGCCTGGTCGATGCGATCAACCCGATGTTGCGCAAGCTTTCAGGCCTGAAGATCCCGGTAGTTTCGGCGGTGAACGGGGCGGCGGCGGGGGCGGGGGCGCCGCTGGCGCTCCATGCCGATTTCGTTGTCGCGGGCGAGAGCGCATTTTTCTATTTCGCCTTCCCCAATGTTGGACTCGCGCTTGATGCCGGGGCGAGCTGGATCCTGCCGCGTCTGGTCGGCTCGGCGCGCGCGACCGAGGCGCTGATGCTCGCCGAGCGTATTCCAGCGGAAAAGGCGCTGGGCTGGGGGATGATCTACAAGGTTGTGCCCGATGATGGGCTGCTGGCCGAGGCAATGGCCCTTGCCGCGCGACTGGCCGACGGACCGACGATTTCTTATGGCCAGATCAGGCAAGCTGTGCGTGCGGGATGGGGCTCGGACTACGAAGCCGCGCTGTTGGTTGAGGAAGAAGCGCAGCGGGTGGCAGGCAATTCAATGGATTGCGGCGAGGCGGTCAGCGCGTTCCTGCAAAAACGGCCCCCGGTATTCAGGGGCGAATGAGGCAAATCATGGCGAAAATCGAAGACTGGCAGGCCGCAGCGGCGAAAGAGGTCAAAGGTAAAGACCTGACCTGGAACACGCCCGAAGGCTTTGCGATCAAACCGCTTTATACGTTGGAGGACGTCGGCGTCTCCGATTCTGGCCCAGGCCTGCCCGGATTCGCGCCCTTTACGCGCGGGGTGCGCGCCTCGATGTATGCCGGGCGGCCTTGGACCATCCGGCAATATGCGGGTTTCTCTACCGCTGAAGAGTCCAATGCTTTTTATCGTCGCAATCTTGCCGCCGGGCAGAAGGGGCTTTCGGTTGCTTTTGATCTGGCGACGCACCGGGGCTACGATTCGGACCATCCGCGCGTGGTTGGTGACGTTGGCAAGGCCGGGGTGGCGATCGATTCGGTCGAGGATATGAAGATCCTGTTCG
>JANLOZ010000275.1:0-1805 GCA_031366845.1 Novosphingobium sp. | reverse complement strand
CTGGTTACCATGCTGTAATAGACGGAGAAATTCCAGAACATCATCACCGAAAGCCAGGCGACATAGCCCAGCGCGGCACCGGCGATCCAGCGCTGGGCAGCGGGCTGCGGTGCGGCGCGGCGCGCAAATGCAGCTTCGAACAGCGCCAGACCGGCGAGCAAGCCCAGCAGGAATTCCCATTCGAGATAATAGTTGTCCGACGATCCCGACTTGAACACCAGCGCCAGCATCAGCGTCGCCATGCCGAAATAGACCAGCACCATGGCAAAGCTGGCCTCGCTTGGGCTGGCGAGCAAGCGCTGGCGCAGATTCGGCCTCGGCCCTGCCCCGCGCGCCGATAAAAACCGGCCTAGCCGCGCCTGGATTGCCCAGAGCGCGATCACGCAATAGGCCCAGGCCCCGCTCACCACCTTGAAGCTGTGGAGGCCGTTGCTGATGTCGATCCGGTTGACGTTATACATGATGATGTGCTGGAAAAACTGGCCGTCCGAAAACACCATCACCGGAATCAGCGCGGCAAGGCTCACGACCACAATCGCGGCAATGCCGCGCAAGGCCAGCGCCGGTCGCAGATAGAGCAGCGTGGCGAAAACCGCGGCGGGCGCGGCAATCGCCGTCTGCTTGGTGAAGATCGCAGCGACGAACAGCACCGCGGCGGCATAGACAGCCCGCGGCTGGGTCAGCGCCCGCATCCCGGCATAAAAACCCGCCAGGCTGAGCGCGACGAACAGCATATCGACCCGCATCACGCTTGACCACATCAGCACAGTACGGAAACTCAGTGCGATCAGGCCTGCCCAGATGCCGCAAATCCATCCTGCATCGCGCTGCATTTCGAGCCGCGCCAGCCGCGCGACAATGCCTGCGACAACCGCGGCGGCGATCAGGCTGCAACCGACCGAAAGCGCCCGCGCGGCGGCGAGCTGGTCCCATCCCCCCAGCCGCGCCAGCGCCGCTGCGGTAACGTGATAGAACGGCGGATAGTGGAATACGATCGCTGGAAACTGGTCGATCCGCCCGTAACCATGGCCATCCGCAATCAGCCGCAGCTGCTGCCAGACGATGCCCTCGCCATAATCGATCTCATAGGGAAAGGCGATCAGCTTCACCGCAGTTTGCAGATAGAGCGTGAGGCAGAAGAGTGCCATCGCCAGACTCAGCAAGCCGGCTATGACCATGCCCCTGCGCCCATGCAGAACCGCCGCCTGATCGCCGAGGGGTGAAGGTGAGTGCATCAGGAAAGACCCATCATTCTGCGGTTCATTGTGGCCCGGCCGCGCGGTTGAATATCCACAAGCGGTTCAAAACAAAACACAGCGCCGGAGTGATCGTGACAATCGGCACAATCGGCCATTCGGCGCTGCCGCCCAGCCGGTAAACCATTAGCCACACCCACAGCGAATTGAGCCCATAGCCGATGCCGTTGACCACGAAGAAACGGGCATAGGCCCCCACCGGCGCAGCGCTCGGGCCGTAGCCGCGAAAGCTCCAGCGCGAATGCAGCAGCCATCCGAAGACCAGATTGCACAGGAAAGCCAGCGTGTTGGCCACATAGGGCGACATGGCGAGCGCCACCGCGCAGAGCCAATAGACGACCGAATAGATCACGGCGAGGCCCAGGCCGCTCAGCCCATAGCGCAGAATCTGCCCCCTCACCTCGCGGCTTATCATCACCAACTCCCTGCGCGCACCAGCAAAGCAGCGCCGCCTGTGCAACGCTAGAGTTTCCGACTTGCGTCGGCTCGGCACCAGCCCGCTCCCCCGCCCGGCCACCCAGGCCATTGTATCATGTGGGTGGCCGGGCG
>JANLOZ010000238.1:0-4796 GCA_031366845.1 Novosphingobium sp. | reverse complement strand
GAAACCCGGGCGACCGAATATTCAAAGGGCGCGACCAAGGGCGACTGGAATTCGGTGTGGTCCAACTTCGATCAGCGGCGGAATGCGAAGTCGGCGAATGATACGGCGGGTGAGGGCGATGTGCCGGGTGAGGGTGAGCCGGATATGTTTGGTGGGGCGGGGGTTGCTGCTGAGTGAATCCCTATGAGTTCGATCCGTTGAAAGATGAAGCGAACCGGCGAAAGCACAAAGTTCCACTGCCGATGGGCGTCCACGTTTTCGATGGCGACTACATTGAAGAGGAAGATGCGCGCAACGACTATGGCGAAACGAGATTCGCCGCGATGGGTCCGGTAGCGCCATTGGCTGGAAGAATTTGCGTTTGTGTGTATACTTGGTGCGACGGCAAGCGCCGATTGATCAGTTTCAGGAAAGCAAATGAAGAAGAAATCGCCCGATACCGTTCAAGTCACCCCTGAGCTGCTGGCCGAAGCCGTCGCCTGGATGACCCCGGAACGTCTCGCGGCGTTCGACGCGCTGACCGACGAAGACATCGCCAAACAGATCGCCGAAAACCCCGACGCCGCACCCGAACTGACCGACGAGTGGTTCGAGAACGCGCGGCTGGTGATTCCGCTCAAGGGACGGAAGCGGGCGGCGTGAAGGGGTTGGCGGCGGAGTAATCGCCATTTTGGATGAATTCGCTGTCAACCGGATTGACTAGAACATGGCAAGAACATAGTCTGCAAGAAAGCGGGAGCAATCAATGCAGTCTATCGAATTTTGTGCTGGGGCTGGCGGGCAGGCGCTCGGGCTGGAGCAGGCCGGATTTCATCATTCCGCGCTGGTAGAGGTTGAGCCCGATTACGCCCAAACTCTGCGGCTCAATCGACCGCAGTGGGATGTTCGCGCTGCGGACATGAACCATTTCGATGGCCGCCCATTCAAGGGCATGGACCTACTGGCCGGCGGCCTTCCCTGTCCCCCCTTCTCGATTGCCGGCAAGCAGCTTGGCGAAAAAGACGAGCGCAATCTGTTTCCCGCCGCATTGCGCCTGATTGACGAGATCAGGCCCAAAGCTGTGATGATCGAGAACGTGCGCGGGTTTCTCTCGGCGGTGTTTGAGGATTACCGGCTGCATCTGAAGCAGCAACTCCACAAGCTGGGCTATCACACCGAATGGCGGCTGCTGAACGCGTCCGATTTCGGCGTTCCGCAGTTGCGCCCTCGGGTTGTAATCGTCGCCTTGCGTAAAGACATGGTCGAAGCTTTCGACTGGCCCGACGTGCTGCCACACAATCCCCCAACAGTTGGTGATACGCTGCGTGATCTGATGGCAGCCAATGGCTGGGCTGGGACCAAACGCTGGGCCGAACAAGCCAATGACATCGCGCCCACCATCGTTGGCGGATCAAAGAAGCATGGTGGCCCTGATCTCGGGCCGACCCGTGCGCGCAAGGCATGGGCATCTATGGGCGTTGAAGGTCGCAGCCTTGCCGAAACTGCACCCGAAGCGGATTTCTGCGGCATGCCACGCCTAACCGTTCGCATGGTCGCGCGGTTACAAGGCTTCCCCGATGATTGGCAGTTCCATGGCCGCAAAACGACAGCATACCGGCAGGTTGGCAATGCCTTCCCGCCACCGGTTGCGCGGGCTGTGGCGCAGAATTTGAAGGTGGCCTTGCAAGTTCAGAAAGTCTTTCCCGTCCGGGCGGTGGCGTGAGTCTCTTTCTATCGAACGGCTACCGGCCCCTTGCAGAAGTCCACGACGATTACGTGGAATTGGCCGCGCTTGAATTCGACCTGATGGAAGCGGTCGGCGGCCAAGAACGCTTTGAGGAAAAGCTGCGCTCTTTCTTTCGCTCGGCTATCGATGAGGTGATCGACACGGCGCGAACAGGACGTCACTTTTTCAAGCAACTTGAAAAGACCGAAAAAACCTACCTCGGAACCAAGTTTGAAATTCTGCTCCGGGATTGGTTGCAAGTCCCACGCGGTGTTCGACTGGACCTGTTGATCGGTGAGCGTGAAGTCGATGTGAAATCGACGACTGGCGGAGGGTCTGGCTGGATGATTCCGCCAGAGGCCATCGATCAGTTTTGCATCCTGCTACGAGTGAACGAGGCATCAGCAAAATGCGCTGTCGGTATTGTTCGCGCAAGGAAGGATTACTTACGCGGTGGTTTTAACCGTGATGCCAAGACTTCGTTCTCGGCAGCAGGCACGGCGAACATTTGGTGGCTGGTTTCCGATTTCGATTATACACCCAATTTCTGGACTCGTATTGACGAGCCTCTTCGCCGCCAGATCATGTCCGCTGGCAGGGCGTCGAAAAAACTGGCCACTCTATTTGAGCAGTGCCTCGGAATGCCTGTTTCTCGAGTTCAGGTTGCGGCAATTGCTGCACAGGATGACTTCATGAAACGACTTCGACGCAACAACGGAGCACGAGACATTCTGGCACCAAAAGGCATAGCTATCCTCTACTCCGAAACAGATCGGGAGCTGATGGTCCGATTGGGGCTGAAATTTGGATCTAGAGAATTTGTTTCATGTAAAGCATCCAATCCCGAGCAGGAGAAATGGTTGCGTGAAGCGGGTCATATTGACTGACGGAGTTAAGGTGACACGTTACTTAACCCCCAAACTCCACCCGTAGCCGCAACGTCGGACGGGGACACGCAATAGCATGTCCCCAGGATTCCCCTCATCAAGCCGCTCCCCCCACCCCCAGCGAACCTTCCCCCGTCTCGCGCGTTTAGCCCGTGTCAGTGATGCGCGCCTGTCCTCCCCGGGCCCCGCGCTTCGCCGCAACACCATGAGGAGTCTTGAGATGAAGAGCCTGAAAATTGCCCTTGCCGCGCTGGTGCTGGCTTCGCCTGCTGCGGTGCTGGCTGATCCGCCGGTGATGACGCACACGAAAACCATGCACACCGAGCGCACGGTCACTACCAATGGCGCGGCCATGCCGGGGCACGACATGCATGCTGGTGACATGCGCCATGACGCCATGAAGAATGACCCTATGCGTCCCGGTGAAGTGCGCCACACCAAGGTAACCCGCGTCACCCATCGCGGCTGGACGCAGGGGCGCCATCACGGCTGGAAGAACCGCTGCCACTATTCGATGCGCAACGGGCACCGCGTTCACACCTGCATGAAGACGCGCTGGTAAGCCAGCGCGAGGCTTCGGGCTCGGGCCATTTCCCAGGCATAGGTAAAACGGCCTTTCACCCAGCGCGGGTGAGGGGCCGTTGCGCGTGGTATGATGCACCGGGGCGATATTGCGCTGGCCCTACCGCCGAAGCCTTGTTTCCGCCGCGCGCGCCCGCTTAACTGCGCGCGGCTAGAGGAGCGTGCAGCATGGCAACCGAAATTCCCCCGTCGAACACCTTCACCGGGCTCACCCAGCAGGTCATCGCCTATGGCGAGGCGTTTGAGCATGTAATTGCTGCGCTGAAGCAGGGTGAGGCGGACGAGGCTGACTGGGCGAGGCTTGAAGCGCTGGTCGATGCCGCCGCGTTCGAGCGGGTGGGCATGTTCCTCACCGCCGAGGTCGAGACGATCGACTGGCCGACCTATCGCCGTTACGTCAGCCAATATGGCCACATGACCGGCTGGGACGGCAAGCTGCGCCGCATCACCGAGAGCGGCAATGTGGTGTTTCAGGAGCTTGAGGAGCGGAACACGCGGGCGGGCGTGACCGATATTTCCAACACCGTGACCGTGTTCGAATTCAACGAGGCGGGGCGGATCGTCCACCTCGACGTTTACGTCGCGCATCTGGGACAGCGCCCGGCTTGATGCTTGGGCAGGCTCAGGATGGGCGGGGGAGCGGGCAGGTGCCGCTTCCAAGTCAGCACATCAGACCCCAGCCTGCTACTGGCTCGCGCGCAGGTTGAAGAACGGATAGCGGCGCACCCGGCCTTCTATCGCCTGTTTGGCGAATTTGCCTCGCAGCGTGTCGGCTTCCTCGATCGTCACGCAGACCACGTGGGTGCCGCCCGAGGGCAGATCCTCGATTGAACTGACGCGCAGGCCTGCGGTCTTGCAATAGGCTTCGACATCGGCGCGGAGAGTGGAAAGGTTCATGGCGCGGCTCATAGCTGTGGCTTCCGAAAGGTAAGCGGGAGCGCAAGCCATGTCTCTCTGCCGCGCGCGCTTACTGGGAAGGACTGCGTGCGATGCGGCCCTATGGCCTGTTCGGGTGGCAATTGTAAGCGCTCATTGCTGGTGGTTCCAGCCTGGCTGAAACCACCTCCCGCCAAAGTAAACCTTCGCACCATACCCAACAAACATACTTACCTGCGCAACCACACCTGGCCACCACACTTGGCAACGCGGAACTAACCCAAGCCTGCGAATCATCGCGGCATGGACAGCGTTCCGTCTCTCTTCGCGATCACCCGCTCCTATCGCCCAAGGATCATTGCCGGTTGTCTGGCGCTGACTGTCTTGGCTTTGGCGCTGGGGCAGGTGGCCGCGAGGAGTTGTCCGGCGCAGGATCAGGCGCGACTGGTGGCGCAGCCCGGCCTGGTGCTGATGGCGGGTGATGCGTCCAATCCGGCCTGCAACGGCGTCCATCGATGGCGTCTGCGCGCGCCCAGCTAAAGTTAAAAGAAATCGGCGCGGTTGCCCCAAGTTCCGCGCCGAACGCCTCCCCCTCCTTTCCCCGCTACGCAGCATCAGCCGGAGGGGGAGGCCTAGAGTTTTTCCGATTACCATCGGATCGGCCCCAGCCCACTCCCCCACCCGGCCACCCAAATTATACAATCGCTTGAGTGGCCGAGGGGGGGCCGGGTGGGGCCGACTATAAC
>JANLOZ010000188.1:0-3068 GCA_031366845.1 Novosphingobium sp. | reverse complement strand
GCAATCCTGAAGCCCGGTCCCTCTTCGAAACACGTGACATCTGCTGGCACGATCCAGCCTTCCCTCATCGTATCAAGTCTAGCGGACAACTCGGCGTCAACTGCTATCAGCCGGGCAATGAGCACTTCGGATTCCCTTTCACCTTCGGCAAAGCTGCCGCCGCTGGCGCTCATTGCAGGGCCGACGGCGAGCGGCAAGAGCGATCTCGCGGTGCGTCTGGCCTTGGCACTGGCCGAGCGGGGCCAGCGTGGGGTGGTTATCAATGCTGATTCAGCACAGGTTTACGCTGATCTGGCAGTCCTCAGCGCGCGTCCCGCAGCGGCCGATATGAAAGGCGTCGAACACCGGCTGCTCGGAACATGGGACGGCGCTCAGGCCTGCTCCACCGCCGATTGGGCAGCGGCTGCGGCGCGGGAGGTGGCGGATGTGCATGCGGATGGTGCGGTGCCGATCCTTGTTGGCGGCACCGGGCTTTACTTCCGCACGCTGCTTGATGGCATTGCGCCCGTACCTGAAATTGACCCGCAAATCCGTGCCGAGGTTCGCGCTCTGACCGTCGCCGATGCTTACGCGGCGCTGTTGCGGGAAGATCCTGAACGCGCAGCCAAGCTCGATGCAACCGATTCATCGCGCATTGCGCGCGCGCTTGAGGTTGTGCGATCGACGGGCAAACCTATGGCGCACTGGCACAAGACCAAGGCCGGCGGGATTGCTGATACCGTCACGCTGCACGCAGCAATCCTCCTCCCGCCGCGAGAATTACTCTATAGTCGCTGCGATGACCGTTTCGCGCATATGCTGCAAAGCGGTGCGATTGAAGAAGTTGCCGCGCTGCTCAAGCGCGGGCTATCGACCGAACTGCCGGTGATGCGCGCCATTGGCGTGCCGGAAATTGCTGGATTTCTGCGGGCGAAATGGGACATTGCCGAGTCCGAACGGCGCGGTGCCCAGGCGACTCGGAATTATGTCAAACGGCAGCAGACCTGGCTGCGGCATCAGCCACCCGCCGATTGGCCGCGCTTTGAAGATGTTAGTTTTAAGGAAATCCTGATATTCGCATTATTATTACGTGATTAACTGTTGACACGTTATATACTGTCGCTTACCGCGCCGCACAACAATCGCCTCCGGGTGACTTCGAGCGCGTTGGAGAGGCGACCCGGTGCAGGCCACTGCGCCGGGTCAGTCATTTTAGCAGAGCCAATATTGAGTGAAGACCATGCCCGAATCCCAAGAGCGCCCCGGCGCGGAAATCCTGGTCCAAAGCCTTGTTCGCTTGGGGGTTGAGCACGTGTTCGGCTATCCCGGCGGCGCAGTCCTGCCTATTTACGACGCCCTGTTCAAGGACGCGCGCATTCAGCATGTGCTCGTGCGGCATGAGGCGGGCGCTGCCCACGCAGCGGAAGGCTATGCACGATCCACCGGCAAGCCCGGCGTGGTGCTCGTCACCTCGGGCCCCGGCGCGACCAATGCCGTGACCGGGATTGCTGACGCCTTCATGGATTCAATCCCGCTGGTGGTCATCACCGGTCAGGTGCCGTCAAGCCTGATCGGCTCGGATGCCTTTCAGGAAGCCGATACCATTGGCATCACACGGCATTGTACCAAGCACAATTATCTTGTCCGCGATCCGAGCGAGCTTGCCGGAATCGTCGATGAAGCCTTCCAGATCGCCACGCAGGGCCGCCCCGGTCCGGTGGTGATCGATATTCCCAAGGACGTGCAGATTGCCTCTGCGCCCTACACCGATGGCCCGCCGCAGCGGCGCAACCGCTATACACCGCAGTTGCAAGGGACCGACAAGGACATTGCCAGGGCGATTGAACTGCTCGCCAACGCCAAGTCCCCCGTATTCTATACGGGCGGCGGGGTGATCAATTCCGGCCCGCAGGCGAGCGAACTGCTGCGCGCGTTGCAGCGGCTGACTGGCGCGCCGGTTACCTCGACGCTGATGGGTCTGGGCGCTTTCCCGGCGGACCATGCCGATTGGCTCGGTATGCTCGGGATGCACGGCACCTATGAAGCCAATTGGGCGATGAATCAGGCGGACCTGATCGTTGCCATTGGCGCGCGGTTTGATGACCGGGTTACCGGCAAGCTCGATTCTTTCGCGCCCAATTCCACCAAAATCCACATCGACATTGATCGCAGCTCGATCAACAAGATCGTGGCTGTCGATCTGCCGATCATCGGAGACTGCGCACAGGTTCTCCAGCAGTTGGTCGATGCCTGGGGTACCCGCAAGCCGCGCGATCTTTCCGCATGGAAGGCGCGGATCGATGGCTGGCGCGCGAAGAAGAGCCTCTCCTATGAGCGCAATAGTGGTTCAATCGCGCCGCAATATGCCGTCGAACGGCTCTATGAACTGACCAAGCACCTCGATCCGATCATTTCGACCGAGGTTGGCCAGCATCAGATGTGGGCGGCGCAGCATTTTCACTTCATGGGGCCGAACAAGTGGCTGACCTCGGGTGGGCTCGGCACGATGGGCTATGGCATGCCCGCCGCCATCGGCGCGCAGCTGGGCAATCCCGGCAAGCTGGTGATTGATATTGCAGGCGATGCCTCTATCCAGATGAACATTCAGGAACTCGGCACCGCCACGCAATATCGCGCGCCGATCAAGGTTTTCGTGCTCAACAATCAGTGGATGGGCATGGTCCGCCAGTGGCAGGAACTGACTTACGAGAGTCGCTATTCGGAAAGCTATTCGGATAGCCTGCCCGATTTCGTCAAGCTGGCAGAGGCCTATGGCTGGAAAGGCATCCGCATCGAGGGCGAGGAGCAGCTCGACGCCGGGATTCAGGCGATGATTGACCATCCCGGCCCGGTCTTTGTCGATTGCTGTGTCCACAACGAGGCGAACTGCTTCCCGATGATCCCCTCGGGCGCTTCGCATGTCGATATGATCCTGTTCGGCGATAAGGTTGCCGGGACCATGGACGATGAAGCCAAGGCGCTGGTGTAATGGAAGCCCTGACGACTCTATCCGGCGTTGGCGCATTAAATAGGGGCGCATTAAATAGGGACAGTCCCTATTTATTTCTGGCGACGCGTCCGAGCAGCTC
>JANLOZ010000177.1:0-4462 GCA_031366845.1 Novosphingobium sp. | reverse complement strand
CGGTGACATTGCAGGCGTGTCCGCCGGTTGACATCGAATGAAGCACTGCGCCGCCAAGTTCTTGCGCCAGCAACCGACCCGCTGTTGCCGGCACCAGCATATCATCCTCGGCGATGAGCACGCAGGTTCGTTCGCCAAGGCCTGCGATCTTGCCGCTCACATCAAAGCCAGCAAGCGCGGCGATGCGTTTTTCCATCGTTGAGATGCCAGGAAAGCCTGCAAGCTGCTGCGCCATTTCGGCATCCAAGCTCGCGGTCTGCGCGGAAATCCAGTTGGCCGGGTAAAGAAAGATCGGCTGCGCGCGCAGGAACGCCTCGACCCCAGAATTCCGCAGCAGATTGAGCCTCGCTTCAAAGCAGCGCAGAAAATGCGGATCGGCCCTGGCCCAGCCATTCACCACGACCAGCTTGCCGAGCCGTTCGGAAGCCTTTAGCGCCAGCGCCAGCCCGGCAACACCGCCCGCCGCATGGCCGACGACGTGCGGCCTTGAGATGTGCAGCGCATCCATCAGCGCGAGAATGTCGTCAGCAAAAGCATCTACCGTCACCACATCGGGCAATCCCCGGTCACTCCGCCCCGTCCCGCGATGGTCGTAAGCGATAACCCGGAAATGCTCGGCCAGTGCGGGGATATTGGGCTTCCAGTAGCTCGCCGATCCGCCCAGCCCGCTCGACAGGATAAGCGGCGGCGCGCCTACCGGCCCATGTAATTCATAATAGAGCCCGGCAGCAAAAGGCATCAGCCGATATGCGCCACGCTGGCAATTTCAACCAGGCAATCGGGCTTCACCAGATCGCACTTGATGCAATAGCGCGCGGGCTTCGCGCCGGGGAAATAGTCGGCATAAACCGCGTTGAAGGCGGCATAATCGCCCAGGTCTTTCAGGAAAATGTGGTTCATGGCAACGTCGGCCAGACTAGCCCCCGCAGCCTCAAGCGTAATCTTGATGACATCGAGCACATGCCGCGTCTGCGCCGCTGCGTCGCCCACATGGAGCACCACCCCGCCTTCGCCCAGCGCCAGAACGCCCGAAACATAAACGGTGTTTCCGGCCCTGGCTCCGGCAGAATAAGGCGCGATCGGCGTGGGGAATTGGGGCGGGTTGATGGGTTCGAAAGGCATCACTGATCTCCTGAAGGACGCTGCCCGATCGAGCCGCAGAATTCCGCCACCGTGCTCACCCAGCCAAAGAATTTCTCGACATTATAGACGGTCGCCTGCCGCACGAAATCGGGCCCGAGGTGGTGCGTGGCATCCTCAAGCATCACGCCGAAATACTCAAGGTGGAAGCCATCGCGCAGCGTCGATTCAACGCAGACATTACTGGCGATCCCGACGAACACGATGGTGCGAATGCAGCGTGCGCGCAGCACTGAATCCAGCTGCGAATTGAAGAATGCGGAGTAGCGGGTCTTGTGCACCCGGATGTCGCCCGGCTGCGGCTTCAGCGCATCGACCAGTTCATAGTCCCAGCCGCCGCGTGCCAGCAGTTTGCCGTGAAGTTCGGGCCGCGCGCGCATGGTTTTGAGCGCATTCGATTTGTGCCAATTGGGCGAACCGGGGCCGCCGGCCTCGACATAGTCCGCGTCCCAGCCGTTCTGCAGAAACACCACCTGCACGCCAGCAGCCCGCGCCGTATCGAGCACCTGAGCAACCCGGCCAACAACTGCGGCAGCCCCGGAAATATCAAAGCCCGCCAGATCGACATAGCCGCCCTGTGATGCGTAACCGTTCTGCATATCGATAACCACCACCGCCGTTGTTGCCGGGTCAAGGCAGATGGGCTCGGGCCGGGCGGGAAGCGTAACGGCGTTCGGGCTGTTGAAGCCGGTATCTACAGGGATGCTCATGGTCTTCGTTTTCTTTTGGCTGGCAGCAACCTGTCGCAAATTTGTGGCAGAGGCAAGCGGAGGCGTTTCATGCAATTACGCGATGGCGTTCATAAAAGGGAACCAATTGCCGGGATTTTGCCCCGTTAAGGAGGCGTGATCTGCGTTGTTGTCTCCATTCGATAACCGCGCGAGCCGGGCAAGCCAGCAGTGCGCCGTCCCGGATCGGGAAGGGGCAGCGGCCAGACCCCTATTGCAGCTCACCTTCTTCGATTGATTTTCAGCCGGAAAACTGCGATGGTAGTGCTTGAGAAGCTGAGACTCCGGCGCGCTGCTTGCGAACAGCGGTCGGTTCAATTCGGGAATTTCGAACTGTGGTTATGGTTAGCAACAAACTCTACGGCCGCATGGTGACAGCGCTGAAGCTGTTTTTTGCAACCGTTGCCGTGCTTTGCGTTGTAGCAGCGGCACCTGCGATGGCGGCGGGCAAGCGCGTGGCATTGATCATCGGCAATTCGGCATATGTTAACGGCAACAATCTTCCGAACCCTATGAATGACGCAGGAGTCGTTGCCCAAACTGCTCGCAAAGCTGGCTTTGAGATAATGCAAGCCAACGATTTGGCAGTGGTCAGTTTTCATCAGAAATTGCGAGAATTTCGCGACAAAGCTGATTCAGCTGAAGTTGCAATGATCTATTACGCTGGCCACGGGATCGACAATAACGGCGAGAACTGGTTGATTCCCACGGATGTGCATTTAGCCGATCCGCGCGATTTGCAAACAGAAGCGATCTCACTGTCCGAAGTGCTGAGTTCGGTGGCCGGAGCAAAGTTGAGGATCGTCCTGCTGGACGCCTGCCGCAACAACCCTTTTGGCGACAAATGGACTAGCCTTTCCCGCGCCATCCAGCCCGGACTTAGTCGTATTGACGCGACCGAAGGTTCATTGGTCATCTTTGCAGCAGATCCCGGATCAACGATCCTTGATGATGGTGCGGGCGGGAATTCTTATTTCGCCAAGGCGATTGCCAATCGTCTAGCCGAACCGGGATTGCAACTGCAGATGCTGGGTAACAAAATTTACGATGACGTTCGCACGGCATCGGGTGGCAAGCAGCGCCCCTTCCCAACGCAGAGATTGACGGGGATGGATTTTTTTCTTGTTCCCAAGCCTGAAGATCCCGGCGCGCGAATGGATTCGGATGACGCAACGTTTCTGCGCGCGCAGCAGGTTAACACGGCCGCCGCCTATCTTGACTATGTGAATAAATTTCCTACTGGCAAGTCGGCGCTAATTGCAACCAGCCTTTACAGCGCGTTAAGCCGGGCTGTGCCTGCCCGCCCGCAACAGAGCGCGACGGTCTCGGCTAGCGATAGCCCCGCTCAGCAGGCTCTGCCACCTACCCGCGAGCCGGTGCAGATCGTGCCGCCGCCCCAGGCTGCTTATGTTCCGCCCACCAATTCGCCTGTTATTGTTGGCCCAACCAGCCAAAATCCAGCGGACACACCGGCCCCGCCTGTCACCGCTCCCGTACAGACCGGCTATATAATGCCGCCGGCACCCTCGAAGATTGAAGGTCCGACAGTCCAGAATCCCGCACCTGCTCCTACTCCTCCGATTCCACAGATCGTCAGCACTCCGCAGAAAGACAATCCACTCACGGTAAGCCCCGTTCCGGTAGTGGCTCAGGCGACGGCGCAGTCAGCAACCTACGTTGCGCCGCCTATTGCGCGCCAATACGGCAATGGCGGATTTCCGGTGATGCCTGAGCCGCCAGTATTTGATTACGGGCCCTACCCCAGGTGCAAAGACAATTGGTCGAGCATCCAGCAACCGATGGAAAGGGTCAATGCTACAATTGCCTGCGGCAATGCTTTCACCGATTACCAGACCAATTGGCTGAACAAGTATCGTGAAGCGATGAATGCATATGGATTCTTGGTCGGCGAAATTTATACCAAGGAAGTAGCGCCGCCCCGTTTCCCCAATAACGCGGCCGAGCAGGATTTTTTCTACAAGGAAATGGACCGCCGAGTTAATGGTGTGAAGGATGGCGGCTATCTGATGGTCGACTATGAGAAGGCAAAAGCGCGATTCAAGGCCGATAGCGATGCGGTAAAAGATACCTATAATCGCGCTACTGGTTGCAAGGGCTACCCCACTCCAACTGGTCTTGCGGCGAACCCGTCTTGCGGATGAAGATTTCCGGATGCCTGCAACGTGAATCAATCTCAAACAAACTTGGCTAACAATGCACGGGATGCGAGGCAGCATAACGCCCTCGTCCACATCCCGCTGTTCCTCGTTATCGCAATGCTTACCGGCCTCCTCCTCGCTTGGACGTGGATGCATTACTCGCCGCCGCTGGTTGATCGCTTCCAGAACTATTCCTTCGGGCGCCTGGCGACGATTTACTACCTACTCGTCTATCTTCCGGTGGCGCTGATCGCGCTTGGGCTGGCGCGCGTTTGCGGTGTGCAGCCTTTGCGAGCGGGTCCGACGATGGGGCGGTGGACGGTGATCGGCCTTGTTGCAGGCCTGGGCGGTCTGGGGCTTTGCGCGCTGCTCGCAAGGATCAATGGCGGCATGGCTCTGGCCGTGCAGCCAGCGAAAGCGACGGGCGGGTTGCTG
>JANLOZ010000164.1:0-11563 GCA_031366845.1 Novosphingobium sp. | reverse complement strand
GCCGCCTGAAACCGGCGCGGAAAAAATCCAGCCTTGCGTAAAATTCCAAGCCGCGTGAATACCCGCAGCCAACCACAAGCGCCGCGTGAGCATATAGGCCGCACCCAGCAGAATTCCGGCCTCCACCGCGATGGCAAAGGCGGCGAACAGTGTTGCGTCAGGATTAGCGAGATGGGAGGCCCCAAAAAAAGCCGAAGTCAGCGCCAGCGCCACCCATGATCCGGCCATCGCCTCGATCTGGCGGAAGGCAATGCCGCGAAACATCACTTCCTCGAACAAGCCCGATGCGATCGACAGCGACAAAACCGACCAGAACCGCCCCATTCCACGCAGACCATCAATGCCGAAACCGCCAAGCAGCGCGACAATGCCAACCATCAGAGAAAACAACAGAAAACCGATAGCAAGGCCAAGGCCAAGCTCCTTGCCTGCATCGGCAAGGGCAAATTCGGCATCCTCGCGCCGCTCCAGCCAGCGCTGGAAGAGTTTGTAGGCAAAGACGGCAAGCGCCGCACAGGCCAGCGTTATCATCAACTGCAATGGCGTATTGCGCAGCGGCTGGTAGGCCGTGGCCGCGGCGGCTGTCAGTCCATAAAGAATGCCAAAAAATATGAAGCCGATAACCAGCAGAACGAGCGGATAGCGCAGGATTTTCAAGGCGAGGCTCGATTCGGAAGGCTGTATTACTTGCGTCATACAGCCAGATTGCCGCAAATGTTTTGATTTGCAAGCGGCGCGTTAGCTCGCATCATAAGTTGGCGCGGATCCAGCGAATACGCGCTGTGCTGCTGAGCCCAGCCACGCCATCGCAGCGGCCCAAGGCTTGTGACCATGACTGATGCGCGCCACGCCGAGTTCAGCCAATTCATCGCTGCTGGTGAAGCCCCCCGATGATGCCGGGCTCCACAGGATGTTGACCGGCAGCGGCGAGCCTTCGCAGATTGCAGCTATCGCCTTTCGGTTGGTGGTAAAGGGAACAAACAGCCCGCCTGCACCGGCATCGGCATAGGTGCGGGCGCGTTCGAGCACCGCTTCGACCAGTTCCGATCCATGATCCTTGTGCGGATGCCCGCGCAAGGCGTCACACCGGGCGTTGACGAAAAGGCCGCTCGCAGCCGCGGCTTTGATGCGCCGTGCCTGTTCGATCACCGGCGTAAGCGTTGCGGCGCCCGGCATCTGGTCTTCGATGTTGATCCCGGCAGCCCCCGCATCGCGCGCCATGGCGACCGATTTCCCGACCTCCTCAGCGCTGGCCCCATAGCCCGATTCCATATCGAGCGACACGGGGAGTGCAGTAACGCCAAGGATGCGCCCAAGATTGCGCAAAGCATCGCCAAGTCCAAACGCCTCGCCATCAGCAAAGCCTTGCGCCTCGGCCACACCATAGCTTCCGGTGGCGATGGCTTTCGCCCCCGCACCATCCACCGCGCGCGCGCTTCCGGCGTCCCAGATGTTGAACAGGACCAGCGGATCGCCGGGGATGTGCAGGCTGCGGAACAGGGCAATCTTGTCAGTCATCGGGCTTCCTTTTCCAGCAACTTGCGCTTGATCTCAAGGATCATCCCATCTCTTTTGGATTGTCCGGAGGAAAAGGGTCTCCGATGGCTTGCTCCTCAGAAGGAGCCACGCTCTACTTGGCGGCAAAGGGGATGAATCAATGCATAAATTGAAACGCCTGATCGCCATGTGTTTTGCATCGATCATATTTATCAACTCGGGCGTTGCCTTCGCGGCTTGGACGCGAGCCGATACGCACAACTTCATATTCTATTCGGACGGCCCTCCGGCGGACCTTGCAAATTTCGCACGCGAAGTGGAACGGTTCGATGCGCTGTTGCGCAGACGATTCAATGTGCCACGAGATGCCGATCCGAAGAAGCTTAACATCTATGTCGTTAGTAGCCAGTCAGACGTTTCCGCAATTGCAGGTGACAAATCGGGTATCACCGCCGGCTTCTATTCGCCCAATAGCGAAGGCAGCTTCGTCGTCATCAACCGTGCAAAGACGGATGACCTGTTCGATCTTTCTGGTCAGGAATTGCTGTTCCACGAATATGCCCACCACTTCATGTTTCGCCATTTTACCAATGCCTACCCTGCATGGTTCGTTGAAGGGTTTGCCGAATTCGTCGCCACAGCAACGATTGCCGACGACGGGACTTCAACCCTGGGAAAACCAGTGCGCTACCGCACCCGCGATTTGGTGACCGATAGCCCCATTTCCATCGAAATGCTGCTGACCAATGATCGCAAAAAGATGACTATCGGGCAGATCTTTCAGTTCTATGGGCGGTCATGGCTTTTGGTGCATATGCTTTCGACGCGTCCCGAATATGCAGGCAAGCTTGAGACTTATCTCAAAGCAGTAGCGAACGGTTCATCGAGCGTGGATGGTGCGAAGCAGGTATTCGGAGACTTGAAGGTGCTCGACAAGGCACTCTATTCCTACGTTTCATCAAAGATCAGTTACATATCATCCAATCGTCCACTGACCGTTGACGGTGACGTGAAATTGACGCCGCTTGATCCGATTGCTTCGCGGCTCGTTGGCTTGCAACTGCAACGTCGCGGTGGAGGGCAACTCGATCAGGCTGAAAGCGGGCTTAGGTCGCTCACCGCGCAAAATCCGGACCGTGCTGACGGCTGGGCCGAATTGGCCATCACCGAGATGTCAATCGCCGGGCGCGCCGCTGCTAAGGCCGAACGCGAACGACGCGATGCCGAACGCAAAGCAAAGGAGAAAGAAAAGTCAAAGGACGGGGTAAAGCCGAAGGACAAAGCGGACATTAACGATGAGATAGAAGTCATTGCCCTCAGGGATGACGACACGGCCGACATGCACGCAAAGGATTCCGAGGCTGAGGTAGCCGCTGATCGCGCTTTGGCGATCGATCCTGCCAATGTTCTAGCCAATTTGGTTAAGGGAGAAGCGGCCACCTGGCGGCTGAAGGTATCAAAGGAAACTTCAGCTTCCGCTTGGGGGACAGCACGCAGTTGGTACCGCAAGGCCAATGCCGCCAACCACGACGATGCCCTGCCTGCGCTCGGCTGGTACATGTCGTTCAAGCGGCAAGGCAAAGTGCCGCCCGAAAGCGCTGTCGCCGGTTTGGAAGCCGCATTCTCGCGCGCACCCGAAGCTGGCGACATTCGCTCAACCCTCGCATTCGATCTCGCCAGGCGGGGCCGCTATGACGAAGCGATAAACATGATCAAAGTCATCGCCTTCAGTCCGCATGCCGATGGGAGAGCGAAGGCGATGCTCAAGAAGCTGGAAGGGATGAAGCAAACAGCTGCGGAGGATGCAAGCGATAGTTCTGCAATCGCGTCGCCGCCGGTGAAGCCTAAAAACTAGGATTCCCTTCCTTTTCCAGCAACTTGCGCTTGATCTCCAAGCCATAGGCATAGCCGCCCATCGAGCCGTCTGATCGCACTACCCGATGGCAGGGGATCAGCACCGCGACATTGTTTGCGCCGTTGGCCGATCCGCAGGCGCGGGTGGCGGCGGGTTTGCCGACAGCGGCGGCGATTTGCGCGTAGGAGCGGGTTTCGCCTGGGGGAATGCGGCGCAGTTCGCGCCACACGGCTTCCTGGAATGCGGTGCCGCGCACGTCGAGCGGGATCGCGTGGTTTGCGGCTGGTGCCTCCACCGCGGCAACGACATCGGCGAGCAACGCGGCAAAGTCTGCCCCGCCCTGTGCGAGGTCGGCTTTGGGAAACCGCGCGGCGAGTTCGCGCTCGTCTTCGTTGAATGACAGGCGGCACACACCCTTTTCGGTCGCCGCGACGAGCATCGCGCCAAGGCTGCTCGCAACCACTGCCCAGCGGATCGTCACGCCCTTGCCGCCATTGGCCCATGCCGAAGGTGCCATGCCCATTCGCTCCCCAGACGCCTCATAAAACCGTGACGGGGCGGAATAGCCCGCGTCGTAAATCGCATCGGTAACGCTTTCGCCCGACGACAGCGCATCGCTCGCCCGTGCCAGCCGCAGCGCGCGCGAGTAGGCTGCCGGGGAGAGCCCGGTCATCCGGGTGAACAGCCGCTGGAAGTGCGCCACCGAATAGCCCGCATCAGCGGCGAGGCCAGCCAGCGCCGGAACCTCCTCGCTCGCTTTGATCGTTTTGATCGCGGCCAACACCGCCTTTTCATCGCGCAAAACGTCATCGGGCAGGCAGCGCTTGCAGGCGCGCAGGCCAGCGGTGCGCGCTTCGGACCCATCGGCAAAAAACCGCACATTTTCCCGCAAGGGATGCCGGGCGGCGCACGAAGGGCGGCAGTATATGCCGGTCGAAAGCACCCCGGTAACGAAGCGCCCGTCATAGACGCGATCACGCGCGAGCACAGCGTCCCAGGCTTCGCTTTCGGCAATGTCCAAAGCAATGCTCACGCGCCTTCTCCATGACGATCAACCCGCGCGGCGAAACAGCCATGGGCGGCATTGTGGGCATGGATATAGGCGACTTCTGTATTGGCGAACAGCGCGCGGATGGCGTCGCTGGCAAAATCCTCGCGCGGGAGGCCGGAAATCGAATAGGTCACGGGTGTTGCTCCTGCCATTGTGTCGTGCACCATTATGACCGAATGTTTTCGCCACCTTCCCAGATCATGCTTTCAAATCGCGCCATCCGGGTTTATGCGCGCCGCATGGTGAAACAGACAGTCGGCGGCGGCCCCAAGAAGGTCCTCTATGCGCTGGCAACAGCGCGCCGGATGGGTTTGAAGAACAGCGCAAAGGCGCTCACCTCGCACAATGCCTGCAAGGCCTGCGGGCTCGGCATGGGCGGCCAACGCGGCGGGATGGTCAACGAGCTGGGGGAATTTCCTTCGGTCTGCAACAAGTCGATCCAGGCGCAGTCGACCGATATCCAGCAGCCGATCCCGCTTGAAGTGTTCGAACACGCACTGGCCGAACTGCGCGAGCTTGATGGCTATGAACTTGAACATCTCGGGCGGCTGGCGACGCCGATTTACAAGGCGGCGGGATCGGATCGCTATCATGCTGTGGACTGGGACTGGGCGCTCGATCATGCAGCGGGCAGGCTGCGTGCCCTTCAGCCCGATCGCAGTTTTTTCTACACCTCGGGACGGTCATCGAATGAGGCGGGGTTCCTGTTTCAGGTTCTGGCGCGGGCATGGGGCACCAACAACGTCAGCAATTGCAGCTATTACTGCCATCAGGCGACCGGCGTCGGCTTGCAGACGACGGTGGGCACCGGCACCTCGACCGTTGAGCTTGCGGATCTCGGGCTTGCCGATTTCATCCTGATCATCGGTGCCAATCCGGCATCAAACCACCCGCGGCTGATCCACCAGCTGAAAGCCTGCCGCGATCGCGGCGGTGAAGTGGTGTTCATCAATCCCGCCAAGGAGCCGGGACTGGTCAAGTTCGCCGTGCCAAAATCGCCGCGATCAATGCTGGCGGGCGGAACGGAAATTGCCTCGGACTTTCTCCAGCCGCGCATCGGTGGTGACATCGCGCTGATCAAAGCGCTGGCGAAGGCGGTGCTCGAAGCCGGCCGTGAGGACGCAGCCTTTATTGCCGCACACACTGGCGGCTTTGCCGAATGGCGCGCCGATATTGACGCGCAGGACTGGGCAGATCTGGAGCGGGCATCGGGCGTCAGCCGTGATGCAATCGAACGCGTCGCGCGGCTTTATGCCAAGGCGGGCAATGCGGTGATCGCCTGGGGCATGGGGGTAACCCACCACGTCCACGGCTGCGACACGGTGGAATATATCGCCAACCTGTGCCTTATGCGCGGCCAGATCGGGCGGCCCGGCGCCGGCTTGCTGCCGCTGCGCGGGCACAGCAATGTCCAGGGGATTGGCACCATCGGGGTGAAGCCGGTGCTCGCTGATGATATTATCGCCGCAATGGAATCGACACTCGGGCTGACGATGCCGCAGGGCAAGGGGCTCGATACGATGGCGGCGATGAAGGCCGCTGATGCCGGCGCTATCGACGCCGCGATCATCATGGGCGGAAACCTGCTTCAGGCAAATCCTGACAGCACCTGGGCGAAGGCGGCGATGGACCGGATCGGCTTCAAGCTGTTCCTCACCACAACGATCAACCGCGGCCATATTGATGGCGTTGACAGCGGCGAAAGCCTGATCTTGCCGGTTACCGCGCGCGATGAGGAATGGCAGCCGACCACGCAGGAATCGATGTTCAACTACGTCCGGCTTTCGGATGGCGGGATTGACCGGCTCGACAATGTCCGGCCTGAAGTGGCGATCCTAGCCGATATCGCCTTGCGGCTGGTGCCCGATAGCCCGGTTGACTGGCAGGCGTTCAAGCAGCACCGGACAATCCGCGAGGCGATTGCCCGCATTGTCCCCGGCATGGAACCGCTGGCCGATATCGATGTCGCCAAACAGGAATTCCACATCGCCAACCGCCTGCTGCACACCCCCAGCTTCGCCATGCCGCTCGGCAAGGCGTGCTTTGTCACCCGCCCCACCCCGCGCCCGCACGCCTCGCCGCTGATGCTTACCACGGTCCGCTCTGAAGGCCAGTTCAATTCGATCATCTACGAACGCACCGACAGCTATCGCGGCAACGCCAGCCGCTGGACAGTGATGATGGCCGCAGAAGACATCGCCGAACAGGGTCTGGTCGATGGCGGCAAGGCGACGCTGTGTTCGGCAAGTGGCCGGATGGATGACGTGACGGTCAAGGCGTTCGACGTCTCACGCGGGACGGTGATGGCCTATTATCCCGAAGCCAATGTGCTCACCGGGACTGAAATTGACCCACGCTCGAAAACCCCGAGCTTCAAGGCGACGCCGGTGTGGATCGGTTGAGCGGTTTGGACAGGGCCGGCGCGCTGCCATTCTGTCTTGCGGTTCGCGCAAACCAGACATAGTCCTCGGCACAATGGAGGACCGCCTGATGCGCCGCATTGTATCCCTGCTTTGCCTGATCGCTGCTGTCCTTATCCCCCAAAGCCTGCCCGCCGATCCGCCTGACATCGCGGCGACCGCGCGATCGGTGGTGCGGGTGGTGCTGATTGATACGAACGATGGGTCGGTCGCGCTGGTCAGCCACGGTTCCGGGTTTGCTGTCGGGCCGGACCTGGTCGTCACCAACGCCCACGTCGTCGCGCCGATGGCAGAGAGCACAACGATGCGGGTGGGTATTGTGCCCTCGCAGGGCAAGAGCGGCTATTTCGCCAAGCTCGTCGCCTATTCGGCGAAGCAGGATCTGGCGCTGTTGCGGCTTACCGAAAAGGCGAAGCTGGTGCCCGCCGCGCTGTTCACCGGCGCGGTGACCGATGGCGAGGATGTCTGGGCAGTGGGCTATCCAGGCGTGGTCGATGCCGCGCAGGGACTTACCACCGACGAATTGATGAGCCCTGCGGCGCCGGTGAAAACCCACGGCAATGTCTCGGCCGGGCGCCCGGGGCACGGCTATGAAACTATCCTCCACACCGCGCAGCTTGCAGCGGGCAATTCGGGCGGGCCACTGCTTGATAGTTGCGGGCGGGTGATCGGTGCCAATTCGTCGGGCACCAACAGCAACAGCGGCGCAGACTCGTCGTACTACTTCGCCGTATCGATGCGCGAGATTTCGCGGTTCCTGCTGGCAAACGGCGTCAAACCGGCGATGACCGGCGAGCCCTGCAAAAGCCTCGAACAATTCCAGTCGGCGCAGGATCAGCTTCAGGCGGGGCAGCAGGCGACCATCGCCGAGAACGCGCGCGCCGCGGCTGAAAAACACAGCGCCGATCTTGCCGCCGCAACCCGCAAGGCAGAACAGGACGTGTTCGATTCGCGGGAAAGCCATCTGGCGCTGGCCGGGCTGGCGCTGCTGCTCGCGGTAGTCGCAGGCGGCGCGGCGGTGTGGTTTGGTCAGCAGGGCAAGCTGCAGGAGCGCAAGTTGGCATCGATTGGCACCGCGGCGTTGATCGTCGGCGCGCTGATCGCCTGGTTCACCCGCCCTTCGATCAGCGAGATCGATTCGCGCGCGCAGGAAATCGCCGCCAGTTCCGCCCCCAGCGCCGGAGCATCGGCCAGCGCCGCACCCGAAACCGGGGCGATGATCTGCGTTATTGATCCGCAACGCAGCCGCATCACCGTTTCATCCACCACCGACGTTCCGGTAAACTGGAGCGCCGATGGCTGCGTCAACGGCAAGACACAATATGGTCTGGCGGCAGATAGCTGGTCGCGCATCCTCGCGCCGCATTCGGAAGATACCGTCTCGGTCGCCGCCTATGATCCACGCACCCGGACCTATCGCACCGATCGCTATCTGCTCGACACCGAGACGATGGCCAAGGTCCGCGAAGCGCGCAGCAAATATGCCCCGCCGCTCTGTGGTGCGGGCGATGCGGCGGCGCGGAGTCTTGGCGAATCGCAAGCGGCGGTGCTCGCGCTGCTCCCCGGACAGGCCAACGAGCGGCTGGTCTATCACTGCTCGGCACCGCCATAGGCTAATCGTCAGGCCAACCGCCCCGGCTTGCTCCCCTGCCTTGCCCCCCGCCTTGCCTCCCCTTCTTGCATTGCAGCAAAATCGCCGCTATGCGCGCCCCCGTCGACAGGGGATGCACCCACCGGGAGCGTCACTTCTTCCCTGTCCGTCACCCGATGCAAGGAACTCAGGCGCGTGGACTCTTCCGGCGGCATTACCGCAAGTTTGCAAGGGCGCTATGCCTCTGCCCTGTTCGATCTTGCGAGCGAGCAAGGCAAAGTCAGCGCGGTCGAGGGTGATCTCGATGGTCTTGGCGAAGCGATCCGTTCTTCGAGCGATCTTGCCGGACTGATTCGCAACCCGCGCGTAACCCGCATCGCCGCCGCCTCGGCGATGGAAGCGGTGGGCAAGCTGCTCAAACTCGCGCCGTTGACCAGGAACTTCATCGGCGTGCTGGCCGCCAATGGCCGCCTGAGCGTTCTGCCTGAAATCGTCCGCGCATTCGCCACGATTGCTGCCGCTCAGCGCGGTGAAGTCACCGCCGAAGTCACCAGCGCGCATCCGCTCTCCGATGCCCAGTTGAAAGCGCTCAGTGCCAAGCTCAAATCGAGCGAAGGCAAGGAAGTGAAAGTCAAGGCCAGCGTCGACCCCGCCCTGCTCGGCGGCCTGGTCGTTCGCATCGGCTCCCGCCAGATCGATTCGTCGATCCGCACCCGCTTAAATACCCTCGCTAACGCGATGAAAGGCTGAAAATGGAAATCCGCGCCGCAGAAATTTCTAAGGTCATCAAGGACCAGATCGCCAGCTTCGGCACCGAGGCGCAAGTCTCGGAAGTCGGCTCGGTGCTTTCGGTGGGTGATGGTATCGCCCGCATCTATGGCCTCGATCAGGTTCAGGCCGGCGAAATGGTCGAGTTCGCCAATGGGGTTAAGGGCATGGCGCTCAACCTCGAAGCCGATAACGTCGGCGTCGTGATTTTTGGTTCGGATGCCGAGATCAAGGAAGGCGATCAGGTCAAGCGCACGCAGACCATCGTCGACGTTCCCGTCGGCAAGGGCCTGCTTGGCCGCGTGGTCGATGCTCTTGGTAATCCGATTGACGGCAAGGGCCCGATCGTGGCCGAAGCGCGCATGCGCGTGGAAAAGAAGGCCCCGGGCATTATCCCGCGCCAATCGGTTAACGAGCCGGTGCAGACCGGCCTCAAGGCGCTCGATGCGCTGGTGCCTGTTGGCCGCGGCCAGCGCGAACTGATCATCGGCGATCGCCAGACCGGCAAGACCGCCGTCGCCATTGATACCTTCATCAACCAGAAGGAAGCCAACGCCGGGACCGACGAGAGCAAGAAGCTCTATTGCATCTATGTCGCGGTCGGCCAGAAGCGGTCGACGGTTGCGCAGATCGTCCGCCAGCTCGAAGAGAACGGCGCGATGGAATATACCATCGTCGTTGCCGCTACCGCTTCCGAGCCTGCCCCGCTGCAGTATCTCGCGCCTTATACCGGTGTGACGATGGGCGAATATTTCCGCGATAACGGCATGCACGCGGTCATCGTTTATGACGATCTTTCCAAGCAGGCAGTGGCTTATCGCCAGATGTCGCTGCTGCTGCGCCGTCCTCCGGGCCGTGAAGCCTATCCGGGCGACGTGTTCTATCTGCACTCACGTTTGCTTGAACGTGCGGCGAAGATGAACGATTCGCTGGGCGGTGGTTCGCTCACCGCGCTGCCGATCATCGAAACCCAGGCGGGCGACGTGTCGGCCTATATCCCGACCAACGTCATCTCGATCACCGATGGCCAGATCTTCCTCGAAACCGACCTGTTTTACCAGGGCGTCCGCCCGGCGATCAACGTCGGCCTGTCGGTCAGCCGCGTCGGCTCGGCCGCGCAGACCAAGGCAATGAAAAAGGTCTCCGGCTCGATCAAGCTCGAGCTCGCCCAGTATCGCGAGATGGCGGCGTTCGCGCAGTTCGGCTCGGACCTCGACGCCTCGACCCAGAAATTGCTCGCCCGCGGCGCGCGGCTGACCGAGTTGCTCAAGCAACCGCAGTATCAGCCGATGCCGATCGAGGAGCAGGTCGCCTCGATCTATTCGGGCACCGCCGGGTTCATCGATGCGGTCGAGACCAAGGACGTCACGCGCTACGAAGCGGCGATGCTGAGCTACTTGCGCAGCGACCATGCCGACGTGCTGAAGTCGATCCGCGACACCAAGGCGCTCGATGACGACACCACCGCCAAGCTCAAGGACGCGCTGACCGCGTTCGGCAAGCAGTTCGCGTAAGCTAGGAACGAACTCGCGATGGCCAGCCTCAAGGCATTGAAACTTCGTATCGGCTCGGTGAAGTCGACGCAGAAGATCACCAAGGCGATGAAGATGGTCGCCGCGGCGAAGCTGCGCCGCGCGCAGTCGAACGCCATGGCCGGACGTCCGTATTCGGAGCGGATGGCGGGCGTCGTCGCCAGCCTGGCATCGAAGGTCACCGTCGGCCCGCAATCGCCCAAGCTGCTCGCCGGGACCGGCAAGGACGACACCCATCTGATCGTCGTCGCCACCGGCGATCGCGGTCTGGCGGGGGCGTTCAACACCAACATCGTCCGCGCCGCGCGGAAAAAGGCGCAGGAGCTCGAGGCCGCGGGCAAGAAGGTCATCTTCTACATCGTCGGGCGCAAGGGTCGTCCGGTGATTGCGCGTTTCTATCCGACCGGGATCATCGGCCAGCACGATACCAGCGCGATGAAGGCGCCCGGCTATGCCGACGCCCAAGCGATCGCCGAGGATATCGTCGACCGCTTCAATGCCGGCGAGTTCGACGTCGCGCATCTGGCTTATGCCAATTTCCGCTCGACCCTGCTGCAGGAGCCGACGGTCGATCAGATTATCCCGGTTAAGGTGCCCGAAAGCGCCGCGTCCGCCGCGACCAGCGGCCCGGCGCAGGCGGCGATCGAATATGAGCCCGACGAAGAGGAAATCCTGATGGCGCTGCTGCCCAAGAATATCGCCATCCAAGTCTATCGCGCTTTGCTCGAGAATGCCGCCGGCTTCTACGGCAGCCAGATGTCGGCGATGGACAATGCCACCCGCAACGCCGGCGACATGATTAACAAATTGTCGATCAAGTACAACCGCCAGCGCCAGGCCGCGATCACG
>JANLOZ010000136.1:0-3261 GCA_031366845.1 Novosphingobium sp. | reverse complement strand
CAACGTGCTGCGCGCGGCGGGCCAGAACGTACTGATCGACGTGGGCGATGCCGCCTCATGGCAGCTGGCCAAGGCCGGGGTGGCGCAGGGCGATGTTCAGACGGTCATCCTCAGCCATCTGCATTTCGATCACACCGGCGGCTTGTTCGCATTTCTCGGCCAGCGCTATCAGACGGTCAACACCGGCGCGCTGAAGATTTATGGCCCGCCAGGGACCACTGCGCTGGTCGATGGGCTTATCGGGACGGTTGCCGCCTCGTTTCCTCGCCCAGCGAATGCCCGCCAGCGCATGGTCGGCGGACCAGGCAGCAATGTCAGCGTCATCGAAATTGGCGGCGACGCGCATTTTACCATCGGTACGATTGCCGTAACTGCCGCCACAAACACCCATTACAGCATCGCGCCGACCAACCCCGACTATAGCCGCATCGTCTCGCTTTCCTTCCGGTTCGATGTGCCGCGCGAGAAGGGCCGGCCTGCGCGCGCGATCGTCTATACCGGTGACACCGGGCCAAGCGCCGGCGTGGAGCAACTGGCCAAAGGGGCGGATTTGCTTGTCAGCGAGATCATGGAACCCGAAGCCGCGCTGGCCCAACTGCGCCATGATCGCCCCGACATGCCCGGCCCCGTCCTCGATTACATCGGCGAGCACTTCCGCCACGAGCACATGTCGCCAAATGAAGCCGGACTATTGGCAAGCCGCGCCGGGGTCAGATCGCTGGTGCTGACCCATATCGCCGTTGCGCCCAGAGCCATTCCGGCGGCGCGGGCGGCGATCAGGGCGACCTTCAAAGGCCCGGTGCGGTTTGCCCGAGACCTCGATACATTCTGATCCGCAGCCTTGAAATCATGCACCGGATCGGCACGCTCATCACTCCGCCGTCCAGCCGCCATCGACGATGAGCGATGTTCCGGTGACCAGGCTTGCAGCATCCGACGCCAGGAACAGGGCCGCGCCCATCAGATCCTCAACGGTGCCGATGCGGCCCAGCTTGATCTTTGACAGCACGCTCGCCTTGAATGCCTCGTCCTCGAAAAACGGTCTGGTCATCGGGGTTTCGGTGAAGGTCGGCGCGATGGTGTTGGAACGGATGCCATGCGGCGCCAGATCGAGCGCGAAGCTTTTACTCATCCCTTCCATCGCCCATTTTGAGGCACAATAGAGGGAGCGGTTAGGACCGCCGACGTGGCCCATCTGGCTGCCAATATGGATCAGATTGCCCTTAACGCCCTCGGCGATCATCTGCATGACGCATGCCTGGGCGACAAAAAACGCGCTTTTTACATTCAGGTCCAGCACGGCATCGTAATCGTCCTCGCTCACTTCCATCATTGGCTTGGGCCGGTTGGTCCCGGCGTTGTTCACCAGAACATGGAAGGCCGGACGCGCCGCAAAGAACCGGCTGATTGCGCCAAGATCCGAGACATCGAGCTTCACCGCTTCGGCCTGGCCGCCGTTTGCGGTGATGGCAGTAGCGACCTGTTCGATTTCACCGAAGCTGCGGGCGATCAGCGTGACTTGGGCGCCAGCCTGCGCCATAGCTGCGGCCAGTCCCACGCCAATGCCGCGCCCTGCGCCGGTCACCACAGCGCGGCGCCCGTCCAGGCGAAAGCTCGGCGTCTGCGGCAATGTCAGCGAGGCCATGTCAGGCGGTCACTGCAGTCATTTCGCTCGGTGTCGCGCTGCCTGCGTAAGGGACATCGCGCAGGCCATAGCGCCGGACGCGGATATTGGCCTGCTCGCCGTGTCCTGAAAACCCTTCCAACGCGCATAGGCGCGAACAGTATTCGCCGATCAGCGCCGACGCCTGGTCGGTCAGGATGCGCTGGTAAGTGCAGGTCTTGAGAAACTTGCCTACCCAAAGTCCACCCGTATAGCGCGCAGCCTTCTTGGTCGGCAGGGTGTGGTTGGTGCCGATCACCTTGTCGCCGAACGCCACATTGGTACGGGCGCCCAGGAACAGTGCGCCATAGTTCGTCATGTTGTGCAGGAAGTAATCGGGGTTGGCGGTCATCACCTGAACATGTTCGGACGCAATCGCATCGGCAATCCGCACCATCTCGGCATCGTCCTGGGCTACGATGACCTCGCCAAACTGGTCCCACGCCTTGCGGGCGATATCGGCAGTGGGCAGCACGGCAAGCAACCGCTCGATCTGCGCCATGGTGTCACGAGCCAGCTTTTCCGACGTCGTCAGTAGAATTGCGGGACTGTCCGGGCCATGCTCAGCCTGGCCCAGCAAATCAGTCGCTGCCAGTTCGCCATCGCAGCCAATTTCATCGGCGATCACCAGCGTTTCGGTCGGCCCGGCAAACAGGTCGATGCCGACCCGACCGAACAGCTGACGCTTGGCTTCGGCCACGAAAGCATTACCCGGCCCGACGAGGATATCGACAGGCGCGATCGACTGGGTGCCCAGCCCCATCGCTGCCACCGCCTGAATGCCGCCAAGGCAATAGATTTCGTCAGCGCCGGCCATGGCCTGCGCCGCGACGATAGCCGGAGCCGGCTTGCCGCCAAACGGCGGAGCGCAAGTCACCACGCGCGGCACCCCGGCAACCTTTGCAGTAATCACCGACATATGCGCCGACGCGAGCAGCGGGTACTTGCCTCCAGGCACATAGCAACCGGCAGCATTGAGCGGCAGGTTGCGATGTCCCAGCACCACGCCCGGCAGCGTTTCAACTTCCACATCCCGCATCGAATCGCGCTGGATCTGGGCGAAATTGCGGACCTGCGTCTGCGCGAATTCGATGTCCCTGACGTCTTGCGGGCTTAGCGTGTCGATGCACGCGGCAATCTCGGCATCGGTCAAACGAAAGCTGTCACGATCCCACTTGTCGAAGCGGATGCTCAGTTCGCGCACTGCCTCATCGCCGCGCGATTCGATATCGGCCAGAATGCCTTCAACCGTATCTCGCACCTGACGATTGCTTTCGGCCTTCGCCTCTGCGGTCGCGCCGCGCTTCAGATGGATTGCCACCGGAAATCTCCCTCATCGAATGCTTGGAACTAGTGGCCACACCCCTGCGTGCGGAAGATGGAGGTTCGCCTACCGTGAACTGCTGTGAGCATCACCCTGCCAGGCGATCGTGCTTCCGCCGGGCATATTCAGGCCGCTTCGAGACGCTCCAGCCGTTCAATCTCGCGGCTGACGCGGACCGCGGCCTCGTCGCAGGAGAGCATGGCAGGGTGCAGATCGTGCCCCTTCACATACTGCGCCCGCGCTTCGATGCCCTCGACGATCAACTTGTCTTCGC
>JANLOZ010000085.1:0-28032 GCA_031366845.1 Novosphingobium sp. | reverse complement strand
ATGCTCGATACGATGAAGAACCTGCGCATCGATATTCCCGAAGTGCTCGAGAAATTCGGCGTGCCGCCCAAGCTGGTCGGCGATGTCCTCGCGCTGATGGGCGATGCGGTGGACAATGTTCCTGGCATCCGCGGCATCGGACCGAAAACCGCGACCAAGCTGATCCAGGAATATGGCAACCTCGAAGCCGCGCTCGCCGCCGCGCCCGCTATGAAGCCCGGCAAGTTGCGCGATAGCCTGATCGAGCAGGCCGATATGGCAAGGCTCAGCCGGGTGCTGGTGCAGTTGAAGGAAGACTGCGCGCTGCCGGTGCCGCTCGATGATTTCAAGCTCGAAGCGGTGCCGCCCGGTCCGCTCGCTGCCTTCCTCACCGAGCACGGCTTCAACAGCCTGCTCAAGCGGCTGGGTGACGGGCGCGGTAGCCCCGAGCGCAAGGTGCAGCTCAATCCCGCCGGTCCGGTCAAAGCCGGTGCCGCCGCCGCGCCGCTGGACAGCCGCCAGCCGCTGCCGGAATTGCCGCCGATCGATGTCAGCAGCTATGAATGCGTGCAGACTGCCGGACGGCTTCAGGCCTGGATCGATCGCGCCTTCGCCGCGCGGCTGGTCGCTATCGATACCGAAACCTCGAAGCTCGATGCCATGCAGGCCAATCTCGTCGGGGTTAGTCTGGCGCTCGGCCCCAACGATGCCTGCTACATTCCGCTTGGCCACGGCGGCACCGACATGTTCTCGGAAAAGCCGCAGCAGGTGGAACGGGGCGTGGCGCTGGCAATGCTCAAGCCGCTGCTGGAAAGCGATGCCGTGCTCAAGATCGGCCAGAACATCAAATATGACATGAACGTTCTGGCGCGCTGCGGGATCATGGTCAGCCCGATTGATGATACCATGGTGATCTCCTTCGATCTCGACGCCGGACGCTCGATTGACGGCATCGGCGGCGGCCACGGAATGAACGAGCTGGCGCTGCGCCACCTTGGCCACAACTGCATAGCGTTCAAGCAGGTGTGCGGATCAGGGCAAAAGGCGATCTCGTTTGCCGAAGTGCCCGTCGCCCGCGCGACCGAATATGCCGCCGAGGATGCTGACGTTACCTGGCGGCTGCACCGCCTGCTCAAGCCGCGCCTGTCAGATGAAGGCGGCACCCGGGTCTATGAGCGGGTGGACCGCCCGCTGGTGCCGGTGGTCGCAGCGATGGAACGCCACGGGATCAAGGTTGACCGCGAGCGGCTGGCGGGCCTTTCCGCCACCTTCGCCGAAGAAGGCGCGCGGCTGGAGGGAGAAATCCATCTGCTCGCGGGCCAGGAATTCGCCATCGGCAGCCCCAAACAGCTGGGCGATGTGCTGTTCGACAAGATGGGCTTCAAGGGCGGTAAAAAGGGCAAGAGCGGCCAATATTCGACCGACCAGTCGGTGCTCGAAAGCCTGTCGGGCGAGGGTAGTGCCATCGCCACCAAGGTGCTCGAATGGCGCCAGCTGGCCAAGCTGCGTTCAACCTACACCGAAGCGTTGCAGGCAGCGATCAACCCGGCAACCGGCCGCGTGCACACCAGCTACAGTCTGGTCGGCGCGCAGACCGGGCGGCTCTCCTCGAACGAGCCGAACCTGCAGAACATCCCGATCCGCACCGAAATTGGCCGCCAGATTCGTGACGCCTTTGTCGCTGAGCCCGGAAACGTCCTGCTCGCTGCCGATTACAGCCAGATCGAGCTGCGTCTCGCTGCCCACATGGCCGATGTCCCCGAGCTCAAGGAGGCCTTCGCCGCCGGCGAGGACATCCATGCCCGGACCGCGATGGAGATGTTCGGCGTGGTTGATCGCGACACCCGCGGCCGCGCCAAGACGATCAACTTCGCCATCCTCTATGGCATCAGCCGCTGGGGGCTCGCCGGGCGACTGGGCGTCACCGCCGACGAGGCGCAGGCGATGATCGACCGCTATTTCGAACGCTTCCCCGGCATCCGCGCCTATATCCATGCAACGCTGGAGGCCGTGCGCGAACGCGGCTATTCCGAAACGCTGTTTGGCCGCAAATGCTGGTTCCCGCGCATCAATGCCCAGAACGGCACCGAGCGACAGGGCAGCGAACGCGCGGCAATCAACGCTCCGATCCAGGGTACTTGCGCCGATATCATCAAGCGGGCGATGGCGCGGATGATGCCTGCGCTTTCGCACGCCGGGCTCGGCCATGTGCGGATGTTGCTGCAAGTCCATGACGAACTGGTGTTCGAACTGCCCGAAGGCGATGTCGCAGCGGCGAGCTCGGTGATCAGACAGGTGATGGCCGAGGCTGCGGAACCGGCGGTAAAGCTGGACGTGCCACTGGGGGTGGAGATTGGCGTGGGGCCAAGCTGGGGGGCGGCGCATTGAAGGAAATCCGTTTGCAAATAATATCAAAAACGGTATAGCGCTTTATGTGGACGGTCGAATATCTTGACGAAAGGGCGAAGGCTGAAGTCGAAGCCTTTCCTCGGGACGCAAGGTCGCGCTTCGAACGGATCGTCGGTCTGATCAAGACCGAGGGTCTGCACAAAATGCGCGAACCTTATGTGAAACATCTCGAAGGAAAGTTGTGGGAGATGCGGTTGAAGGGGCGCGATGGTATCGCCCGTTCACTGTATGTGACGGCGATAGGGAAACGCGTCGTGGTTGTTCACAGCTTCGTAAAGAAGACCGAAAAAACGCCGCGGCGTGAAATCGAACTCGCACTCATTCGTGCAAAGGATGTTAAATGACCCGCAGATTTATTCCGGTCGAGGAATCATTCAACGAATGGCACAAAGACCCTGAATATAGGAAGGAATACAATGCGCTCGAGGATGAGTTTGCGCTCGCCTCGCAGCTGATCGGCGCGCGCGCGCGTGCCAACCTCAGTCAGGCCGAAGTCGCCGAAAGGATGAACACCAGTCAGAGCGCGGTGGCCCGCCTTGAAAGCGGCCGCACCCGGCCATCAACCCGCACGCTGGAGAAGTTCGCCTCGGCGACGGGGATGAAGCTGCGGTTCGTCTTCGAGCCACAAAAGGCAGGGTGATGGCAGGGCTGTCAGAACCGATTGTGAGGCCAGTCGTGCTGCCAGTCGTGCGGCCAGTCGTGCTGTCGGGGGTTGAATCTGGCGTGGGGCCAAATTGGGGAGCGGCGCATTGATTGCCAAACTGGTTTCTTTTCCAAGCCCTTCACTCCGCCCTGCTTTCGCCGCGCTCGCCCTCGCCGCGATCGGCTTGATTGCCGGTGCATGGCTGATCATCGGCACGGTCAAGGAGGAGCGCAGCCAGCGTCTCAGCGCGATAAACAGCGTGCAAATCGCCAGCTCACTGGACGACGTTGCGCGCGATGCGGTCAACGCTGACAACGGTCTGCGCGGCTACCTCATCACGCTCGATCCCCGCTATCTTGCGCCCTACCGGGCGGCGAATTTGCGTTATCGTGCCGATATGGACCGGCTGAAAGCGCTTTACGCGGGCGACAGTGAGTTCCACGATCCCGCCGAACAGGCACTGCTTGCGGACATCGAGCACACGCTCGAAATGAAATTCGCCGACCTCCATGACACGCTGGTGCAGCTTGATCGCTATGACGTGCTGGCCGCGCAACACCGCATGCTCACCTTCGAAGGTGAAGCGACTATGGAGCGGCTGAACACCGAAATCGGTCAGCTGCGCGCGCTCGAACAGCAGCGTATTGATGCCAGCAACAGCCGATTGCGGACTGCGGAGGCTTGGCTCGCCCCCGAACTGATTGCCCTGCTCGCGCTGGTGGCGATGTCGTCTGGCGTGTCGATGTGGCTGCTGCGCCGCACGGTTGTCGCCGAAGGGCTTGCCGCCAATGCCACTGTGCTGGCGCAAGCGCGCGACCGCGCCGATCTGCTGGCACAGGAAATGAACCACCGGATCAAGAACTTGCTGGCGATGGTGCTGGCGCTGATCAAGATGAGCAGCCGCGATACCCCCGAAGCGGCGCCGGTGATTGAGAAGATTTCCGAACGTGTGCGCGCACTGCTCAAATCGCACGAGGCCACGCAGGGCGATGGCGGCGATGGCACCGCCAGCCTCGGCAAGCTGATCGAGACGGTCATCGCGCCCTATCGCAGCGAGGAAACGGGTTGCACCCTCACCGGGCCGGAAATCGCTTTGCAATCGCAGCAGGCCGTATCACTCGGACTGATGCTTCATGAAATGGCGACCAACGCGGTGAAATACGGTGCCTGGTCTCGGTCTGGCGGGGCCATTGCTATCGACTGGCACTGTGACGGGGAAAGTCCGCGCCGGCTGCAATTGGTATGGCGCGAACAGGCACCCGGACTGGTTCAAGCCGATGTCGATCCAGCGCCAGAGCCAAAACCCGGCTTCGGCTCGATGCTGCTCGAAGGCTCAGCCCGCCAGCTTGACGGAACCTGCGAAAGCATCCGCCATGTTGACGGGATGGAAATCACGATCCGCGTTGCGCTCGATGGGCAGGCCGCAGTGTAAAGCGCGCGTTTCTAAGGTTTGCGCCCCCGCGTCGATTCCACCATTCCCGGCGCAATAAAGCCGATCGGCGTCACTTCCATCGCCCGGCGTTTCAACTCGCCCTTCATCTTGGCGTATTCGGCTTCCATCTCGGGCGTCACCGTGGCGCGGCTGTCTGCCAAAGCATCGGCGAAATCCTTTGCGTTGACGTTCTTGGCCTCGGCGCCAGCGCGGCGGATCGCTGAAAGTCCGGCGCGGCGAACCACGTCTTCCAGATCGGCACCGGTGAAGTGGTCGGTTTTGCCCGCGACTTCGCCAAGATTCACATCTTTTGCCAGCGGCATTTTTGCGGTGTGGATCTTGAGGATATGTTCGCGGCCCTTCGCATCGGGCGTGCCGACGTAGATCAGTTCGTCGAGCCGTCCGGGGCGCAGCAGTGCCGGGTCGATCAGGTTGGGACGGTTGGTTGCGCCGATCAGCACCACCGATTGCAGTTCTTCGAGCCCATCCATTTCAGCGAGGATCGTGTTAACCACGCGGCCCGTCACTTGCGGCTCGCCTGCACCGGAGCCGCGCGCGGGGACCAATGAATCGATCTCGTCGATGAAGATCACGCAAGGTGCAACCTGCCGCGCGCGCGCAAACAGCCGGGAAATCTGCTGCTCGCTCTCGCCGTACCATTTGCTCAGCAGGTCTGACGATTTGATCGAAATGAAGTTCGCCTCAGACTCCTTGGCCACGGCCTTTGCCAGCAGGGTTTTGCCGGTTCCAGGCGGGCCATAAAGCAGGAAGCCCTTGGCCGGACGGATGCCGAGCCGGTGGAAGGCCTCGGCGTTCTTGAGCGGCAGTTCGATGCCTTCGCGCAGCTTTTCCTGCGCTTCGGTAACGCCTCCGATATCGTTCCAGCCAACATTAGGCACTTGCACCATAACCTCACGCATCGCGCTCGGCTGGACACGCTTGAGCGCCTGGACGAAATCGTCGCGGGTGACCGACAGGCTTTCGAGCACCGGCGCGGGGATCGTCTGCGCTTCCAGATCAAGCTGCGGCATTATCCGCCGCACCGCCTCAATCGCCGCCTCGCGCGCCAGAGCGCCAAGGTCTGCGCCGACAAAGCCGTGGGTGGTCTTCGCCAGTTCATCGAGATCTACATCCTGGCCGAGCGGCATGCCGCGGGTGTGGATGCCAATGATCTCGCGGCGGCCCTTTTCATCAGGAACGCCGATCACGATCTCGCGGTCGAAACGGCCCGGGCGACGCAGCGCTTCGTCGATCGCGTCGGGGCGGTTGGTCGCGGCAATGACGACCACGTTTGACCGCGCGTGCAGGCCATCCATCAGCGTGAGCAGCTGGGCAACCAGCCGCTTTTCCGCCTCGCCGTGGACCTGATCGCGCTTGGGTGCAATCGAATCAATCTCGTCGATGAAGATGATCGCGGGCGAATTTTTGCCTGCTTCCTCAAATACTTCGCGCAGCCGTTTTTCGCTCTCGCCATAGGCAGAGCCCATGATTTCGGGGCCGTTGATGGTGAAGAAACTCGCCTCGCTTTCATTGGCGACCGCACGCGCCAGCCGCGTTTTTCCGGTGCCGGGAGGGCCATGCAGCAGCACGCCCTTGGGCGGATCAACGCCCAGCCGGGTGAACAGTTCGGGATACCGCAGCGGCAGTTCGACCATTTCGCGCAGTTGCCGGATGGTGTCGCCCATGCCGCCAACGTCATCGTAATTGACATCGGCGCGGCTGGCCTTGGCCTCCTCATATTGCTCGCGCAGTTCCACCTCGGTGTGTTCATCGATATGGACCACGCCCTTGGGGCTGGTTGCCACCACCATCAGGCGGATCTGGGTGAGGGCATAGGCAGGCGCGTTGAACATCCGCGCGACCTGCGGCGGCATGTCCTGCACCTGCTGCTGACCGGTTGTGGCGACAAGGTCTCCGGCAATCAAAGGGCGGCCAAAGAAGTTGCGGCGCAGCGCCTCGGCGGGGCCATTCAGCCGCATTTCCTTTTGCGCAGGGGCAAAGACCACGCGCGTGGCCGGGCGCGATTCGGCCTTGCGGACCAGCACATGATCGCCCGATCCCACTTCGGCATTGGCGCGCTGCAACCCGTCGAGGCGGATCACCTCGAGCCCTTCGTCCTCAGGATAGGCGAGCACCGCGCGGGCAGGGGTGGCGCGCTTGCCCTCGATCTCGATGACATCGCCTTCGGTGATCCCCAGCCTGGCGAGCGTTGAACGCGGCAGCCGGGCGATGCCCTGCCCGCTTTCTTCCTGACGCGCGGCGGCAACTTGCAGCTTAACCGTGCCTGCCATCGTGTCTTCAACTTCGGCCATTCGTGCGTCCCCGCCAAGGCCCGCCGAGTGCGGCGGGCTTTGCGAAACTAGGAACGGCGGCGCAGGATTGCAAATTGTTGGTGGCGCGGCATCGGCGCGCCCGCGACTCTGATTCTGCATCAGCCGCAAACCACCCAACCAAAAAAATGGCCCGATCGTTGCCGACCGGGCCTTTGAAAGTTTTGGGAGAGGATGCCTGAAAGGCAATATCTTTGTGGTTCGGATCGAATTATTGTGCAAGTGCGAAAAGAGAAGTTTCAATTGCAATTACCGCATCTGCATACGACTTCAGCAAGATCGCTTGAATTTCCTCAAAATTGGCCGGTTTTGCTGCGCGCGGCTAAAACGAAAACTTCGCTTCCAGCTTCGCTGCATCGCAGCACGGCGCTCTTTGCAGTTGCGGTCGCCTTCTTCTGCTGGATCGCCAGCACTGTGACCAAAAAACCGCTGCGAGCGAAGCAATCCAACCGCGCATGCGCAGCAGGGATGACACAGGACAAGCTCTCGCATAGAAACGCCGGACGCCGCACACTAGCCCGGCGCGTCCAGCAGGAGCAACGATGAAAAAGCTTTTCCCCGATGCCCGTTCGGCGCTCGATGGCCTCCTCAAGGATGGGATGCTGATCGCCAGCGGTGGCTTCGGCCTTTGCGGCGTACCCGAGCGGCTGATCGATGCGATTGCCCTGAGCGGGGTCAAGGACCTTACCTTCGCCAGCAACAATGCCGGGATCGACAATGAAGGCATCGGCAAGCTTTTGCGCACCCGACAGGTCAAAAAAATGATTTCAAGCTACGTTGGCGAGAACAAGGAATTTGAGCGCCAGTACCTGTCAGGTGAACTGGAGGTGGAATTTTGCCCGCAAGGCACCCTGGCCGAGCGCATGCGCGCAGGAGGCGCGGGGATTCCGGGGTTCTACACCAGGACCGGCGTCGGCACATTGGTGGCCGAAGGCAAGGAAGTGAAGAATTTCGATGGTCAGGACTATATCCTTGAACGCGGGATTTTCGCTGACCTTGCCATCGTCAAGGCGTGGAAAGCAGACACCACCGGCAATGTCGTGTTCCGCAAGACAGCGCGCAATTTCAACGTTCCGGCGGCAACCTGCGGCCGCGCCTGCGTGGTTGAGGTTGAGGAAGTGGTCGAGGCCGGAATGCTCGATGCCGATGCCATCCACCTGCCCGGGGTCTATGTGCAGCGGATGATTATTGGTTCGCCCTATGACAAGAAAATTGAGTTCCGCACTGTGCAACTGGCCGAGGCGGCATGATGAACTGGCAACAAAAGCTGTTGCTCGCAGGCGCATTGGGGGCTTTTCCGGCGCTATCAGGCTGCATCGCAGCCGTGGTTCCGGTAGCTGCGGCAGGTTTTGCCGCGCAGAAGCGGCTGGCCAAGCGCAAGGCGGAGCAGAAGGTAAAGCAGCACTATGTCGTCGTAGCGCAGGTCAACGCCCCCCAGGCCGGTGCTGCCCCTGCCGCTGCCCCGATGGCGATGCCGATGCCGATGTCAGCAGCCTATGTTGCAGAACGACCCGCTGAGCCAGCCCCGGTTGCGCAGCGGGTTGCAGTATTCGCCGGTGAAGGCAGCACCCGCGCGAGCCTCGCCCCGACCAGTGTGGTGCAGGGCCAAATGGCAGAACCATCCGCTGCAAAACTCTATACCGTCACCGATGCCCCCACAAAGGCGGAACCGGCTCAGATCCCGATGATAGTAACGCTGCCAGCCGCGACCTTGCAGGCGCAGTACAAGTCAGCACCGGCCGCGACCCCGTTTGCGCAATTGCCTGCTGCTTTGGTAACGGCGGTGTCAGGCGAGGCACCGCAACAGCTTTTGTCCGCGCGCGTGCCCGTGCCCGCACCCGCGCCCGTGCCCGCATCCGTGTCTCCGTCACCGACGCTTCCCGCCAAGCCGGCCTTGGTGCAGGCGCCAGCCAGGCCAGTGATGGTGCTCGGCCCCAGCATGATCGCAGCGGGAATGGGCAACAAGAGCAGCGGCTACCCCAGCCTTGCCGCCTTTGCCATCAGCCACGCCAATTCGCCGCAAACCGATTCGGCGCTCGACGTGATCGATCCCAACGCGCCGCTGTCCGCGCCGCACCGCGCGCAATGCGGCGGGCAGGCGCCAGCGGTGATGATCGATCTTGATCCCGGGCTTGGCCTCTTCGACCCCGCTTCTGCGAGCGCCGCCGCGGGTCTGGCCGAGGCGCTGTCAGCGCTTCGGGCGGCAGGGATCACCGTGCTGTGGACCTCGGCCTTGCCAATTGAAAAAGCTGAAATCGTCCACGCCGCGCTCGCCCGCACCCAGCTCGATCCCAGTCGGACCGACCGTCTGCTGCTGCTCAACGGCGCGGGTGACCGCAAGCAGGCGCGGCGCAATTCCGCCGCGCACAACTGGTGCGTGATCGCCATGGCCGGAGACCGGCGCGGCGATTTCGACGAGGCGTTTGATTACTTGCGCGATCCCGATGCGGTGATCCCGGCTGACACCCTGTTCGGTGATGGCTGGTTCCTCGCGCCCGCGCCGATGCCCTAACTTGCCCGAAGCCCTAACTTGCCCGAAGCCTTAACTTGCCCGATGCCCTAACTTGCCCGATGCCCTAACTTGCAAGGATTCCCGCTTTTATGACCACCCACGATGGCCTCACCAAAGGCTGGACCCGCGACCAGATGGCCGCCCGCGCCGCGCAGGAACTGGAGGATGGCTATTACGTCAACCTCGGCATCGGCATCCCTACGCTGGTCGCCAACCACGTGCCGCAGGGTCTCACGGTGACGCTGCAGTCGGAAAACGGCATGCTCGGCATTGGCCCGTTCCCGACCGAGGATGCGGTTGACGCCGATCTGATCAATGCCGGCAAGCAAACCATCAGCGAGTTGCCGCACACAGCCTATTTTGACAGCGCCGCCAGCTTCGCGATGATTCGCGGTGGGCATATCGACCTCACCGTGCTCGGCGCAATGGAAGTCGCTGAGAACGGCGACATTGCCAACTGGATGATCCCCGGCAAGATGATCAAGGGTATGGGCGGGGCGATGGACCTCGTCGCGGGCGTTAAGAAGATCATCGTTGTGATGGAACACTGCGCCAAGGATGGCAGCCCCAAGTTCATCCCCGCCTGCACCCTGCCGCTGACCGGCAAAGGCGTGGTCGATATGATCGTTACCGATCTGTGCGTGTTCAAACGCGAGGATCATGGCTCGCCGTTTGCGCTGGTCGAACTGGCACCGGGCGTGTCGGCGGCCGAGGTGGCGCAGAACACGACGGCGCATTATACCGGTTAGACTTCGGCAAAGTTTGACCACTTTGGCGGAGCAAATGAACACGGTTTAACAACCGACCTTGCCGTTTGCCCCGTGAACGGCCATATTCGGCTTTCACGATTCATTGCTGGCGCCGCCGAGGCGTTTTGGCGCAGGAGAACAACTAGCATGGCCGACCTCGCCCATATTCCGCTCACGCGACTTGACGGTTCGCCGGACAGCCTGGAAAACCATGGCGGCAATGTGCTGCTGGTGGTCAATGTCGCGTCGAAATGCGGGCTGACGCCGCAGTATGAGGGCCTTGAGGCGCTGTATCAGCGTTACAAGGATCAAGGGCTCGAAGTGCTCGGTTTTCCGGCAAATGATTTTGGCGGGCAGGAGCCGGGAACCGATCTGGAGATCGCCGATTTCTGCTCGGTCAATTACAACGTCTCGTTCCCGATGTTCACCAAGGGCGATGTCACCGGCGCAGACAAGCAGCCGCTCTATTCCGCGCTGACTGAAGCGATGCCCGTCATGCAGGGCAATCCAGGCGAATGGCGCGAAAAATTGCGCGGCTATGGCATGGTTCCGACAGAGGACCCCGAAGTGCTGTGGAATTTTGAAAAGTTCCTGATTGATCGCAACGGGCAAGTTGCAGCGCGATTTTCTCCCGCGACCACGCCTGACGACATGGCGCTGGTCGGCGCGATCGAAGTGGAGCTTGCGAAAGGTTGATCATGAGCACGGCAAAAAGCGCAGGGGGCGCTTTTTCAGGGGGCTTTCGTGATCGATATCTGGATGTTCTGGCATCGGTTTACATTTACAACGAACACCGTGGTTACACGGCGCTTGACCGCGTACTCGATGCCGTGCGCGTGGTCTGCCCGGACGATGAGCGCTTTATCGCGGCCATCGCCAAGCACCGCGCGGACGAGCACAAACATTACCAGATGTTCCGCCGCTGGTTCACCCTGAAGCACCGGATGCCGATCGCGCTCGATCGCTCGGTCGGCCACATCGACCGGTTCATTGTCAAAGCCTTTGGCTGCGAGATTGACGAGCTTGATACCGAGGCGATTGTCGCGACCCCCGATGCGTTTGAGAAGTTGTGCCGGATTATCGTGCTGACCGAACAGCGCGGGCTGGCGCAGGTGCAAGTGCTGCTGGGCAACCGCTATGTCCTTTCGGACCCCGCGATGGCACGGATATTCCAGATCATCCACAAGGATGAACCCGATCATTTCCTGCCCTATCAGGACTGGCTGATGCGCGAAAATCGCGCACCGCCCCGCTGGTCAGAGCGGCTTACCGACTTCTGGATTCACCGCGCGCTGATTTTTGGCAAGATTCCTTCGCTGTTCCTCAATCCCGGCCTGCCGCGGATGACGCGGTGGCCGGATGAACTCGATCCAATTCCGGGGTAAGGTCAGCTTCGCTGGATCTGGCTCTAGATCGCGTACTGCGCGCCGAGTTCGATCACCCGGTTGGGCGGGATGTTGAAGTAGTCGGTCGGGTCGGCAGCATTGCGGTGGAGCGCGATGAACAGCACGTCCTGCCATATCGGCATCGCTGATCCGCCGGTGAAGGCATAAGAGTTCCTTCCGATGAAATAGCTCGCCATTTTGGCCCCGGGAACCTGCGCTTCGGCGAGGATCAGGTCCTTAAAAACTTCAGGCTGCTCCATGAAACCATAGCGCAGTTCAACCTGGCTGAAATTGTCGTCGATCCGCTCAACCACCAGCCGCTCGGCTGGGTCACACAGCGGCTTCGGTATGGTGCGAACGGTAGTGACATAGTTGTGGCTGTGGAGCACGTGGTTGTGCTTCAGATTGTGCAGCAACGCGTGCGGCGTCTGCGCAGTGTTCGAGGTCAGGTAAATCGCGATCCCCGGCACCCGGGCAGGCGTGCGGCGAGCGAGCGCCCTGGCGATGTCCACCAGCTGCAGGGCGTTGTCATCTTCAAGCTGTGCGGTAAGCTTGCGCCCGCGCCGCCATGTCCAGATCAGCACCAGAATCAGGCCGCCGATAGTCAGGGGCACCCAGCCGCCTTCAACCACGCGCAAGATGTTCGCGCCGAAAAACACCAGATCGATGGTGATAAACGGCACGATCACCGCAAGGCTTTTTGCCAGCGACCATCCCCAGCGGCGGCGGGTGACGACATAGGCGAGGCAGCAGGTTACCACCATGGTGCCCGTTACCGCGATGCCATAGGCAGCGGCCATCGCCGACGAATTGCGGAAGCCGAGCGTCAGGATGACAATGCCGATCAGCAGCATCCAGTTGACCGAGCCGATATAGATCTGCCCCGCGTGCCCGGCGCTGGTCTGCGAAATGCGCAGGCGCGGCAGCAAGCCAAGCTGGATCGCCTGCTGGGTGAGCGAAAAGGCACCGGTGATCACCGCCTGGCTGGCGATGATGGTCGCCATGGTGGCAAGTATCACCATCGGCATTCGCACCGAGGGCGGGATCATCTCGAAAAACCAGTCATGGTTGACGAAGACATGGCCGGCGGCCTGTGCCTCTGCCAGCGTGTGGATCGCGAAGGCACCTTGGCCGAGATAGTTGATTGCCAGCGCCGGGAACACCAGCGTCAGCCAGCCGATGCGGATCGGGCGTTTGCCAAAGTGACCCATGTCCGCGGTCAGCGCCTCGGCACCGGTAACGGTCAGGAACACCGCGCCGAGCACGAAAAGCCCAAGCACACCGTGTGTGGCGACGAAGCGAACCGCGTGCCACGGCAGGAAGGCCGCGAGGATTTCCGGCCCGTCCATGATGTGCACCGCCCCCAGCGCCGCCAGCGCGAGAAACCAGACGATGCAAACCGGACCGAACAATTTGGCGACCAATGCAGTGCCGCGTGACTGGATGGCGAACAGCGCGAAAAGGATCACCAGGCTGATGGCCAGAATACGGCTTTCGGTGAACATGTCACCGCCGGGCAAGGTTTTGAGCCCCTCGATTGCGGACAGCACCGACAGCGACGGTGTAATCACCGCATCGCCATAAAACAGCGCCGCACCAATCGCGCCGAGCCCCAGAACCAGCCCGCCGCGTTGCTTCATCCCCCGCTGCGCGAGCGCCAGCAACGCCAAGACCCCGCCTTCACCATCGTTATCCGCGCGCATCAGGAAAGTGACATATTTAAGCGTGACGATCACTGTCAGCGCCCAGATCATCAGGCTCATCACGCCGATGATCTCTTCGGGCCTAACGCCTCCCGCCACCGTCTGGCCGAGCGCCTCGCGGAAAGCATAGAGCGGGCTCGTGCCGATATCACCAAACACCACGCCAATCGCGCCGATAGTCAGCGGCAGCAGGTGATGTTGGTTTGCGTAGGAGGCGGTATCAGGCTGGTGCGATGCGGTATGACTTGCTTCGGCGGACTCACTGCTCGCAGGTGGCTGGGACTGCATTGGCAAAAACCCCGTTCGGCACGATGCCAGGTGCGGCCCTCTACGCCCGATGCACGCGCAAGCAAATGAATTTCCGGCAATGTCAGTTGCAAATTTTGCGCTTGGTGATGGTGAGAGGGGCAGCCGGAAATGCGTCAAGAAAAAGGGCCGAGGGATTTCTCCCCCGGCCCTGCTTTTCTGGTTCGCTTGATTGGCGTAGAGCTTAAAAGCCCATATCGCCCATGCCGCCCATGCCGCCGCCGGGCATGCCGCCCATGGCTGGCTTGTCATCGGGCCTTTCGGCGATCGCGGCTTCGGTAGTGATCAACAGACCAGCAACCGATGCAGCATCCTGTAGGGCAATGCGCACAACCTTGGTCGGATCGATCACGCCGGTCGCAACCAGGTTCTCATAGACGTCGGTTGCGGCGTTGAAGCCCTGGGTTTCGTCACCTTCGCGCAACAGATTTCCGGCAACCACCGCACCATCATGACCAGCATTGCTGGCGATCTGGCGAAGCGGCGTCTGGATCGCCTTGCGGACGATGTCGATGCCCTTGGTCTGGTCGTCATTGGCGCCCTTGAGGCCTTCGAGGGCCTTGGTGGCATAGAGCAGAGCCGTGCCGCCACCGGGGACGATACCTTCTTCAACCGCAGCGCGGGTCGCGTGGAGCGCATCATCAACGCGGTCCTTGCGTTCCTTGACTTCGACTTCCGAAGCGCCGCCAACCTTGATCACGGCCACGCCGCCAGCAAGCTTGGCCAGACGGTCCTGGAGCTTTTCCGTGTCGTAATCCGAGGTCGTGATTTCGATCTGCGAACGGATCTGTTCAACCCGTGACTTGATCTCGTCGCTGGAACCCGCACCGTCGACAATCGTGGTGTTGTCCTTGTCGATGGTGACCTTCTTGGCTTGGCCGAGCATGGCAAGCGTAACGCTTTCCAGCTTGATGCCAAGGTCTTCGGAGATCATTTCACCAGCTGTCAGCGTGGCGATATCGCCCAGCATGGCCTTGCGGCGATCACCGAAACCAGGAGCCTTGACCGCAGCGATCTTCAGGCCGCCGCGCAGCTTGTTGACCACCAGCGTGGCCAGAGCCTCGCCTTCGATATCTTCAGCGATGATCAGCAGCGGACGGCCCGACTGCACCACGGCCTCAAGAATTGGCAGCATCGCCTGCAGCGACGACAGCTTCTTCTCGTGGATCAGGATGTAGGGGTTCTCGAGCTCGACGGTCATCTTCTCGGTGTTGGTGACGAAATAAGGCGAGAGGTAGCCGCGATCGAACTGCATGCCTTCAACGACATCGAGTTCAAATTCGAGACCCTTTGCCTCTTCAACGGTGATCACGCCTTCTTTGCCGACCTTTTCCATGGCTTCAGCGATCTTCTCGCCAACTTCCTTGTCGCCATTTGCCGAGATGATCCCGACCTGGGCGATTTCGGCCGAACCGGAAACCGGCTTGGAGCGCTTGACCAGGTCTTCGACAACCTTGGTCACGGCAATATCGATGCCGCGCTTGAGGTCCATCGGGTTCATGCCGGCAGCGACCGACGTCATGCCTTCGCGCACGATTGCCTGTGCCAGAACGGTGGCCGTAGTGGTGCCGTCACCGGCCTGATCGTTGGTCTTGCTGGCAACTTCGCGCAGCATCTGTGCGCCCATGTTCTCGAACTTGTCCTTGAGCTCGATTTCCTTGGCGACGGTAACGCCGTCCTTGGTGATGCGCGGGGCACCGAAGCTCTTTTCGATCACCACATTGCGGCCCTTTGGACCCAGGGTAATCTTCACCGCATTGGCGAGAATATCGACACCGGCGAGAATGCGTTCACGCGCGTCGCGTGAAAAGCGTACTTCCTTGGCAGCCATTTTGATTTCCTTTGAATTTCAGATGTTGGGAAGAGACGAAAGGGGTTCAGCGTCAGCCGATGATCCCCAGAACATCCGATTCCTTCATGATCAGCAGGTCTTCGCCGTCGAGCTTGACCTCGGTGCCCGACCACTTGCCGAACAATACCTTGTCGCCAGCCTTGACGTCGAGCGGGGTGATCTTGCCGTCATCACCGCGGGTGCCTGATCCGACCGAAACGATTTCGCCTTCGGCCGGCTTTTCCTTGGCGCTGTCAGGGATGATGATGCCGCCAGCGGTCTTTTCTTCGGCCTCGATGCGGCGGACCAGCACGCGGTCATGCAGTGGACGAAATGCCATTGCTTGGGTTCCTCTTCTATGTTGAACATACGATTGGCACTCTCATACCCGGAGTGCCAGAGGGGCGCATATGGGTTCGGCGCAAGGTTCCGTCAAGGCCAGTCATCGCCGCCGCCGCAATTCTTTTTCAGACGGGGACCAGGCCCAGTCGGGCGCGCCGATGCCAGCGCCACAGCAGCAACGCGGCCACCACCACCAGCCCCGCCATCAGCCCGATCCACACGCCGACACCCTGAAGCGGCGTGGTCAGACCCAGAAAAAACGCCGTGGTGAATCCCACCAGCCAATAGCCGCCGAGCGCCATCATCATCGGCACGCGGGTATCCTGCAAGCCGCGCAAAGCTCCCGCCGCGACCGTCTGCACCCCGTCGAACAACTGGAAGGCCGCTGCGACCACCAGATATTGCAGGGCAAATGCGACCATCGTCGCGTTGGCGGCAGCCCGGACATCGACATAGGCGGAGAGCAGCAGCCGCGGAACCAGGAGCATGACGCAGACGCTGACCATCTGAAAAACCAGGCACAAAAGCAGCGCCGCGCGCCCGGCATCGGCCACGCCGCGCCTGTCGCCCGCGCCAAAGTGCCAGCCCACCCGGATCGTCGCGCCCTGGCCGATGCCATAGGGAATCTGGAAGAACAATGCGGCGATCTGCAAGGCTATGGCATGGGCCGCGAGCTGCGCCGGGCCGATATTGCCCATAATATAAGCGGCCGAGCCGAACAGTCCGCCTTCGGCCACCACCGTCAGCGCAATCGGCACGCCCAGCTTTATCATCTGCCGCAGCCGTTGCCACTCGGGCCGCCACCAGCGCCCCCAGATATGGGTACGCCGCATCCGCCGGTCGTTCTGGATAATCAGGATGTAGGCGGCCATCGTCAGGAAGGCCGTGATCACACTCGCCAGCGCCGAACCAAACAGGCCCAGCGCAGGCGCGCCGAAGTAGCCAAAAACGAAGGCGAGATTGCCGATCACGTTGACCACGATGGCCAGCGCAGTGATCACGGTCGCGAACACCGGGCGGCCCATCGCCGAAACGAACATCCGCAGCACATTGCTGACGATCATCGGCAACAGCGCCAGGCTGATGATGCTGAGAAAATGCTGCGATTGCGCGGCGATCCGGGGGTTCTGGTGCGTTGCCAGCATCAACACTTCGCCGAAATGGCAAATGGCCATTCCGGCTATCGCGCAGCCCAGCGCCAGCCACAGCGCCATGCGCACGGTCCGCCGAACCTCGCGCACCGAATGGGTTTTGTGACCAAGTTCCGCGGCGATCAACGGCGCGACCGATCCGGTGAGGCCTAGCAGCCCCCAGTTAACCAGCGCAAAGATCGTTACCGCCAGACTCGAAGCCGCCAGCGCTTCCTGCCCCAGACGTGCGACGAACATCACGTCACTGGTATAGACCGCCATCTGCAGCAGGTTGGCGAGCGCCAGCGGCGCCGCAAGCCGAAGCGTCGCGCCAATTTCTTTGCGCCAGGGGGAGGGGGGAGGGCTCGGTTCCATGGGGCCGGTCCCGATAGGGCAAAGGTGCGCCCAGCGAAAGTGCGATTGCAGTGCTTGCGGGGCGCGAGCGCGGGATCAGGCGTTGACGCTCGCCACTGCGGGTCGCATTGCTGCGCCATCCCGTTCACAGGAGTTCTCCGATGCGCCTTGCGATAGTTCTTGCAGCACCCGCCCTGTTCGCACTGTCGGCATGCGGCAGCGGTGACAAGGTGCCCGACAAGGGCGGCGCTTCACCCACGCCCGAAGGCAGCGCCAGCGAAAGCGGTGTCTCGCTCGCCTCAGCCCCGCCGGAATTTGCCCAGTGCACAAGCTGCCACACCATCCGCAAGGGCCTCAATGGCGTCGGCCCCAGCCTGTTTGGCGTGTTCGGGCGCAGGGCCGGGACGGTTGAGGGCTATGCCTATAGCGAGGCCAACAAGAATTCCGGGCTGACCTGGGACGAGGCAAGGCTCGACAGCTACCTGACTTCTCCGATGAAGATGGTCCCCGGCACCAAGATGACCTTCGCCGGAATGGCAGACCCCGCCAAGCGCAAGGCCGTGATCGATTTCCTCAAGACGGTGAAATGAGGGGGAACAACCTGCTACATTAACCAGACCTTGACAAAATTGTATGTTCCCTTTATGTTCTCTGGCAATAGGGAGGCATGCAATGGACGAAGCAGACTATCGGAATTTGGCACTCGGGGCAGCATATCGTCTCGCCTTTGATGATTATCTCCGCACAGGAGTTTCGCCGACTGGTTTGTGCGAGGACGTCGGGCCAATCCATGAGATGAAGTATAATCACAATCATGATTCTTCCGATGGACGCTTTACCTTTTCTGCTGGAGGCGGAGGTGGAGCTAGGGCCAATGCTGGAGGTAGGGCTGATGCTGGCGGTCGCGGTCGCGGCCGCGGCCATAGTGCAAGACACAAGCTCGCGCATCGTTCTACTTCGGCGAATAGCAGTCAGGCCGTTCGGAAGGCACGATTCTATACGGGCATGACAGCGCACGGGGAACATTTAATTCGCCCGATAAGTGGAGGGCACGTTGATCCATCAGGCCATTATGTGACAGAGATGTTCCCTCCTGACCCATACCATCTTTCAAATCCAGTAAGTGCTTTGGCTCACTATGTTGGCGGCTCAGGTGAGGCTCGGAACTTTTACCTGAACACGGTTGATACTTCAAATTTGTCGATTGAGGATTTTCATTGAGTCAAACAGGTTCTCGATTGGGGTAGGCCGGGGCGCTATCTTTTTAAGGACGTGCAGGCTCACAATTTCAATTCAGGTGTTCCCCGAACCGCTACACGATTGTCAGCAGGGGCAACAATTGGCCGCATATCGCTCAAACTCAATGGTGTACTCGTGGTCAGGAAAGACGGAAAATATAGTTTTTCCGGCTATCTAGGGTCGAAAGCAGATTTCTATGATTTCAATCCATCCATAGGAAGAACTATGGAGGGTGAAATTTCGACGACAATTGGACGACATATGCCAGGTAAGGCATTTCGAGTTTATATAATCGGAACCAAGCCATTTTCAGAATTGGGGAACGTCAAGGTGCGGCGTCACTGATGAAAAGTCGACCCGCCTTCCTCGCGTTCGTTATCGGCTGCCTGCTTGGTGGTTTGTCCGTCGCTTTGGCGAGCAGCTTTCTCGGCTGGTATGCGCCGGGTTATATTGATCGGAGTGCAGCAGCGGCGATGGCATTGGAGGACGTGCGCATCCATTGCTCGCAAGCCCGCTACTCACATCCAGTCGATTGCGTGAATTTTTCTTTGAAATCGGTTTCAGAATCCAAAGACGGATGGACAATCGAATTTGAATCTGCCGATCATCGCCGGACCGAAACAAATTGGATTGGTCGCCGTGGGGAATATGACTCGATGGGAACGACAAACCTGGACAGCAACTCTGCCAATGGGCTGACAGAAAATGCACCAGTACAGACCCCGCCAAGCGCAAAGCGGTGATCGATTTCCTCAAGATGGTGAAGTAGCCGCTAACCAACCGAGACGATCTCGATCGCATCATCCTGTCCGGCAAAATCAATCAGGTCACCTGCCTCCGCCCCCAGCATCGCCCGGCACAGCGGCGCGAGGAATGAAAGCAAGCCACTTGCCGGATCGGCCTCATCATGGCCGACGATGCCGATCGCATGGTGCTTGCCGTTCAGCCGATAGCGAACGCGGCTGCCAAACTGCACCCTGTCACCAGCCGGGCCCGGACGCAGGTCAGCCGTTGCCAGCCGCGCGCGCCAATAACGCAAGTCGCGAAGCTTGGCTTTGCGGGCATCGGCATCGGTGAGCCCAGGCAGGTGCGTTTCGAGCGCGGCCACCTGCACGGTAATCAGGTCAAGCCCGCGCGTGGTTACCAGATTGGGGCCGGGCGGGACCGGGATCTCGAACCGCGGTTCAAGATGTTCCTCATCACTTTCCCGGCGAAATGCGACGCTCATGCAATGCCATCCTTTGCCACCCATGTGGCGAACCTCTGCCCAATCCACAACGCAAAAAGGGCGGCCCCTTGCGGAGCCGCCCTTCCATCCACGAATGCTTCAAGACACCCGTGAAACTGAGTTACGAAATTACTTGATTTCAACCGTGCCGCCAGCAGCGGTAACCTTGGCCTTGATCTCTTCGGCTTCGGCTTTGCTGACGCCTTCCTTGATTGCCTTCGGAGCGGCTTCAACCAGCTGCTTGGCTTCGGTGAGGCCGAGCTGTGTGATCGCGCGGACTTCCTTGATGACGGCGATCTTGTTGCCGCCGTCGCCGGTCAGGATAACGTCGAATTCGGTCTTCTCTTCAACCGCTTCAGCAGCAGCGCCGCCGCCAGCAGGTGCGGCAACCGCGACAGCAGCGGCAGCAGAAACGCCCCATGCTTCTTCGAGCGCCTTGGCAAGGTCAGCCGCCTCAAGGACGGTCAGCTTCGATAGTTCTTCAACAAGCTTGGCAATGTCAGCCATGATTTATCACTCCAATTGTGTGGCCGGAGAAAATGCTCCGGAAAAATTGATCAGATTGTCTGTTCAAGCAGCCGCGGCATAAGCGCCGAAAACGCGCGCCAGCTTCGCCGCAGGTGCGGTGGTGAGCTGAGCGATCTTCGTTGCTGGCGCCAGAACCAGCCCGATAAGGGTAGAGCGCAGGGCATCCAGCGAGGGCAGCGAGGCTAGCGCCTTGACACCTTCGGGGGTGAGAACCTGCGTACCCATCGAACCACCAACGATTTCCAGTTTATCGTTGGTCTTGGCGAACTCTACGATAGCCTTTGCTGCCGCGACCGGATCGGCCGAAGAGGCAAGGGCGGTTGGCCCGCTGAGCAAATCAGCCAGGCCCGTGTAGTTCGTGTCCTTGATGGCAAGCTTGGCAAGACGGTTTTTCGCAACCTTGTAAGTCGCGCCCGCTTCACGGATCTTCGTGCGCAGGACGGTGGACTGAGCCACCGACATGCCGAGGTTGCGGGTGACGACCACCACGCCCGCCTCGTTAAAGACCGCGTTGAGGGATGCGACCGAATCGGATTTCTGCGAACGATCCATGCCTAACTCCTTCACTATGGCCGCAAGGGGGCGAACCCCGCAACGACCGGCTACGTTGTCCCGGGCGCTTGCGAGCACCCGGGGCGAGTCCGTTGAGGGGGGAAGGAGCTGCTGCCCCAAATCGATGGGACCACACAGGAGAGGAACCGCGCTCATGCGAGCAGGGGACCGGAAATTCTCGTTTCCCCGTCTAGGCTGCGAATTAAGAAGCAAGCTTCAGCAGCGGTCTCGGACGGATGACCGGCGAGCCTTTCGGATCACTGGTCGGGGCGGGCAATTAGCAGCGGCTAGGCCGTTGTCAAGGATTTGTGGCGGCGATCCTGACGCTGGAGCCAAGGCCGAGCAGATCCGCGAGCTGCTTCAGGCGGCGCTGGACGCTGTCATTGACCAGCGCGGCGCAGGCGGGGTCGACTTGCAGGGTGAGCGTGTCGCCCTCAATCACCAGCGCGCTTTGCTGAAGCGCGGCAGGGAAATTTCCGCAGAACCGGCGGCTGAGGCGCGCGGCCAGACCCCAGGCATGGGCCTCGCGCAGACTATCAGCCGAGGCAATTGCGCGCCAACTTTCGGGCACCGAAAGCTTGCCCGCATTGGCCAGCATCGCCGCTGCCAGCATGATCCGCTCTTTGGGTGAGACGCCGACGAACCGTTTGCCAAGCGCCCAGTCGACCGAATGGGCGGTGCGCAGGTTTGGTTCCAGGCTCGCTGCGGCGAGCGCCAGGCCTATCGCGCCAAGACGCAGGCGCTCGCGCCCGGCTTCCGGTTTGCCCGATACGATTGGCGCGGACCACGCGGCGATCTTTCCGGGCAGATCGGGGTCCGCGCCACAACGGCGCACAAAGGCACTTAAAACGGCTTCAAACGGATCAGAAGCGCGCGAAGCGGGGTTGAGGCCTTGATAGAGCAGTCCCTCGCGCAGCCCCCATGACGAGAATATGATCCTGTCCGGCTTGATGCTGGTGATCAAAATTGACAGCAGCGCCGCCGCATCGGGCAGACTTGCCAGCCGTGATCCCGATAGCCCGGCTTTCTTCTGCATCGGGTCAGGCGTTCCGGCGGCCAGCCCGTCGGCCAGCCGGACCGCTTCTGAAGCATCGATGCCAAACCCGTGCGGGTCGCTGATCGGCCAGTCGAGCCCCGCCATGACGTGGCGCGCAAAAGCGCGCAGTGAACCGCCCACCAGATAGAGTGTGGTGCCGGGCTCGGCCTCCCAATCAGCCCGTTTGAGCGCATTGGCAACGATATGGTTGAATTGCTCGGGGCCATCTTTTCGCAGGGCCGGGAGTCGCAGGGTGCCAAACGGCATGCTGACGCCGTGCGAGCAGTTCTTTCCGTCGATATCGATCAGTTCCAGACTGCCACCGCCCAGATCGGCGACCACGCCGCTGGCTCCCGGAAAGGCAGCAAGAATGCCCATGGCGCTGGTTTCGGCTTCTTCCTCGCCGGAAAGCAGGCGCGGATGAAAGCCGATTGCCCTGATCTGATCGAGGAATTGCGGCCCATCTTCGGCATCACGCACCGCCGCGGTGGCGACGACCTCAACCGCATCCACACCGGAAGCGGTCAGCAAGGCCTGATAGCGGCGCAAGGCAGCCAGCGCAGTCTGCACCCCGTTTTTCGGCAGCATGCCAGTCTCCGCCACGCCGGACCCCAGCTTGGCCGAGACCTTCTCGTTGACAATTACTGTGGGAGCGCGGGCTGGTCCGGCATAGATCACCAGCCGCACGGTGTTCGAACCGATATCGATGATCGCGCTTTGGGGAACGAACTCCGCCTGAACTTTGGCGGCGGCAATCGGCATGGCAACTCCTCAGCGCTTCAGGCCTTGACCTCTCGGCGACGCGCAGCCCGGCGCAGCGCGAGCTTGGGTACTTTCCTGCCGCTCGCCAATGCCGCACCGCGGCCCGAGAGTGAAGGGTTGGTCATGAAATAACGGTGGAGGTTGAACGGTTCCTCGCCCTTTTCCATCCGGCGATAGCCGCCAGCGCTGTCAAGCAGCCACGATTGTTCGGTGTCGATAAGGTTGGCGACCATCACCTGATCGAGCACCTGATCGTGCACGGTGGGGTTACGGATCGGCACCAGAACTTCGACGCGCCGCTCGAAGTTGCGCGTCATGCCGTCGGCTGAGGTAATAAATACCTGGGCTTTCTGGTTGGGCAAGGCCGCGCCGCAGCCAAAGGCCCAGATCCGGCTGTGCTCAAGAAACTGGCCGATGATTGATTTGACAATGATGTTGTCTGAAATTTCCGGCAATCCCGGTATCAGGCAGCAAATCCCGCGCACCACCAGCCTGATGCTCACCCCGGCACTGCTCGCGCGATAGAGCCGGGTGATCAGGTCTTTGTCGGTGAGCTGGTTGAGCTTGGCCCAGATCGCCGCCGGCTTTCCGGCCACGGCGTTGTCAATCTCGGCGTCGATAGAGGCGAAAAGTGACTTGCGCAGCGCGATTGGCGAGATTGACAGGAACGTGCAATCCTTAGGTTCGACATAGCCGGTGATGTAATTGAACAGCTGCACCGCGTCCCTGGCGGCTTGCGGATCAGCGGTGAAGAAACTGAGATCAGTATAAACCCGCGCGGTGATCGGGTGGTAATTGCCGGTGCCGAAGTGGCAATAAGTCCGGTAGCCGCCATCCTCGCGCCGCACCACCATCGATACCTTGGCGTGGGTTTTCCATTCGACAAAGCCGTAGATCACCTGAACCCCGGCGCGCTCAAGCTGGCTTGCCCACAGCAGATTCTGCTCCTCGTCAAACCGGGCCTTCAGTTCGACCACCGCAGTAACCGACTTCCCCGCCTCGGCAGCGGCGATCAGCGCGGCGATCACGGCGGACTGCTTGCCCGCGCGATAAAGTGTCTGTTTTATCGCGACGACATCCGGATCAGATGCCGCCTGCCGCAGAAAATCTACCACCACTTCAAAAGTCTCATAGGGGTGATGGATGATGATGTCCTTTGCGCGGATCGCTGCAAAGCAATCGCCATCATGTTCGAGCAGGCGCTCGGGATAGCGCGGCGAATAGGGTTCGAACTTGAGATCGGGCCGCGCCTGATCAACCAGCACCGCAAGCCCGCTGATATCGATCAGCCCGGCGGTCTTGAGCACGAAAGCATGATCGAGGTGAAGCTTGTCGCGCAGCAGCGCTTCGCCGGCGGGATCGAAGCCTTGCTCCATCTGCAGCAGGATCAGCTTGCCCCGACGTCGCCGCTGGATCGCGGTGCGGAAATAGCGGACGAGGTCTTCGGCGTCCTCCTCGATATCAAGGTCACTGTCGCGCAGAACCCGGAACGCGCCGCTGCCGAGGATGCGGAAACCCGGAAACAGCAGTTCAGCCTGCCTGCGGATCACTTCCTCAATCGCGATCCACTTGGCGGGTTGTCCGGGCAAACGAACAAAGCGCGGCAGGGCGGCGGGGATCAGGACCATTTCGGTCACCGCCGCGCCGTCGCTCAGGCGTTCAAGCGAAACCATCAGACCAAGCCCCTGATTGGCGATGAACGGGAACGGGTGCGCCGGATCAATCGCCTGCGGGGTAATCACCGGGATTATGTGTTCAAGGAAATAGTCAGCGAGCCATCGCGCCTCGTCGGCATTAAGCGGCTCGTTGCCAATAAGCACAATGTCCTGCTCAGCCAGCAACACCGCCAGTTCACCAAGGCACTGCTGCTGCGCAGTGACCAGCTGGCTCACGGCTTCCTTCAAATCCGCAATCTGCTGTGACGGCGTTTTGCCATCGATCGACAGGTCCTCAATCTTGCTCCGCACTTGCCCCGCAAGCCCGGCGACGCGGACCGTCATGAATTCATCAAGATTGCTTCCAGAGATCGACAGGAAGCGCAGCCGTTCAAGCAGCGGATAGTCCACCCGCCGTGCTTCATCGAGAACGCGGTGGTTGAACGCCAGCCAGGAGAGCTCGCGGTTGAAGAACAGGGGTTTGTCCGAAGCGCGCGCCATCGCCGGGCTTTCGATCTCCAATTGTTGCATATGCCCCGCGCCTGCAATTTGCCAGCGCGGCTTGTGCTGCATTGCTATTACAGGACCGTGACAAGGGTTGAAACAGATGTTTGGCGGGAAGCGCAAAAGGACGGGCAAATGCGCCGTCATATAACCCTTTGTTAACCCTGTTCTGGCACCCACGCCCATGTGTTTTCACGCAAGGGAACTTTCATGACTGCTATCGCTGAAACAAAGCAGCCGACATGGCTCACGCCGGCGCGGGCTGACCGGCTCGAGCAGGTGGTGATTGCGTTGTTGTGGGTGTGGCTGGTGCAGCGGGTGCTGAACTCGTTCAATCCCGATGCCTGGCTGTTGCTGATCTCTGAAACGGCAATCATGATCTTCACGGTTTTCCGCCGGCCAACGCAGGCGATCACCATGCGGCTGGGAGACTGGCTGCTCGCAGTAACCGCCACCGCCGCGCCGATGCTGGTGGTACCCGGCGTAATGCTGGTGCCGTCGCTCGAAAAGGTCGGGATCGCGCTGTTCATCATCGGTAATCTGTTCCAGCTCTGGGCCAAACTGATCCTGCGCCGCAGCTTTGGTGTTGCCGCAGCCAATCGCGGGGTCAAAATCGCCGGGCCTTACCGGTTCGTGCGCCACCCGATGTATGCGGGCTATGCGATTATCCACCTGGCGTTTTTGCTGCTGATGTTCATGCCGGTTAACCTGGTGCTCTACGCCATCGGCTGGTGGGCGCAGATCCTGCGGATCAAGGCCGAGGAAAACGTGCTTTCGCAGGATCCGAAATATGCGGACTATATGACGAAGGTGCGCTGGCGGTTGATTCCCGGTCTGTTTTGAGGGGCTAAGCGCCCGCCTTGGGAACAAGCAATGGCAGGGATTTCAACCCGCCGCGTTCAGTTCGCCCATGCCGGTCAGGCGCAGCACCCCCGTGCCGGGAAGTTCAACCCGCAGTTCCAGCGTTCCGCCTGCTGCTTCGACGAAACGGCGCAGGGTGGAAAGGTAAAGGTCGGTCTGACGCTCAATCTTGAGCACAGCAGGCTGCTTGACCCCAAGGCCTTGCGCGATCTGTTCCTGACTGCGCTTGGCGAGTTTGCGCAAGGCTTTGAGGCCTTCAATCTCGCTGTGGAGTTCGGCAGTTCGGACTTCTACAGCCATGCGATCTTCGGCGGGCAGGCTGTCCATAATCTCTTGCCGGCTGCGTCCCATATCAGTTCCCTTTCAAATTATCGAGATGATCATCAAAGCGTTTGTCGGCCTTGGCTATCAAGTTCTTGTAGAACCGCTTTTGCGCCACTCCGCTTTTGTCCGCAGCTACAAGAATGATTGCTTCCCGTTGGGGATCAAGCGCAAAGGCTACCCGCCAAACTCCGCCATCGGCATTGAATCGGAGTTCCTTCATATTTGCATGCTTCGCCCCGCTCAGGGTATCGGCATAAGGCCGTCCCAGCGCTGGGCCATGGATTTCAAGCAGGCCAGTGGCGACCAGCAGTTCAAGCTTAACCGCACGGGGCAAAGCCTCGAACTCAGGATCAAAAGCGTCATGGTTAGCTACCGTCCATGCCATACCGCCTCATAACCTCCGCGTTATAATTTGTCGAGCAAATTTCTGCCCACGCCCATTTGACACCTGCCCCCCTCATCCCTATATGCGCCCCTCGCTCGACGCTTCGAGCAAGGTGGCCCGTGCGCAGGGGCTACCCGGGAAGGAAGCGGTTCGGGTTTTCATGCGACGTGATCTGGCTGAGGGCTGGGGCTCCCCGATGGGGTGACCTGTGCCCGGTTTTTCGCGTTGCCTGTTGCCGTCTGCGCAGACCGATATTTTCCCGCCGGATGCATTCCGGCACTTAGAGCAAAGAGGCAAAATCCCCTCATGGCGAAGAAGGCTCAGGCCGCTACTGCGGCTTCCACCAATCACAGCCGCAACTCGGCAAAACGGCGTATCCGCAAGATCTTCGGCGATATTCACGAAGTTGTGCAGATGCCCAACCTGATCGAGGTTCAGCGCGAAAGCTATGAGCAGTTCCTGCGCTCTGATCCTTCGACCGGCTATGTTTCCGGGCTCGAAAAGACGCTGCGTTCGGTTTTTCCGATCCGCGATTTTGCCGGCACCAGCGAGCTCGACTTCGTTCATTATGTACTCGAAGATCCCAAGTTCGATGTGACCGAATGCCGCCAGCGCGGCATCACCTATGCGGCGCCGATGAAGGTAACGCTGCGGCTGATCGTGTTCGAAGTCGATTCGGAAACCGAAACCCGGTCGGTGCTCGATATCAAGGAGCAGGACGTTTACATGGGCGATATGCCGCTCATGACCGAGAATGGCACCTTCTTCATCAACGGCACAGAGCGCGTGATCGTTTCACAGATGCACCGTTCGCCGGGCGTGCTGTTCGATCATGATCGCGGCAAGACTCATTCGTCGGGCAAGTATCTGTTTGCTGCCCGTGTGATCCCCTATCGCGGGTCGTGGCTCGATTTTGAATTCGACGCCAAGGACATCGTCAATGTGCGTATTGACCGCAAGCGCAAGCTGCCGGTCACCGCACTGCTGCACGCGCTGGGGCTGGGTGACGAGGAAATCCTCCACCACTTCTACCAGAGCGTGATGTGGAACCGCGGTGAAGGCGGCTGGCGCGTGCCTTTCGTCGTCGATCAATGGCGCGGCAGCAAGCCCACTTTTGACATCGTCGATGCCAAGACCGGCGAAGCGGTTTTCCCGGCCGGTCAGAAGATCAGCCCGCGCGCAGCCAACAAGGCCGAGAAGGACGGGCTCAAGGAATTGCTGATTCCGACCGAGGAAATTTTCGGTCGTTATGCGGCGAATGACATGATCGATGAGTCGACGGGCCGCATTTACATCGAAGCTGGTGACGAGGTTTCGCCCGAGAACCTTGATGCTATCGAAAAGGCCGGGATCGATCAGCTCGAACTGCTCGATATCGATCACGTCACCACGGGGCCCTGGATCCGCAATACGCTGCAGGCAGACAAGTCACCCGATCGTGACCATGCGCTGTCAGACATCTACCGCGTGATGCGCCCCGGCGAGCCGCCGACGCGTGAAACGGCGGAAGCGCTGTTCGAAGGCCTGTTCTTCGATGGTGACCGCTATGACCTTTCCGCAGTTGGCCGCGTCAAGCTCAACATGCGGCTTCAGCTTGATGCCGAAGATACGATCACCACGCTGCGCACCGAGGATATCCTCGCCGTGGTCAAGGAACTGGTCGATCTGAAGGACGGCAAGGGCGAGGTCGATGATATCGATAACCTCGGCAATCGGCGCGTCCGCTCGGTGGGCGAGCTGCTGGAAAACCAGTACCGCGTCGGCCTGCTGCGCATGGAACGTGCGGTGAAGGAGCGGATGAGCTCGGTCGATGTTTCGACCGTGATGCCGAACGATCTGATCAACGCCAAGCC
>JANLOZ010000068.1:0-6842 GCA_031366845.1 Novosphingobium sp. | reverse complement strand
TGCGGGGGTTATCAAAGGCTACCACGCCGAGCTCGATGGCGCGAAACTGGGCTTTGCCATCACCGTTTTCGCCATGGTCAGCCTTAAAAGTCAGGCCGAAGATGCGCTGCGCCAGTTTGAGGACCACATGAAGGGGCTGGCCGAGGTGCGCGAATGCCACATGCTCAACGGCGAGATTGATTTCATTCTCAAGATCGTCAGCCGCGATCTGCAAAGCTTCCAGGAATTCCTCACCAGCAAGCTGACGCCTGCGCCGAACGTGGCGAGCGTCAAAACCAGCCTGACGATCCGCACGGCAAAGCTGCTGCCCGGCGTGCCGTTGGAGTAAGACTTGGATCATAACGCGCGAAATCTGAACCGGACCCGTCCATGCTGAGCTTGTCGAAGCACTGTCCTTTACTTCGGGCCTCACACACAGCCGCACGAAGGAAAAGCAGCCCTTCGACAAGCTCAGGACGAACGGTTTGGGGGGTATGTAGTTTCAGAGCGGGGAAAATTGAGTGAACGAAGCCACTGTTAGCCCGCTTTCCCGCGCCGTCTCCAAGGCGGGGTGGCGCATCCTGCCGCTGCTCGGCATTGGTTATCTGCTGGCTTATATGGACCGGGTCAACGTTAGCTTTGCCTCGACGCAGATGAACGTCGATCTGCGGTTCACCGATACGATCTATGGCTTTGGCGCGGGGCTGTTTTATCTCGCCTATTCGCTGGTTGAAATCCCGTCCAACGCCCTGCTGGTGCGTTTTGGTGCGCGAACATGGCTGGCGCGGATAATGATCATGTGGGGGCTGATTGCCGCTGCGATGATGTTCGTGCGCACGCCGATGCAGTTCTACGCCATGCGCTTCCTGTTGGGGCTGTGTGAAGCCGGCTTCTTTCCCGGCGTAATCTATTACCTCTCGACCTGGTTCCCGACGCGCCAGCGCGGGCGGGCGGTGGGCCTGTTCTACCTCGCCAACCCGCTGGCGGTTATGGTGATGGGCGGGGTTTCGGTGCCGCTGCTCGGGCTCGACGGAACATTTGGCTTGCGCGGCTGGCAATGGCTATTCTTGATCGAGGGGCTGCCAGCGGCTTTGATCGGGTTAGGCGTGCTGATCTGGCTGCGAGATTCGCCCGATAAGGCGCAATGGCTGACCGATGACGAGCGCACCGCGCTGAAGGCAGCAGTGGACGATCACCCTGCTGCGCATGAAGATCACTCCCCGCATGCCTTCCTCTCGATCCTGAAAGACCGGCGGGTGCAGTTGCTGACGCTGATTTACCTCGTCACGCTTTCCACCAGCACGACCTTCCTGCTGTCGGCCCCGAAAATCATGATGGAAGTCACCCGCTGGAAGCTGCCAGAAGTGAGCAATATCATCTTCTTTGGTGGCATGCTGGGCGCGATCACTATGTTCCTCACCGGCTGGATTACTGACCGGCGCGGCGAGCGCTATTCCGCACTGATCATTGCGCTGGTGATCGATACCGCAGGCTATCTGGTGATCGCGCTGGCGCCATCGCCGCAGATCGTCGCGGCGGCGTTTATCATCGCGCAGATCGGGCGCGGAATGCAGTCCACCGCGCAGGCCGCGCTATGGACCGATGTGCTACGGAGCCGACGCCTCGCTATCGGCGCGGCGGCGATCTCTTCGGTCGCCAACATGGGCGTGTTCCTGCTCCCATTTGCCTTCGGTTACGCCAAGGACGCGACGGGCAGCTATCACCTCGGGCTGTTCGCCTTCCCGGCGCTGCATGTGTTTGCCGTGCTGTTTGCGGTGGTGTTGTGGCGGAATAGCAAGAAGCGCATCATTTCTGCCTAACGGACTGATCAACTCTACCTTGCGAAGACATAGGCAAGAACTATCGGCGGGATGAACGCAACAACCGCCATGCCTTGCTCAATCGGTGTCCCGACTTGGCCATAAAACAGATTGCGAATAGTGCTAACGGTACAGACAGCGATAAGCACGGCCAAAGCCAAGACCAGCGACGACCCTCGACCATTTTGCACCGTTGCTAGTACGGTAAACATAAACGCGATGAATAGGACCGGCAATTGAACTACCAGAACGATAATCCCAAGCCACTTCGCAAAATCACCCCTCCCGCCGAGCCAACCATTCCTCCAGCCACTTGATCGTATAGTCCCCATTGATGAAATCCGCATCCTTCATCAGCGCCTGATGCAGCGGGATCGAGGTCTTTATTCCGCCGATCACCATCTCCTCCAGCGCGCGCTTTAGCCGCATGATGCAGCCTTCGCGGGTGCGGCCGGAGACGATCAGCTTGGCGATCATCGAATCGTAATACGGCGGCACGCGGTATCCGGCGTAAAGTCCGCTATCGACGCGCACGTTCATGCCGCCCGCCGCGTGGTAGCTTTCGACGAGGCCGGGTGAGGGGGTGAAGTTCCAAGGGTCTTCGGCGTTGATCCGGCATTCGATGGCGTGGCCTTTGAATTCAATATCTTCCTGCGCGACTGAGAGCGGCTTGCCATCGGCAATGCGGATCTGTTCGCGCACCAGATCGACCCCGGTGATCGCCTCGGTCACCGGATGTTCAACCTGCAGCCGGGTGTTCATTTCAATGAAGTAGAATTCACCGTTTTCCCACAGGAACTCGATGGTCCCCGCGCCGCGATAGGCCATGTCGGCCATGGCTTTGGCGACGATGCCGCCCATCTGCGCGCGCACCTCGGGGCTGATTACAGGGGAAGGGGCTTCTTCGAGCACTTTCTGGTGGCGGCGCTGGAGCGAACAATCGCGCTCACCCAGATGGATGGCATTACCTTTACCGTCGCCGAACACCTGAAATTCGATGTGGCGCGGGTTGCCGAGGTATTTTTCGAGATAGACCGTGGCATCGCCAAACGCCGCCTTTGCCTCGCTCCCCGCCTGCTGCATCAGCGTTTCAAGTTCGTCCGGCCCGGTGCAGACTTTCATCCCGCGCCCGCCGCCGCCCGAAGCCGCCTTGATGATTACCGGATAGCCCGCCGCCTCGGCAATCTTCTTTGCCTCGCCGATTTCACTGATCGCACCGTCCGATCCGGGGACCAGCGGAAGCCCCAGCGCGCCCGCCGTGCGTTTCGCGGCGATCTTGTCACCCATCGTGCGGATGTGTTCGGGCTTGGGGCCGATCCAGGTGATGCCGTGCGATTCAACAATCTCGGCGAACTGGGCATTTTCTGACAGGAAACCATAGCCCGGATGGATCGCATCGGCGTGGGTAACTTCGGCCGCCGAGATGATTGCCGCGACATTGAGGTAGCTGTCGCGCGCAGGCGGCGGCCCGATGCACACCGCATGGTCGGCCAGCCGCACATGCATGGCATCGGCATCGGCGGTCGAATGCACCGCGACCGTCTCGATCCCCATTTCGTGCGCGGCGCGGTGGATGCGCAGTGCGATTTCGCCGCGGTTGGCGATCAGCAGGCGGGAGATTCCCATGTGCGGCGCGCGCCCCTAGGAAATCACGACGAGCGGCTGGTCGTATTCAACCGGCTGCGCGTTTTCAACGAGGATGGCGCTTACCGTTCCGGCTTTGGTCGCGGTGATCGGGTTCATCACCTTCATCGCCTCGATGATCAGCAGGGTATCGCCAACCTTGACCTGCTTGCCGATAGTGATGAAATCGGGGACGCCGGGTTCGGCGGCGAGATAGACCGTGCCAACCATCGGCGATTTGAGCGCATCGGTGGTGGCGGGCTTGGCAGTGTGGGCGCTTTCAGCCGGGGCGGTGGGTGGATGCCCGGCTGGAGCAGGGGCAGCGGCATAGGTTGCCGGCGCGCCGCTACCGCCACGCGAAACCTTGATCTTGCGATCACCGTCCTCAACCGCAATCTCGGTTAGGCCGGTTTCGGCCAGCATCTCTGCCAATTCGCGCACCAGCGCGGTATCGACACTCATTTTGCCCCGGCGCGGTGACGCGCCTCGTTCTTCGCCCATGCGGACCTCATACCATCAGTTAAGCTGACCGCCCTATCGCCGCAGCGATGGGGCTGGCAAGGGCAGAGGTGAATTTAGTGGCTGATTCAGCCGAACTGAGAAAAACCGGAGCAGGTCAGAGCCGCTTAAACGTCAGTGTATCACGCGCCGCTTAGCTGTTGGGATTATCCGGCTTCGGATCGCTGCCAGCCGAAACGTTGTCGGGCTGCGACTTGGCATCTTCGCGATAGCCTGGCGGCTGAACTTCGGGTTCATGGACAACGGTGGCACCGGTGTGCGCGCCGAATGTCGCCGATTTCTGCGCGGCTGTTTCGGCTTTCGCCTGTGCTGCTTCAGCGCGCTGCGCTGCCTGTTCGGCGCGCTGGAGCTTTTCGTCGATATCGCCGCTGCTGCTCGAGCAGGCCGAAACCAGCAAGGCGCCGCCAATGGCGAGCGCAAGCTTGGCGGAGGTTAGCTGGATCTTGTTCATTGGCGTGCTGCTCTCGGGTGTGACTGGCGGCCAAAGTGACCGCCAGCCACACCCATAACGCTTGAGCAGTTACTGAATTCTAACCGACGGCCAGCTTACTTGTCGCTGCCCGAAATTTTCCCCCACTGGCGTGCGGCGGTGTAGCCAAGGTAGCCGGTGCCAAACAGTGCATAAAGCGGCTCTGGCAGTCCGCCGAGATAGGCGTTCATGCCCTTGGCGATGTTCGCCGCAGCAGAGGGTCGGAAGGCGGCAAGCAGCCCCATGGGCAGCGCCCACAGGATCATCGTGTACATCACATAAAGAAAACTGGGCCGCGCGCGGCTGGTCCACGGGTCGTGCGAATTGGCCTCGGCGACTATCGCGGAAAGCTGGGTCTGCAGCAGGTTCATCTCCTGCGAGCCCTGCAATTTGAGCAATTCCAGCTTAGCCGCATCGCGCGCCTTGGGATCAGGGATCACCTTGTCGATGATCGAAGTAATCGGGCCAAGTATGGCGTCGAGCAGTGCCATGAGCGTTTTCTCCTGTGAAAAACCGTCCATGTAACCAAATTGGTTTGTGTAGGAAAATGGATTATCCAACTGAATTGCGGGAAGGACGCCAACTTGGCGCATGGCATGAAAAAGCTTTTGAGAAAATTGGTCGGGACGAGAGGATTCGAACCTCCGACCCCCACACCCCCAGTGTGATGCGCTACCAGGCTGCGCTACGTCCCGACCGGTCGGGCGCGGCATTGCACGACACCCGAAGGCCGCGCCTATAGGCATCGGGGGGGGCGGATGCAAGCGGTGTGAAAAGCTTGCGCGGCAGAGTTGGGCGGCACAGTTGGGCGGCGCTGTAGATTCGGCGCAACAGTGGCTTGCCGCCCGCGTTGCCTCGCCCCATCTTTGCTGCTAACCCGCGCGCCAATCGTGGTTTCGAGCCGAGGGGGAGCATTTGCGCCCCCCGCTTGAACCCCCCGAACCGGCTCAAACGAAAGCAGATTCCCAGACATGACCGCAGATATCACAGGCGCAAAGCTTTCGCTCCTCGCTTCGGGTGCTGGCGCCGCAGGCGGCCCTCCAGCCTGGGCCTCGTTCGCGCCGCTGCTGTTTATGGGGGTGATCTTCTGGTTCCTGATCCTGCGCCCGCAGATGCGCCAGCAGAAGGAGCATCGCACCAAGATTTCCGGAATTAAAAAGGGCGATCAGGTGGTTACCGGCGGCGGCCTGGTGGGCAAGGTCATCAAGATCGATGAAAACTACGCCGAAATCGAACTTGCGCCGAACGTCAAGGTGAAGGCGGTGCGCTCAACGCTTTCCGATGTGGTTTCAACCACCGGCAAAGCCGCGAACGACTGATCCGGCGGGGACAAGACCAATGCTCGATTTTCCGCGCTGGAAACAGATAGTCTATTGGGCGATTGCGGCGCTGGCGATGGTGGCCGCGCTGCCGTCGTTGACATCGCTCGCCGGGGTGAACTGGCCGGCATTCTTGCCTAAGCCGATGATCAACCTTGGGCTCGATCTTGCTGGCGGCAGTCATATCCTGCTCGAAGCCAACCCCGATCAGGTGCGCCGCCAGCGGCTCGATACGATGGAAGAGGACGTCCGCGCAAAGCTGCGCCGGGCTGATCCGCAAATCCGCATCGGTGACATTTCGACCAAAAGCGGCCGGGTGGATTTTCTGCTCGCCGATCCATCGCAGATCGATGCTGCGCGCGAAGTGCTGCAGCCGCTGATCAACGGACATTCGGGCGCGCGTGACTGGGATTTCCAGGTTGTCGAAGGGGCACGCATTTCGCTTACCCCAACCACCAGCGGGATCAATCAGGCGATCAACCAGGCGATGGATTCTGCGGTTGAAGTCGTTCGCACCCGCATCGACAAGATGGGCACGCGCGAGCCGACGATTATCCGGGAGGGTGACCAGCGCATTCTGGTGCAGGTTCCGGGGCTCAAGGACCCCAAGGATCTGAAGGAGCAGCTCGGCCAGACCGCGCGGCTGGAATTCAAACTGGTCGACATGTCAGTAACACCGCAGGATCTGGCTTCGGGCATTGTCCCTCCGGGAAGCCAGATACTTACCTGTACCGAAGTGAAATCGTGCTTTGGCCTCACCAACGTTGCCGTGCATAAACTCGGCGGCATTCGCGGTGACAAGCTGACCAACGCGCAAGCGACCAACGATTCACGGACCAATGAGGCTGCCGTTTCGATTACCTTCGATTCCGAAGGCGGAGCGAAATTTGCCAAGCTCACCACCGAAAATGTCGGCAAGCCGTTCGCCATCATCCTCGATGACAAGGTGATTTCAGCGCCCAACATCAACGAGCCGATCCTTGGCGGCACCGCGCAGATTACTGGCAGTTTTAACGCAAAAAGCGCCAATCAGCTGGCGATTTCGCTGGCATCGGGCGCGCTGCCGGTCGATCTCAAGGTGATTGAGGAACGCACGGTGGGGCCTGATCTGGG
>JANLOZ010000008.1:0-1740 GCA_031366845.1 Novosphingobium sp. | reverse complement strand
GTTATGACAACCCAATCGCCCTCATCGAGATAGGAAATCTGCTGCGTCAATGGGGCCAGCGCCAGCGCGTCGGAGCCCAGATAGGTCTCTCCATCCCCATATCCGACGACCAGCGGCGATCCCAATCGCGCGCCGATCAGCATTTCCGGATGGCTCCGAAACGCGATGGCTAGCGCGAAGGCCCCGCGCAGTTGTGGCAGCACCGCTTTGACCGCGTCTTGCGGAGAAAACCCGGCCTCGACCTGTTCAGACACCAGATGTGCGATCACTTCGGTATCGGTATCGCTTTCAAAAGTCCGCCCGCGCGCGGTGAGTTCCTCGCGCAATTGGCGGAAGTTCTCGATAATGCCGTTGTGGACCAGCGCCAGTTCGGCCGTGGCGTGGGGGTGGGCATTTGCGGCAGTAGGTGCGCCGTGGGTGGCCCAGCGGGTGTGGGCGATGCCGGTGGTGCCGGGCGCTGGGTCACGGGCGAGTTCAAGTACCAGGTTGCTGAGCTTTCCCGGTGCACGCCGCCGCACCAGTTCACCGTCAAACATTGTGCAAACCCCCGCACTGTCATAGCCGCGGTATTCCATGCGGCGCAGACCTTCGACCAGTCGCTGCGCCACGTCATCCTTGCCGACTATTCCAATAATGCCGCACATGCGCCGGTCTGCCTCTCAAATTCAGGTGTAGGGAACGCGGATGCCCGGCGCATTTGCCGGAAAATCCTTTGTATTTCGGGTGACCAGAATCGCCCCATGGTCCTGCGCCGAGGCAAATACCAGCGCCGCAGGCAGGCTGAGCGATGGCCGGGTCACACGCATCGTTGCGGCGCGTTTGGCAATCTCGGGCGTAACTTCGCAGATGGCAAAGTGCGCGAGGAAGCCCTCGGTTTCATCTCGGGCATCACCGGGAACCGCCGCCATAACCTCAAGCCAGGTGATCCGGCTGATCCACGGCCGCGCAACCCGGCGCAGTTCAGCCATGGCGAAATGGTGGCCGGAGAGCGTGTCGATAACGATCGAGGTATCGAAAAAAGCCTCGCTCACGCGTCAGCCCCATGATCGCCGGTGTCCCAGGCCTTTCGGATTTCCGCCTCATATTCGGCACCATCAGCCCCCTGCCCATAGCGTGTCCACAGGCCGAAACCCTGTTCAAGCCAGTCTTTCTGTTTGGCGCGGTGGGCAGCTATGGCATCGCGGATAACTGAAGCGCGCGACGTGCCCTGCTCCGCCGCGTGAGCATCAAGCCAGGCAATGTCATCATCAGGCAGGTCGGCGAGAATACGCATGGGGGATTGATATCATATGATGGTATCATTGCAAGACGAATAAAATCCGGATCAGACCTTTCTGGTCTCCGCCTTCTTTCGCTTCATCGCATCGTGGAACCTATCCGCCCAGCCTGGCTTGACCAGCTGCTCGGCGCGCACCAGCCGCAGTTCGCCATCGGCGACATCGCGCGTCACCGCGCTTCCTGCTGCAACAATCGCATCCGCACCGATCCTTACCGGGGCGACGAGCGATGAATTTGATCCGATGAATGCACGTTCGCCAATTGTCGTCTTGTACTTGAAATAGCCGTCATAATTGCAGGTGATCGTGCCCGCGCCGATGTTTGCCCCCGCCCCCACCTCGGCGTCGCCGATGTAGGAGAGGTGATTGGCTTTGGCACCCTTGCCCATCACCGCCTTTTTGATCTCGACGAAATTGCCGATCCTGGCCTTTTCCATAAGCACCGCGCCGGGGCGCAGGCGGG
>JANLOZ010000003.1:0-5253 GCA_031366845.1 Novosphingobium sp. | reverse complement strand
CGCTACCCCCGCGAAATCCGCGACAGCGTGGACGACATCGTCAGTCTGCCCGTGCTGACCCCCTCGCGCCAGCAAATCACGCTGGGGACGGTGGCCGATGTTCGGATCAGCAACGGCCCGCCGATGCTGCGGAGCGAGAATGGCCGCCCTGCCACATGGGTCTATATCGACGGGCGAGGCCGTGCGCTCACCGAGATAGTCGGCGATCTGCAACGGGCGGTGGCGCAGAAGGTCAAGTTGCCGCCGGGAATCAGCGTGGCTTACACAGGCCAGTTCGAATTCCTCGAACGCGCGACACAGCGCCTTAAGATCGTCGTCCCGGCGACCCTGCTCATCATCTTCGCGCTGCTCTACGCGACGTTCCGGCGCTGGGACGAGGCCGCGCTCATCATGGCGACATTGCCGTTCGCGCTGACGGGCGGGGTCTGGCTGCTCTATCTGCTGGGGTTTAACCAGTCGGTTGCCACCGGCGTCGGGTTCATCGCGCTGGCAGGGGTGTCGGCCGAGTTTGGCGTGGTCATGTTGATCTACCTCAAATCGGCGCTGGCAGAAAATAGCGACGTTGAAGCCGCCGTTCGCGCGGGTGCGCTACTCCGTGTTCGTCCCAAGGCGATGACCGTAGCGGTGATCCTGGCTGGCCTGTTGCCCATCCTGATCGGCACTGGCGCAGGTTCCGAAGTTATGAGCCGGATCGCCGCGCCGATGATCGGCGGGATGCTCACCGCCCCCCTGCTCTCGATGCTGATCATCCCCGCCGCCTATCTGCTGATGCGCCGGCGCACCCAGCTTCAATACCAGGGAGAACCCAAGTGAAGAAGTCGATAATGATTGCCGCTGCGGATCAGCGCAAGATCATGTCGCAAAGCAGCCAGTCCACGCCGATCATCCGAACGCTCGACTTTGCGCGCAAATGGGTGGCGGCGGTGCCATGGACCGACCTGGAAACCACGTGCCGGACGCTTCGCGGCATCATTTTGCGGAAGCGGGTTGCTGCCCTTCCGGGCCGCTATACCCCGCTTTGGCATGATCCCGCCACCGCGTGGTGGCGAATTTGGATCATGCTACGGGCGGATGGTGCGGGCGGTGGGAATCGAACCCACACTCCTTGCGGAACGGGATTTTGAATCCCGCGCGTCTACCAATTCCACCACGCCCGCGTTGCGACAGGCCTATAGCGACCCGATCCAGACACGCAACGGCAAACATGGACAGCCCATCTTATGCTGCTGGTTTCGCGGCCTTCTCTCTGGGAGCGACTTTCGTGGGTCGCACCTTGCGAACATTGACGGCGGATGCGTCGATGTTGTTCTTCAAATGTCGCCGATAAACTTCTCGATCATCTCGGCACTGATGCGGCAATTTTTGACGACCTGACAAATATCCGCGCTTTCGAGCAATCGAAAGCCGCGTGACTATCGCTGACGACGACTATCCGCAGGTGGGCCGAGGTCGGCGACGACTGGCTGGGCTGGTCTGTTCAGTAACGAGATCCCGTTGCTGCGGCGCTGGCGATCCTTGACGAGCTTTTTGGCCAGCCCTTCAGAAATGCATGCCCAGATCGAGATGGACGAGGCCTGGAGCATCGATCCGGCCCCCACCCAGTGCTCCTAGTTCAATTCGCGCGCGCGACTTTCCGGGCGAATAGCTTATCATGAGCCCTGGAGGCTTCGGGCTTGCTGGCGGGGTGAGGACTGTTCGTGCGGAGATACCCGAACTTGCAACTACCACTGGGTTTGTCAGCGAGACGCCACCCACCGCCACACTCGTAACGAGCATATCGTTAGTGGACATATCGAGCCAAACTGGCGCTTGCACAGACAATGGCACTCCGCCGATCAGCAATGCAGTAGCAATGATGCTTGAATGCGGCCCGATAGGCATGTGCGATCTCACCTCTTTTTCTTGAGGCAAGGCTTGAGGCATATCTGTTAATATTGCGTGTGGGCTCAGTGTTAAGAAGGGGATGTTACTTTTTGAGCGCCTGAACCAGCAGCTTGTGCAGCCGGGAATGCATCGCATCGTTGCCGGCGAGCACTTGTGCATCGCAAACCGGCTGCGAAACCCCGCGCCAATCGGTGATGAAGCCGCCTGCTTCGCGTACCAGAAGGCAGCCCGCAGCCGTGTCCCACGACTTCAATCCGCTTTCCCAAAAGCCATCAAAGCGCCCGGCGGCGACCCATGCCAGATCGAGCGAGGCCGCGCCGAACCGGCGTATCCCAGCGACTTGCGGTGCCATTGCTTTATAGATCGCCATCCACTCTTCGGGATCGCCAGCACCGGCAAAAGGGATGCCAGTTGCAATCAGCGCTTCATCCATTTGCCGCCGAGCAGAAACCCGAAGCCGACGGTCCTGCAACCAGGCTCCCCTGTTCTTTTCGGCCCAGAACGATTGATCGGTCATTGGCTGATAGACTAGCGCAGCGAAAATATCGCCCCAGCCATTGCCATCTGGCCGCCGATCCTGCGCCGCAATCGATATTGCGAAATGCGGGATGCCGTGGAGAAAGTTGGTGGTGCCATCAAGTGGATCGATAATCCAGCGTGGCTTGGTCGGATCGCCCTCGATCACGCCGCCTTCTTCGAGGACAAAGCCCCAATCAGGCCGCGCAGCCAGAAGCTCGTCATAGATCGTTCGCTCAGATGCCTGATCGGCCTTCGAGACGAAATCGGCAGGGCCCTTGCGGCTCACCTGCAGATGTTCGACCTCGCCAAAGTCACGCCGCAAACGCTGCCCGGCTTTGCGCGCAGCCTTTTCCATGATCCGAATGTTGCCAGAAAGTGCCATGATTTAGATCAGTTCGCCTTGCCGACATATTCGCGGTCATAGACCGAAACGATGATGCGCGTGCCTGCGTCGATAAACGGCGGCACCATAACCCGCACGCCGTTATCAAGGATTGCCGGCTTGTAGCTCGATGAAGCCGTCTGCCCCTTCACCACCGCATCGGCCTCGACGATCGTCGCTTCAACCTGATCGGGAAGCTGGACCGATATCGGCCGGTCATCATACATTTCCAGCAGCACTGTCATGCCGTCCTGCAGGAACGCCACCGCATCACCGATGAGGTCTGACGCCAGGTTGATCTGGTCGTAATTTTCAACGTCCATGAAAACCAGATCATCGCCATCGGCATAGAGGAACTGGAAATCCTTGGTATCGAGCCGCACGCGTTCAATTGTATCCTGGCTGCGAAAGCGGACATTGGTCTTGCGGCCATCGATCAGGTTTTTCATCTCCACCTGCATGAACGCCCCGCCCTTGCCCGGTTGGGTATGCTGGGTCTTGGCGACCTTCCAGATGCCTTTTTCGTGTTCCAGGATGTTGCCCGGACGAATGTCCACGCCGCTGATCTTTGCCATGGGGAGCCTCGACTTGAGAAAGAACCGGATATCCGGGGAACGCGCCCTTAACCTGCTGATGCCCGCTGGGCAAGTCAGGCCATTGGCGCGAACGTTCATCGCGTGCTAATCAGAGGAATGCCACGCGCCAAACCCATGAAGAAATTCATCGCCCTTGCCCTGATTACGCTGAGCGGTGCCGCCGGGGCAGTTCCCGGCGGCCTGATCGACATTCTGCCGAGGGGGAATTTTATTTGCGAGCTTCCGGGCGATGCTTCGGGCCCGGCTGGCCTGCATGTTCAGGATGCTGATTTTACCATCATCAATGATTCGAGTTACCGTAACGGGCAGGGCGATGGCATCTATCTGCTCACCGGGAACAAGGTCATCATGACCTCTGGTCCGATGAACGGCACCCAGTTTCGTCGGGTCACCGACAGATTCTTGCGCAAACTTGATGTCAGTGGCGGCGATACAAGGCTGCGCTGTGTTTTTCGCGTTTCGAATAACGAACGCTAAGCCAGCGCTTCGGTAAACGCGCGCAGAGCGGCGGCTTCATCGCCATTCCATACCGCGCCAGACACCGCGACAAAATCCGCTCCGGCGTCGCCCAGAGCCCGGCAATTGGCTGGGGTGATGCCGCCAATCGCAACGCAGGGCAGCTCGAAAAAGCTTTGCCACCAGTTCAGGATTTCCCCGTCAGCAATGTGTTCTGTCGGCTTCGTTGTGCTGGGATGGAAGGCACCGAAGGCAACATAATCGGCCCCAGCTTCGCCCGCTGCCATGGCGAGGTCACGGCTGGCATGGCAAGTCACGCCGATCTGCGCTTCGCGCCCAAGCCGCTCGCGCGCTTCGGCAACTTCGCCATCGGACTGGCCGAGGTGCACGCCGTCCGCGCCCAGTCGTTTGGCAAGGCTGATTGAATCGTTGATGATAAAGGCGACATCACGCTCGGCACATATCCGATGGAGCGGCTCGGCGAGCAGGGCGGCGGCATGGTCATCAAGCCCCTTCACGCGAAATTGAAACGCGGCGACCGGCCCGGCATCAAGCGCGCGGGCAAGGCGATCAGGAAATGCGCGGCTCACTTCAAGCGGTGAGATCAGATACAATTGCACCGGCAACCGGGCGATTTGATAGGTCATGCGGCTCCCTAGCCGAGCGCAACAAATTCCGGAACCATTCATCTTGCCGATGCTTTAACCGCAGCATGATCAAGAAACTTCTCACCTGCTCGTTGCTGGCGCTTTCAACGCCTGCGTTCGCCCATCAAGGCGGGACATACCAACCGACTGTGCGCCTCGGCCAAACCGCGCGTGTCAACGATTTGCGCATTACGCCGATCAGGGTGATCGAGGACAGCCGCTGTCCGATGAATGCACGATGCATCTGGGCAGGCAGAGTTCTCATCACCGCGCGGATCGGTGATGGAAACCATGTGATGACCCGGCAGCTCGAACTGGGTAAGCCGCTGATGATCCGCGGCCGGGAGCTGGAGCTGTCCGACGTTGCGCCGTCGCGCTACGCAGGAGGCCCGGCGAGAAAACTGCGCTATCGCTTTACCTTCACTTTTGCACCGCCGCTCCCTGTCACATAAGCCGACTGTCATAGGCCCAGTGCAGCAGCGCCTGACGTTGGCGTGGACGGCAGAACGGGTCGCCGGGTTCGCAGTAAAGCCGCACCTGCGCCGCGTGGCGGGCGAAATTGCGCCAGCGCTTGATCTGGCGGGCATCGTCCTCGTGGCGGCGGCCCATGAAATAGCGGCAATACCACTGGAACCAGCCGCGCGGATCGTCGGCGTGAATCCACCCCTTCCGCCGCCATTCGCTGAGCGGGTTTGAAGCGATGACGCCAAAATAGTTGCAGTGTTTGTCAGCTTTTTCCGGGGAAAGCCTGGCCTTGGAGAACCAGCTT
>JANLOZ010000286.1:0-9346 GCA_031366845.1 Novosphingobium sp. | reverse complement strand
CGGCGCCTATTTGGCCCCTTTTCGCGGCGCGTGGATAGAGCTATCCCATTGCTTTTAAATCGACGCGAGACGCGGAATGGGGCCAAAAGCGGCCCGCCCCTTCGGGGTTGTCGCTGGAAGCCCCTCGGACTGCGTCGCGTCACTTGTGCGGGTTCCCGACCCGCGCTGCGCGACGCTCCTTGCCGAGAAGCTTCCAGCGACAATCACGGTGGATAAACCTAACCTCATCTGGCTCTAATGCGCCTTCCGGTGACTCCGCGTCAAGAATCCTTGAACGACGGGCCGATTCAGTTCGTCGTATTTATCGGGTGAGGCCGTCGATAGCAGCCCACGAATGGCCGCCAAGCGCCATTGCGCGCGCAGCAGTCATTCCGCCGAGAGCGATCACCGGCACCCGCGACTGCCGCGAAATCAGGCGAAAACGCAAGGGACCGAGGACTTTGCCGCACGGATGGCTGCGCGTGGGAAAGACCGGGGACAGCAACGCCGCATTGGCCCTGCCCGCTTTGACAAGTTCACGCAGCGAATGGGCGGTAATCAGGCGCAGGCAGGCGGGGCCGCGTGAAAGGCTGCGCGCAGGCCCATAGGCGCCATCAGCCCCCCACCGCCGCGCCTTGTCGGCACCGCCCGAGAGCACCACCACATGCCCCCGCGCCCGTGCGAGGCGAGCGACGACCTGAAACCGCGCGCGTCGTTCCGCCTCGGGCAAGTGATAATGCCGGAAGATGAAACCGCTCCCGCGCGGCAAGTGCATCAGCGCGCGGTCGAGCATGGCATCGTTCCGCTCATCGCTCAGCAGCCAAACAGCAGGAATCAAGGTCTGGCGCGCCGACATGGCATCGCTATAGCATCGCGCGATGAGCGAACCAGCCTCCCTGCTCGCGGACGTTAACGCCCGCATCGCCCGCGCCGCGCAGATTGCGCAGCGCCGCGCGGCGGAAATCACGCTGGTCGCGATCAGCAAGACGCACCCTGCCGCGCATATTGTGCCGCTGATCGCCGCCGGGCAGCGGGTGTTTGGCGAGAACCGGGTGCAGGAGGCTGAAGCCAAGTGGCCTGCCCTGCGCGAGGTGCATCACGCGTTAGAACTGCACCTGGTTGGTCAGCTACAATCGAACAAGGCCGATGAAGCGGTGGCGCTGTTCGATGTGATCCATTCGCTCGATCGGGCTTCGCTGGTGATTGCCTTGGCACGGGCAATGGACAAGGCGGGGCGGCAGGTGCCGTGCTTCGTGCAGGTCAATATCGGCGCTGAGGAACAGAAGGGCGGCTGCGCGATTGCCGATCTACCGGGATTGCTGGCGGAGGCGCGCGCGGCAAAAATCCCGCTCGCCGGGCTGATGTGCGTGCCGCCGTTCGGCATCGAACCCGCGCCGTTCTTCGCGCTGCTCGACAAGCTGGCGGACGATAACGGCGTAGCTGGCCTGTCGATGGGCATGAGCGATGATTTTGAGACGGCGGTGATGCTGGGGGCGAGCCATGTGCGGGTCGGGTCGGCCTTGTTCGGGGCGAGAGGTTGAAGGACAATGACCCTCTTGCCCCCCTCGTGTTCAGGGGGACGACTGAGGGGGGGGATGGACCCCAGCCCAACTCTTCGCCTGAAGTAGGAGCGCTTTTTGGAGCGCAACATGCCGATCTCGCCCGTCTCGCCCGAATGGGCCGCCTCCGCAGCCTGTCCCCCGACGCGGGCATAGATTTCGCCTCAAACGACTACCTCGGCCTCGCCGCCTCGGGCCGCCTTGCCGAAGCCGCGCGCGCCGCGCTGGATCGCGGGGTTGCAGTGGGATCGGGCGGATCACGCCTGCTGCGCGGCAATTGCGAAGAGCACGAGGCGCTTGAGGCCGAAATGGCGGCATTCGTCGGCACAGAATCGGCCCTGTTCTTCGCTAGTGGCTACACCGCCAATTCGGCGCTGCTTTCGGCGCTGCCGCAGCGCGGCGATCTGGTCCTGCACGATGAACTGGTCCACGCCTCGATGCACGAAGGGCTGCGGCTCACGCGCGCAAGCCATCACGCGGTGCCGCACAATGATGTTACGGGCTTCGAAAATGCGCTGAAAACGTGGCGCTCTGGGGGCAACAAAGGGCAAGCGTGGATCGCGGTTGAATCGCTCTATTCGATGGATGGCGACTTTGCCCCGCTGGCGGAACTGGCCGGTGTCGCGCAGCGTCACGGCGGGGTGCTGCTGGTCGATGAAGCCCACGCCACCGGCATCTGCGGGCCGCTCGGGCGCGGACTGGTCGCCAATTTACCGAGCCGCGACAACATCATTTCGCTGCACACCTGCGGCAAGGCGCTGGGGGCCGAAGGCGCGCTTTTGTGCGGACCGAAAATCATGCGCGATTTCCTGATCAACCGGGCACGCGGGTTCATTTTCTCGACCGCGCCGAGCCCGCTGACCGCCGCCGTGATCCGTGCGGCGATTGGCGTGGTGCGCGAAGGCGATGCTCTGCGCGATTTGCTAGGCAGCCGCATCGAACTTGCAACGCGCCTGCTTGGGCCGCTGGGCGCAGTCAGTAATGGCTCGCCCATCCTGCCGCTGGTGCTGGGGGATGATGCACGCACAATGGCAATCGCGACGGCGCTTCAAAGTCAGGGATTTGACCTGCGCGGAATCCGCCCGCCGACGGTTCCCGAAGGCACATCGCGGCTGCGGATTGTCATAACGCTGAATGCGGATGAGGATCAGATCGAGGCTCTGGCCAGCGCGCTGAAAGCGGCGCTGTAATGCGGCTGGTGGTCACCGGCACCGATACCGGGATCGGCAAGACCGTGCTCGCCGCCGCGCTCACCGGGCATTGCCAGGCGCGCTACTGGAAGCCCGTTCAGGCCGGGCTTGAAGGCGAGAGCGACAGCGAAGTGGTGGCTCGCCTATCCGGGCTGGGCGCTGGCGCAGTGCTGCCCGAAGCCTATCGCCTCACCACCGCCTGTTCGCCGCATGAGGCCGCAGCGATTGACCGGGTGACGATCGATCCCGCACGGCTCGCCCTGCCCGATGCCGCCCAGCCCGATGCCGCCGCCCCGCTGGTGATCGAGGGTGCGGGCGGCGTGCTGGTGCCGCTGGGGCCAGGTTTCCTGATGGCCGATCTGTTTGCCCTGTGGGGCCTGCCGGTCGTGCTCGCAGCGCGGACCTCGCTCGGCACAATCAACCACAGCCTTTTGAGCCTTGCGGCCCTGCGGGCGCGGGGGGTTGCGGTGGCTGGGATTGCCTTCATCGGTGATGCCAATGCCGAGAGCGAACGGGTGATCTGCGCTGAAGGCAATGTCCGGCGATTGGGGCGGCTGCCCTGGATTGATCCACTCGGCGCGGAGACATTAGCGGCGGCATTCGCTGCGAATTTCGATTTGGCGGCGCTGGCATGACCCGCTCTCCCGTCTGGCATCCGTTCACCCAGCATGGGCTGGAAGAGCCCGCCCCGCTGATCACCCATGCGATAGGGGCAATTCTCCACACCGCCGATGGCCGCCGGGTGATCGATGCGATTTCGAGCTGGTGGGTAACAACCCACGGCCACTGCCACCCGCGCATTGTCGCGGCGATTGCCGAGCAGGCGGGCAAGCTCGATCAGTTGATCTTTGCCGGGTGGACGCACGAACCGGGCGAACGTCTGGCGGCGCAACTGGTGGCGTTGCTCGGGCTGCCCTATGTGTTTTTCTCGGACTCGGGTTCTACCGCCGTCGAGGTCGCGCTGAAGATGGCGCTGGGTTACTGGGCCAATATTGACGAGCCGCGCAGCCGGATCGTCGTGATGGAGCATTCTTACCACGGCGACACCATCGGCGCGATGTCGGTCGGCGCGCGCGGGGTGTTCAACCGGGCCTATACGCCGTTGTTGTTCGATGCGGCGACAGTGCCGTTTCCTGCTGAAGACCATGAGCAGGCGACGCTTGATGCGCTCGAAGTCTTGTGTCGCCAGCCAGACACTGCCGCCTTCATTGTCGAACCGCTATTGCTCGGCGCAGGCGGGATGCTGATCTATTCGCCGCGAATCCTGCGCGACATGCACGCCATCTGTGCGGCCCACAAGGTGCTGTTCATCGCCGACGAGGTGATGACCGGCTGGGGCCGCACCGGCACCTTGCTGGCTTGCGAACAGGCGGGCGTGGTGCCCGATCTTCTGTGCCTTGCCAAAGGGCTCACCGGCGGATCGATGCCGCTCGCGGTGACCCTGGCGAGCGAAGCAATTTATGACGCGCACTGGTCAACTGATCGCACCAAGACTTTTTACCATTCCTCCAGCTACACCGCAAACCCGATCGCCTGTGCCGCCGCGCTCGCCAATCTGGCAATATGGCGCGATGAGCCGGTGATGGACCGGATCAACAATCTGACGGCGCTTCAGGCAAGCGGGCTGGAAATGCTTGCGCAGGTTCGTGGGCTCACCAATCCGCGCCAGTGCGGCACGGTTATTGCCTTGGACTATGTGGACTATGCCGCGCAAGGAGCGGGTTACCTGTCCGCAATAGGGCCGCGCCTCACCGCCTGTTTCCGCGAAAACGACGTGCTGCTGCGGCCGCTCGGCAATACGGTTTATGTCATGCCGCCGTACTGCATTTCAGCAGAAGATTTGGGCCGGGTGCACGATGTGATGGCCCAGGCTGCCCAAGTCGGTAGCATTTAACCCGTCGTCAGCGCCAGCCGCTTCAGCCCCAGCAGCGCGACGTTTGATGCCGAGCGATAGGGGTCAGTCCCGCCATCAAAGGTGTTCATCACGTGGACCGAGGTGCAGGCCCGCGCGATCTGCGCGTAATTGTTGAACACCGAGTACGAGTAATAGAGCCCGTCGCCTTCGTTGAAATGATAGCCCTTGCCGCGCGTCCGCACCCGGTCAAATGCGCGCCACAGCCCGGCAGCGTTGATCACCTGCTTGAGCGCGCGGCCCACGCGTCCGCCCTGGCCGAAGTTGTTGCAATCGGAGATGAATAGGCCCTCCTTTGCCACCCGCAGCATCTCGGCCACCGCGCGCGCCGGATCGGGGAGGTGGTGGAGTACACCGAATTCAGACACCAGATCGAATTCGCCATCGCCAAAGCCCAGCGCGAAGGCATCGCCATCGATCAGTTCGTCCGTGCCCAAACCCTTGGCATGGCCTTGCGCGCGCAAGTCCGCCGATGGCTCGATGCCGAGCACCCGCAGCCCCGGGCACGCCGCCTTCAGCGCAATCAGCGCGCGGCCGGTGCCCGCACCCACATCGAGCAGCGATTCAATCCCCAGCCCGCCTATCAGTCCCGCCAGCCAGGTCAGGGCGAACTGGTGCACGTCCATTCCGGCGACATGGCTGTCATCGTAACGATCGGCGGTGCGCGCGTAATATTCGCGCTGCGCCTGTTGCTGGGCGTTGTGGTCCACCGAATTACCCTCGCGCCCGGACAGACAAACGAAAGCACCGCCGCCTACTCACCGGCAAGCCGATCAAGTTCCTTGCCGCTCAGCGTCACCACATGCAGCAGATTGGTCGATCCCGGCGTGCCGAACGGCACCCCTGCCAGCGCGATCAGCTTTGACCCCGCGGTGCCGAAACCGTGGCGCAGCGCCATGCGTTTGCCCTTGGCGATCATTTCCTCGAAGCTGCCGATGTCTTTGGTATGCACCGCATGGGCACCCCACAGCAGCGCCAGCTTCCGCGCGATCTTGGGCGATGGGGTGAGCACCAGCATCGGTACGCCAGGCCGTTCGCGGGCAACCCGCCGCGCGGTTGATCCCGACCCGGTGAAAACAATGATCCCCGAAACAGACACCGTGCGCGCGATCTGCGCCGAGGCCTGCGCCAGAGCATCGGCCGTGGTGGCATCGGGCATCACATCGGCAAATTGCAGGCGCGCGGCATAGCCGGGGTCTTTTTCGACCTGCTTGGCGATGCGGTCCATGATCGTCACCGCTTCTTCAGGCCAGGCCCCCGCCGCCGTTTCTGCCGAGAGCATCACGGCATCGGCGCCATCGTAAACCGCATTGGCGACGTCCGACACCTCGGCGCGGGTGGGCGTCGGGCTTTCGATCATCGATTCGAGCATTTGCGTCGCCACAACCACCGGCTTGCCCGAGCGGCGCGTCATTTCGACAATCCGCTTTTGCAGCGGCGGCACTTCTTCAGGATTGAGCTCAACCCCCAGATCGCCGCGTGCCACCATGATGCCGTCCGAAAGCTCGATAATCTCGCCCAGCCGGTCGAGCGCGGCCGGCTTTTCAATCTTCGTAAGCAGCGAGCCGTAGCCGCCCATCAGCCGCCGCGCCTCGGCCACATCCTCGGGCCGCTGCACAAACGAGAGCGCAATCCAGTCCGCCCCGTGCTCCACCGCAAAGGCGAGATCGCGGCGGTCTTTTTCGGTCAGCGCCGGGATCGGCACCACGGCATCGGGAACGTTGACCCCTTTGCGATCAGAAATCACCCCGCCGACTTCTGCCGAACACAGAATTTCGTCAGCCCCGGCACGGATAACCCGCAGCCGCAGTTTGCCATCATCGATCAGCAGCCGCTGGCCCTTTTCAAGAACCTTGAACAGTTCGGGATGCGGCAGGCAAACGCGGGTTTCGTCCCCCGGCGCGGGATCGCGATCAAGCGTGAAATGGCTGCCGTGGCGGATTACCGCGCGGCCATCGATGAACTGCCCGACGCGCAGCTTAGGCCCCTGCAAATCGCACAGAACGGCGATGGGCCGCCCGAATGCCTTCTCGGCGCTGCGGATATTGGCGATGGTTTCGGTGTGGGTGGCGTGATCGCCGTGGCTCATGTTGACGCGGAAGGCATCGACGCCTGCGCGCAGCAATCGCGCGATCATTTCGGGCGAGCGGCTCGCGGGCCCGAGCGTGGCGAGGATCTTCACCATTCGCCCCCGATGATTGATTTGAGGGTGAATCACCGCGCTCTGCTCGCTCTTCGCCAAGATTGGTCCTTCCACTTGCCGCCTGCCCTATGGCAAGGCTGGCGCGAAAACCCAAGGACGAACCCGATGAGCTGCTCTGAAAATACGAATGCAGGCCCGAACGATGCGCTTGATGCGCTCGATGATGCCGTGGCCGCCGCCGCCTTTCGCCGCCTGGTTCGCCATCTGCGACACCGCAATGACGCGCAGAATATCGAACTGATGGGGCTCGCGGGGTTCTGCCGGAATTGTCTGGGTGACTGGATCGTCGATGCCGGCGCGCCTCTGGACAAGGTGCGCGCGAGGGAATTGATCCACGGCATGGCGGCGAGCGAATGGAAGGCGCGGTTTCAGTCCGAGGCGAGCGCGGAGCAGTTGGCGCGGATGGCAGAATCGATGCAACGGAATGCATAAACCGGTCAACCCTGGCCTGACCGGGGACGACGGGGCCTGGACCTCGACTATCCACAACCTTCGTTTTGCCCATATCCCAACCCCCCGCTAAGGCCCCCACCAACCGATTCACCTTACCGGAGCCCACACCCCATGGCCGAAACCACCGACGCCAAAGCCACTGATGATCGCCTGCGCCTGCTCATCGAACGCGTCGAGCGGCTTGAGGAAGAGAAAAAAGGTATCGCCGACGACATCCGCGACGTTTACGCCGAGGCCAAGGCGGTCGGCTATGATGCCAAGATCATGCGCAAGGTGGTCGCGCTTCGCAAAATGAAGCCCGATGATCGCGCCGAGATGGAAACCATCCTTGAGCTGTATAAGGCGGCACTTGGCCTTGGCTGACGCTCGCCCTATCCTGCCGACGCACGAATGGGAGGTTGGTGAATGAGGGGTCGTTTTTTTCTGATGCTTGTCGGGCTGCTGTCAGCACAGGTTGTGCAGGCTCAATTGCATCCAGACCTGCCCGATCCGGCAACCATCAACGTTCCCGATGTCGGCACTATCGATCCAAAAGTGCAAAGCGAGGGCTACAAGTTTTTTTACTTCCACAACCCGGATATTACCTTTGCCGATGCGGTTGCGGATATCGCCGAGTGTCGCAGCTTTTTGTCGAAAGGAGCGCCGCCGCGCGTTCCCGGCTTCATCGCCTGGACCGAACCGGTGAAGCGCAAGGTAGTTACCGGACCGGGCTTAATCAACGCCGCTTATGGCCCCCTGGGCATCGGCCTATCGATAGGTTTCAACGCTGCGCTGACGGCGATCATCATGCCCAAAATGGAGCGCGGCTTGCGCAACAACAAGCTGCGCCGGTGCATGGAGCCGCGCGGCTATGCGCGCTACCCCCTGCCCGAGGCATCTTGGCAGGTGCTGAATGAGGGTGACGAGACCAAGCTGATCCTGATCCAGGCGAAGTTGGCAACAGGGCCCAAACCCACAACGGGGAAGGTCGAGGAATGAGACACCTTCTTGTTGCCCTGCTGATCCTGCTCGCGCCCATTTCCGCTCAAGCGCGCAATGCAAGGGGCGTCAATGCCTTGCGCGCCGCTCCGACGGCTCTCGATCCGGCCAAGGCCTACCTCCTGATGAAGTCAAGCCGCGGAAAATCAGGCTTGTTCAGTATCGAGCACGTCTTGTTGCGCGTGCCGAGCGATGTGGAAATGGCCGCTTACCGGGCGACCAGACAGGCCGCCTATGACAAGGCCCTGCCCGAACTGACAAAAAAGGCGAAAGACGGAAAAGTTCCGTCGCTGGCGGAGTTTTCCTTCGATTATGACGGGCCGGACAATGCCTTCACCACCAAGAGCAGCGACTTCCTGATCGATGGCGAAATGCGTACCTTTCTGCTCGAAGTTCCGGCGGGCACCTATGTGCTCTATGGTACTACCCTGGGCAGCGCAGGATTGGTCACCTGCAATTGCCTGGGCACTGTGAAATTTGAGGCAAGGGTCGGCCAGATCACCAATCTTGGCGCACTCTTTGCAGACAAGGTGCACAAGCCATCACCCATTCCCCATCTGGAAGACAATGTAGGGCCGTCGATGTTCAGCTATGGCTTTATTTTCGGACAGGGGTTGGCACTGGCAACGACTGCCGATCCGGTACCTGACGTGCTGAAGGCTTTCCCGGTTGTACTGGCCGAATATCATGCTGTTGGCCTGTTTCATGAACCGGGAGCATCCAGCATCAATCGGCTCGCTCCTGTCCCCGGAATTCTTGGTTACAAGCGCGGCAAGGTGATCGACGAGCGCACGGGCGAACCAGTGCAATAGGCCGCGTAGTTGTTTCCTATTGGCTAACCGGCTAGGGGCAGCGCAACCTCAAACGCTAGCTAATTGACGGACCCATGGCAGGCCATTCCAAATTCAAGAACATCATGCACCGCAAGGGCGCGCAGGATAAGAAGCGTTCGGCTTCGTTTTCCAAGCTCTCCCGCGAAATCACCGTCGCGGCGAAGATGGGCATGCCCGATCCTGACATGAACCCGCGGCTGCGCGCGGCGGTCAATGCCGCCAAGGCGCAATCGGTGCCC
>JANLOZ010000194.1:0-16312 GCA_031366845.1 Novosphingobium sp. | reverse complement strand
TCAAGCGATATGTCGTCTGTCACCACTGTTGCGGTTGATCTCGCCAAACATGTTTTTCAAGTCCACGGCTGTGATGTCAGCGGCAAGGTGATCGTCGCCAAGGCGCTGCGGCGCAAGGATGTGTTGCCGTTCTTCGCGTCGGAAGTTACGGTGACACTTTACTTAACCCCTAAACTATGCCATGCCCCCGCACATGAGTCAAGTTCAGGCAGCGTTGCGTTTGGTCGCAGGGGGGACACCCAATAGGGTGTCCCAGGCTTTTTTCCCGCTTTCGTGTTGGACCGGTTGGACGGGGACACCCAATAGGGTGTCCCCGGACCTGTCTCCGTCCCTGACCCCGGACCGCACCGTTGGAGGGGGGCACGCAACACCGTGTCGCTTTGCTTAACCTGTGGCTCGGCTTGCGCGCGTCGTTATTCCCGGCATTCCGCATCACGTTACCCAGCGCGGCAATGGGCGGCAGCGGACTTTTTTTGAGGAGGGCGATTACGCGCTCTACCTTGATCTGCTCGCCGCCGCCGCCGAGCGGGCGCATACCGAAATCTGGGCCTATTGCCTGATGCCCAATCACGTGCACATTGTGCTGACGCCGAGTGATGACCACGGTCTGTCACGCACCTTTGGCGAACTTCATCGCCGCTACACCGGATATATCAACGCCCGCCAGCGCACGACCGGCCACCTGTGGCGAGGGCGTTTCGGCTCGGTACCCATGGATGAGCCACACTTCGTTACGGCGCTGCGCTATGTTGCACTAAATCCAGTGCGGGCAGGGCTGGTGAAGCGGGCTGAGGACTGGGCTTGGTCCAGCACCCGTGCGCTGATCGCTGGATACGACGATCATGCGGTCAAAGTCGCTCCGGCGCTGGAGCGGGTAGGAGACTTTGCGGCATTTCTGGGTGAGGAATTTGACGAAGCACTGGACTTTGCAGCGCTGCGCAAGGCCGAGTCTGTGGGCCGTCCGGTGGGGACCAAAGAGTGGCTGGCGGACATGGAGGCGCGCACAGGCAAGGTGCTGGCAGCGCAAAAGCGAGGGCCGGTGGCTGCGCGACCGGGGACAGTCTATTGACTGTCCCCTGATTTCCGCCTTTGTAAAAAAGGGGACACCCAGTAGGATGTCCCGGTCCAGTAGGATGTCCCCGGTCGTGCCCCGACCGCCCCTTACTTCGGTGATAGCACCATCAGCATCTGGCGGCCTTCCATGCGCGGATAGGCTTCGATCTTGGCAACCTCGGCGGTGTCTTCCTGTACGCGGCGGAGCAGGTTCATGCCGAGCTGCTGGTGCGACAGTTCGCGGCCGCGAAAACGCAGCGTGATCTTGACCTTGTCACCATCTTCGATGAACCGCTTCACGTTGCGCATCTTCACATCGTAATCGTGGTCATCGATGTTCGGACGCATCTTGATCTCCTTGATCTCCTGCGTCTTCTGGGTTTTGCGGGCGATGTTGGCCTTCTTCTGTGCCTCATACCGGAACTTGCCGACATCGAGGAACTTGCAAACCGGAGGATCGGCGTTGGGCGAAACTTCGACCAGGTCCAGACCGACTCCGGCTGCCTGTTCGATCGCCTCCTTGGTGTACATCACGCCGATGTTTTCGCCATTCTCATCGATGACGCGGACCTTGTCCGAAACTATAAGCTGGTTGTAGCGCGGCCCGCTCTTCACGGGGGGTTGCAGCATGCGTCTTGGTGGGGGAGCTATTTCACGATCTCCTGTATCTGCTCGTTGGCCGCGTCCTTAGAGCGATTCTGGCGCGGGGGGAAGCAGGGAATATCGGGTCGATGGAACCTCAGGACTGACCGGACGGATCACGCCACCTCAACCTCAACCGTCTCCTCGCCCGCCGCGTCGAGCAGCTTGGCTTCGACATCGCTTATCCGGCCTTCCTGCTCGATCTTGTCGCCAAGCAAGTCGGTGACATAGAACGTATCCGCCGCGCGTTCGCCATAGGTGGCGATGTGGGCGGAATGGACGATCAGCCGTGCCTCAAACAGCGCGCGGGCGAGGCGGTTGAGCAGCGCGGGCCGATCGCGCGCGGCAACTTCGATCACGGTGAAGCGGTTCGAGGCGCGGTTGTCGAAGGTCACGCTCGGCGCCACGGCAAAGGCATCGGCGCGCGGCCGGGCGAGCGGACGGGCTGCGAGCTGCGGGATCAGCCGCACCCGGTTGGCAAGCGCATCGGCGATCATCGTGCGGATCCGCGCGAGCTGGCCTTGTTCCATGAACGGGCGTCCAAGCGGGTCTTGCACGAGGAAATTGTCGACCGCGGTGCCGTTGCGCGCGGTGTGGATGCGGGCATCGATGATGTTGCCGCCGGCCAGATGAATGCCGCCAGCGATGCGATAAAACAGCCCGGGGTGATCCGCCGCGATCACCGTCACCAGCGTCGCACCGCGCGCCGGATAGAAGTGGCAAGCGACGTGGAGCGGCGCATCCCCGGCTTCAGCCAGCTGCGAAAGATTGAGCGCGATAATGTCTTCAGGCTCGGCGATCCAATAGGCATCGCCGAGCAGCTTTCCGGCCGTGTCCGCAAGCGCCGCATCACTGCCCAGCCCCGCGCGCACCCGGTCCTTCTTGGCGGTCACCCGTTCAGCGCGTCCGTGCTGGGCATGGCCCAACCGCAGGCGCTCTTCGCTAGCCTCGAACAGATCGCCGAGCAGCTGGCGCTTCCAGCTGTTCCAGGTGCCGGGGCCAACCGCGCGGATATCGACGATGGTCAGCAGGGTAAGCTGGCGCAGATTCTCGCGGGTCTGCACCACCTCGATGAAATCACCGATGGTCTTCCAGTCCGCCAGATCGCGCTTGAAGGCGGTTGCGCTCATCAGCAGATGGGTGCGAACCAGCCAGGCGACCAGCGCGGTTTCTTCGGCATCAAGCCCGAAGCGCGGGCAGAGTTTGAGCGCCACCTCGGCCCCCAGCACCGAATGGTCGCCGTGCCGACCCTTGGCGATATCATGCAACAGCACCGCGACGAAAGTCGAGCGGCGCGATTTTACCTCGTGGATCAGCCGGGTGGCGAGCGGGTGGTCTTCCTTGCGCTCGCCCTTTTCGATCTCGGACAGCAGCCCGATGGCGCGGATCGTGTGCTCATCGACGGTATAGTGATGATACATGTCGAACTGCATCTGCGCATTGACCCGCCCGAAATCGGGGACAAAGCGCCCGAAAACATCGGCCTCGTTCATCCAGCGGAGCACGGTTTCGGGCGTCTTGCGGCTCGACAGAACGTCAAGGAACAGGCCATTGGCGCGGGCATCATTGCGCACCGCGGCGTTGATCAGGCGGGCATCGCGCGCGGCGAGCCGCATGGCGTTGGGGTGGATTTCGAGGCCATTGTCATCGGCCAGCGCAAACAGCTCGATCAGCCGCACCGGGTCTTGCGCAAACCACGTGTCCGATGGCACATCGAGCTTGCCATGCGCGACGACGAAGCCGGCGATCACCTTTTTCTTGGCTCGAAATCCGGCGAACATTCCGCGCTGCTTCTTTTTGTCGAACTGTTCATCCAGCCCGGCAAGAAACAGTCCGGTAAGCGCGCCGACGCGTTTTGCCTGCAGGAAATAATACTGCATGAAGCGTTCAACCGCGCTTTTGCCCGGGCGATCAGAAAACTGCATCCGCGCGGCAACCTCGCGCTGCAGGTCGAAGGTCAGCCGGTCCTCGGCGCGATTGGTCAGCGTGTGGAGATGACAGCGCACCGCCCAGAAAAAGTTCTCGGCGCGGTGGAACGAACGGTATTCCTCGCGCGTCAGCAGCCCGACATCGACCAGTTCCGAGGCATCGCGGACGTGGTGGATATATTTGCCGATCCAGTAAAGCGCGTGGAGATCGCGCAGGCCGCCCTTGCCCTCCTTGACGTTGGGTTCGACGACATAGCGCGAATCGCCCACACGCTTGTGGCGTTCGTTGCGCTCGCCCAGTTTTTCGACAACGAAATCGCGCTCGGTGCCCGAGACGACTTCCTTCCAGAACCGGCGCGATGCCTCGTCGAACAGCTTCTGGTCGCCCCAGACATAACGCCCTTCGAGCATCGCGGTGCGGATGGTGAGATCGCTGCGGCACATGCGCACCATTTCATCGAGACTGCGGCTCGAATGGCCGACCTTGAGCCCCAGATCCCACAGGAAATAGAGCATGGCCTCGATCACCTGCTCGCACCACGAGGTCGGCTTGGTCGGGGTAAGGAAGGCGATGTCAACGTCCGAATGCGGCGCCATTTCGCCGCGCCCATAGCCGCCGACCGCCATGATCGCCAGCCGCTCGCCGGTTGAACGGTTCGAGGCGCGATAGACATGGTCGACCACGTGATCGTGGATCAGGCGGATCAGCTGATCGACCAGAAACGCCTGGGCCGCGGCGCATTCGGTGCCGCCCGATGGCTTGGCCATCAGCCGCCGGGCAATTTCCTCGCGGCCATCGCCAAGCGCCTGCCGCAACCGATCGACCACGCCAGCGCGCGCCTTTTGTGCGCCGTGCTCGGCCACCAGTTCAGCAATCGCCTCGGCGACGCTGCGGCGCTCGATGATTTCGCGCTGGTGCGGGATGCGGGGGGAATTCATCGGGCTGCCTTAGGCGAATGCGGAAGCTGCGCAAAGGCGTTGCATCGGGATTGCATCAGACTTGCAAATACTTTGCCTTCAGCGCCCGCTTGTCCACCTTTTCGGTGCCGAGCCGGGGCAACTGCGCGTGCTCCTCGAAAAAGCGCGCGGGTATTTTGAACGCGGCTATGTGCTGGGCCAGGTGCGCGCGCAGTTCATCTTCGTCGAGCGATGAGCCAGCGCGCGCGACAAACACCGCCACCGGCACTTCACCCAGTCGCTCATCAGGCAGGCCGAATACGCTGGCTTCGAGCACGGCAGGGTGGGCATAGATCGCCGCCTCAACCTCGCTCGCGGCAATGTTTTCACCGCCGCGAATGATAATGTCTTTCTTGCGATCGACGATGAACAGATAGCCATCGGCATCGAGATAGCCCAGATCACCCGTGCGGAAAAACCCGTCGCTGGTGATCGCCTCCGCGCTCGCCTCAGGGTTGCGCCAATAGCCGAGGAAATTGGCGATCGAGCGGATCGCCACTTCGCCGGTTGTGCCCTGCGGCAGCACCCTTCCCGCATCGTCAAGGATCTCGACTTCGACGAGCGGCCGCGTCGCGGTTCCGGTTGAGCCGGGCTTTTCGAGGTAATTCTCGTTGATGTTGCCGCAACCGACAGCCTGCGTCTCGGTCAGGCCATAGCCGAGCCACGGATAGCTGCCCGGCAGTGCCTCGCGGATGGCGCGGACATGCTCGATGGGCCGCGGCGCGCCGCCTGCGGCAAAGTGCCAGCAGCTCGACAGGTCAAACCTGGCCTTGTCGGGGTGCATCGCCATTTCATAGCTCATCAGCGGCACGCCGACGAAGTACGAGATTTTCTCTGCCTCGATCAGCCGCATTGCCTCGGCCGCGTCCCACTTGGTCATGATTACCAGCTTGCGGCCAATCGCGAAGCTGGTGAGCAACACGGCAACTTCGCCGGTGACATGGAACAGCGGCACGGCGACCAGCGCAGATGGCTGCTCGGGTAGACTATCGCCCTTGCCGCTCAGATAGGTCAGGATCATCAGCGCCTGACCGGCAAAATTGAGCGCACCGTGCACCACCCCGCGATGGTCAGAAACCGCGCCCTTGCATTGGCCGGTCGATCCCGAAGTAAACAGGATCGTCGCGAGGTCATCGCCGGTCATGGCGGGCAGGTCGGCCCGGCCTGCGAGCAGCGCGGCAAGGCCCTCACGCGGGTTGCCATGTTCAAACTGCACAACCTGGCAAGTCGCCATCGCCGGGCCAAACCGCGATGCGCGTTGCGGATCGGCGAGCACCAGACGGCACTGCGCAAGTTCGACGCCCGCGGCCATTTCATCGCCGGTCCACCAGCCGTTGAGCAGCACCGCGCAGCCGCCCGCCATCAGCACGGCCATATAGACGATCACCCAGTTTGCCGAATTGCGCGCGGCTATCCCCACCCGCTCGCCGCTCACGATCTTGTGGCGCTCGACCAGCGTTTCGGCGCATTCGCGCGCCAGAGCGTAAACCTGCGCATAGGTCAGCCGCAGATCACCATCGACGAGAAATTCGCGCTCGGCATAGTGCGCGCAGTATTGCTCGAAAAATGCCGGGAGGCTTGCCGGCGCATTTTTGAGCGCGGGCAAATCGAGCCCGTAACGCTTGAATGGCACCACTTCAAGCGGCGCACCCGGCGCTGTCAGAGCGTCCATTATCGCCGTCAGGGTATTGTCTAGCTGGCTTGGCATCCGATTTCCCATGTGGCCACTTGTTCACAACCGGTTTCCTCACGGGCCGGGCTGTGCCAGAAGCGCTTCACTGTCATTTCTAGGGGGCCTTCGCGTTGCTGTCACTACTGCTTGCATCTGCTGTGGCGCACCCGCCGATCCTGTGGGCGGATCTTGGACTGACCAGGGGCATTTCGCTCGGCCCGCTGATGCTGCGCTGGTATAGCCTTGCCTATCTGATCGGGATCATCCTTGCCTGGTGGCACACGTCAAGGGCGCTCAAGGGGCCGGGCGCGCCGATGGCGCAGCGGCATGCTGACGATCTGTTTTTCTACTGCACGCTCGGGGTGATCCTGGGCGGGCGGCTTGGCTACGCCACCTTCTATGCGCCGCAATTGTGGACCAGCTTCGACATCTTCAAGCTGTGGGAAGGCGGGATGAGCTTCCACGGCGGGCTGATCGGCGTGGCGATCGCGGTTTTGTGGGTATGCTGGCGGGGCGGGCTGAGTTTCCTTCGGGTGATGGATTACATTACGGTCTCGGTGCCGTTCGGCATGATGTTCGGACGGCTGGCAAACTTCGTCAACGGCGAGCTGTGGGGCAGGGTGGCCGGGCCTGATGTGCCCTGGGCGATGGTGTTTCCCGATGCGCCCGATCAGCTCGCACGGCATCCGAGCCAGCTTTACGAGGCGGGACTTGAAGGGCTGGCCCTGCTGATCGTGATGATGCTGTTGTTCTGGAAAACCCGCGCGCGGTTTCGCCCCGGTATGCTGGCGAGCACGTTCACCTGCGGCATGGCGCTCGCCCGTTTCGTGATCGAGTTTTACCGCGAGCCTGATGCGCAGCTTTCAGAATTCGCCGTGCGCACAGGGCTGTCGATGGGCCAGTGGCTGACCCTGCCGATGTTTGCGGTTGGCCTGTTCTTCCTGGTCCGCTCGCTGATCCGGCCGCCACTGGGCGCAGGTGCAACTCCACCCGCTTCGGCACCCGCAACGCCGCCTGCCGAGGCTGAATGAGCGCCAGCGATTCGCTCACCGCCATATTCCAGCGCCTGATCGGGCATTCGGGCCCGATCAGCGTGATGCACTACATGGGCGAGGCCAATACCCGCTATTACATGTCGCGCGATCCGCTGGGTGAGGGCGGCGATTTCATCACCGCGCCCGAAATCAGCCAGATGTTCGGAGAACTGATCGGGCTATGGCTCGCCGATATGTGGATCCGCGCAGGGCGCGAAGAGCCGGTGCACTATGTTGAGCTCGGGCCTGGCCGCGGCACGCTCGCGCGCGATGCGCTGGCGGCGGCGAAGCGCTATGGGCTGGAACCCAAAGTGCATTTCGTCGAAACCTCCACCGCGCTCAAGGACATCCAGCTGGTTACAGTGCCGCAAGCTACCTGGCACAACGATCTTTCGACGATCCCCATTTATGGCCCGGTGCTGGTGATCGGCAACGAATTCCTCGATGCCCTGCCGGTGCGGCAGCTGGTGATGACCAAGGAGGGCTGGCGCGAGCGGCAGGTGGGCTGTGCCGATGGGCGTTTTATTCCGGTTGCCGGGCAGATGCCGATGGATGCGGCGCTTCCCGAATCGCGCCGGGTCGCGCCGGTCGGGACGATTATTGAAACCTGCCCCGGTGCGGCGGCGACGGTCTATGAAGTCGCCGGGCGGCTCAACGAACAGGGCGGCGCGGCGCTGTTTTTCGATTACGGCAGCGAGCGGCTGCGCGATGGCTCCACCCTCCAGGCGGTGCGCGCACACCGCAAGGTTGATCCGTTTGCCGCGCCGGGCCAGGCGGACCTTACCGCCCACGTCGATTTCGCCACGCTCGCGCCGATTGTCGAATCGCGGGGATGCCGGTGGCTGGGGACCGTGCCGCAGGGCCGCTGGCTGCGTGCTCTGGGGATAGAGGCGCGGGCCGAGGCGTTGAGCCAGTTTGCGCCGCAGCACGCCGATGCCATCCGCACCGCGATGGAGCGGCTGATCGGCGAAGGACAGATGGGTGCTTTGTTCAAGGTGTTCGGCATGGCCAGCGCCAAGTGGCCTGAAGGGGCGGGGTTCTGATGCCCGAACGCCGCTCGCTGCTCTCGCGCATCACGTTTGGCATCTTGCTCTGGCTCTATCGCCGCCAGAACTGGACGATCATCGGCGGGCCTCCCGCCACACGCCGCTGCGTGCTGGTCAGCGCGCCGCACACCAGCAATTGGGACTTCGTATTCTTCGTCGGGGTGACGCATGAACTGGGCGTGCTGCCGGGGTTCATGGGCAAAGACACGCTTTTCAAATGGCCGTTCACCCGGTTCCTGCACGATATGGGCGGGGTGCCGGTGGTGCGATCATCGAGCCACAATTACGTCGATCAGATGATCGATGAATTCGCCCGCCGCAAGGAACTGATGCTGGTGGTCGCGCCCGAGGGAACGCGCAAGGGTTCGGCGAAATGGAAATCGGGGTTCTATCACATCGCCTATGGCGCAGGCGTGCCGATCGTCCCCGCATGGGTGAACCACCAAACCAGGCAGGGCGGGCTAGGGCCAGCGATCGTCCCCACTGGCAATTATCGCGCCGACATGGAAAAGATCGCCGCCTTCTTCGAAGCCATGATGCCCGGCCACCCGCGCTGGCCAGCTATAACCGGAGGAATTGGCGATAACCAGAGGAATTGACGACAATGGCTGAGATACTGACCAACAATGCCGCGCTGATTCTGGTGGTGATGATGGTGCTGCTGCTGGTCGCGGTGAAGATCGGCGACGTCTCGTTCATCGATGCGGTTTGGGGCGCGGGAATGGCCCTGCTCGCGGGGTCAAGCTGGCTGCAGGTGGAGGATGCCGGCCCGCGCGCCGCGCTGATCGCCGGCATGGCGGTGATCTGGGGACTGCGGCTGGGGCTGCACCTGTTCGCTCGCTGGCGCAAAGGCGGCGAGGATCCGCGCTATACCAAGATTCTCGGGCCAGCGCGCGACCAGGGGCGCTTTGCCTCGGGCGCGTTCAAACGGGTGTTCGGCCCGCAGGCGGTGTTGCTCTATGTCACCTGCCTGCCCGCGCAGATGGGCGTCGCGGCGAGCGGTTCGGCGACAATTGGCATAGTGGCTATGGCAGGCGCGGCGCTGTGGCTGCTTGGCCTGGCGTTCGAGACTGTGGGTGATTGGCAGCTATCCCGGTTTCGCGCCAATCCCGAAAGCAAGGGCAAGGTGCTCGATACCGGCCTGTGGCGCTATACCCGCCACCCCAATTACTTCGGCGATGCTTGCGTGTGGTGGGGTATCTGGCTGGCTGCTGCTGAAGCTGGCTGGCCGGTGGCGCTCGGCTCTGTGATCGGGCCGATCTTCCTTACCTTCACGCTCACCCGCTGGTCAGGCAAGCCGCTGCTCAAAAAAGGTATGGCGAAAGGCCGCCCGCTCTATGCCGACTATGTCAAGCGCACATCGGGTTTCATCCCATGGCCGCCAAAGCGCGGCTAGGGCGACCTGCGAAAACCTGAATCGTCATCCCGGCGGAGGCCGGGACCCAGACCTCACAAGCAAACGACATCGCTGCGCGACGGCATCCTTTCCTGTGCTGGGTTCCGGCCTGCGCCGGAATGACGAGTTGTTTCAGATTTTGCTCACCTTGCGCTATCCTCTCAATATACCACCCCCGGCGGCGCGGCGATGTTGTTGGTTTTGAGCGCCGGATTAAGATCGGTCGCCCGCACCTCGTGCGCGCCTGCGCGCGGTGGATTGTCGGGCTTGAGGTAAGCCTCAAGCGCGGCAATGTCGGTCATGCCAATCGCCCGGTCCCGCCCCTTGAGGAAGGCGGTGAAACTGTCACCGCCATTGGCGAGATAGACGTTCACCGTCACCCGGTAGTCCTTGGCCATGTCGATGGCGGTACCGCCCAGCGCCATTGACACAATCTTGCTGCCAATCGGCTGGCCCCGGTCATAGCTGATGCGGAACCCCGCCGAGCAGGAAAGGATTTGCTCGGGCGCATCATTATCAAGCTGCTGCTCCATCGCCTGTTTGATATCGGCCCCGGTCATGGTCAGCGTGATAAGTTCGCTGCTGAACGGCTGGACCAGATAGAGATCGCCAAAGGTAACCGAACGGTCAGCTGCCGGGGTGAGCGAACGGCGAATGCCGAACGGATTGGTGAAGGCGATTTGCGCGCCCGCTGATGCTGACGCGGCAAGCTGCGCATCGGCTATCAGATTGCCCAAAGGCCCGCCCGTGCCCCAGCTCGGCCCTTCCTCTTTCGGCAGGGGCTCTGCCAGCCAGCCCACCCGGCGTTCGACATAGCTTTGCGAAGCCGCCTTGTATCTGGCAATGTAGGCGGCGATGTCAGCGCGCGGGGTCATGCGCGGGACAATGTTCGAATTCGGCACCGGCCCGCGCGGACTGACATAGGCCTCGGACTGAACGACAACATTGTGCGCCCGGCGGCTCACCACCTTGTGCAGCGCCGGATCGATTTCCAGCGCAATGTCGGTAACATATTCGCCCCACAACCCGGCACTGGTGAGCAGGAACGGCTTGGCCGGGTTGTAAGTGCCATATTCGCAGACATAGCCCCAATGGGTGTGGCCCGAGACCACCAGATCAACCCGCCTATCGAGCTTGTCGAGGATGGGCTTGATATCGCCGCTCAGCCCCTCGCAGGCATTGGCATTGGGATCACCCTTGGTGCGGCCGCCTTCGTGAATCACCAGCACGACCGCATCGGCGCCCTGACGCTTGAGCTCTTCGACAAGGCCATTGGCGGTGTCCGCCGCATCGAGAAAGCTGACGGCCTTGTTGACCGCGCTGCCCACCAGAGCCCTGGTGCCTTTGAGCGTCATGCCGATCATGCCAACGGTGACCCGATTTTTGCCTGCGCCAAAGCTTCGCAACGCGGTTCCGTCAAACAGGGTCTTGCCATCAGCGGTGACGGTATTGGCGGCGAGGAAGCGAAACTTCGCACCGCGAAACGGTTCAAGCTGGCACGGCTGTTTTTCGGTATATTTCGCGCAACCGCCGCTCTGTTTGCGCAGCAGTTCGGGCACGCCATAGTCAAATTCGTGATTGCCCACCGCGTTGAAATCAACACCGATCCTGTTCATGATCTCAACCGATGGTTCATCAAGAAACAGCGCCGAACTCAGCGGGCTTGAACCCATGATGTCGCCTGCGGAGATGGTCAGATGGCTCTGATACTGCCCGCGCACCCGATCAATCGCCGTCGCAAGATAGGCCGCGCCGCCTGCTGGCACCGCGACCACATCGCCCTTGCCATCGGGCACCAGTACCGATTGCCTGGGCGGCTCCATATTGCCATGAAAATCGTTGAACGCGGCGATACCGATAGTGACGATGTCACCGGGACCGATGGTGACGGTGCCACCGGGATGCGTTGGGCCAACGTGGCCAGAGCCTGCGCACCCGGCAACAAGCAGGCTGGCGAGAAGGCTTGCGAACCGGTGGGCTTTCATGCGGGACACTCTTGCGACCAGAGGTTGCGGGCGCATAACCCGGCTCTAAACATCCAGATTGGCGACGTTAAGCGCGTTTTCCTGGATAAATTCGCGGCGCGGTTCGACGACGTCGCCCATCAGGCGGGTGAAGATCTCGTCGGTCACGTCGGCGTCTTCAACCTTGACCTGCAGCAGGATGCGGTTGTCGGGATCGAGCGTGGTTTCCCACAGCTGCTCGGCATTCATCTCGCCCAGCCCCTTGTAGCGCGCGATGGAAAGTCCGCGGCGGCCGTTGGCGAGGACCATGTCGAGCAGTTGCGATGGGCGGCAGATAGCCACGTCGAGCTTGGACGCGCGCGTGGGCGCTGCTTCGGGCTCATCGTCTTCGCCCGAATCAGATGCGGCCTGCGCTTCTGCTTCGGGCTCGGCGGCAGAGCCGCGGACCAGTCGGGCCGAGCCTTGATAGACCTCAGCCTGTTCGGCGGCGAGGCGGGCGAGCTTGCGCGCTTCGGCGGAGACGAGGAAGTTTGCATCGACCGGAAAGGCATCGGTCACCCCGCGCCACAGCCGCTCGACCAGCACCGAACCATCGTCCCGGATGGCGGCCTGCCATTTCGCCTCACGATCACCGCGCCCAAGCCATTCGGCGCTGGCGGCAACCGCATTCGCGCGGGTCACAGCGTCAATATCGGGTTCGAAGGCACCCGCCAGCGCCAGCGCTTCAATCACGCTGGTATCGTATTTGCGCGGGACAAAGCCCATCAGCGAACGCAGCCGCAGCGCGTGTTCAACCAGCCCCTGAAGCTCAACGCCGCTGCGCGCGCCGCCTGCGGTTTCCAGAATGCGGCCACTGGTCCCCGCCTCGACCAGATAGCGATCGAGCGCGGCGTTGTCCTTGAGGTACACTTCCGAACGCCCCTTGGCGACCTTGTACAAAGGCGGCTGGGCGATGAACAGGTGCCCGGCGCGGATGATGTCAGGCATCTGGCGGTGGAAGAATGTCAGCAGCAGCGTGCGGATATGCGCGCCGTCAACATCGGCGTCGGTCATGATGACGATCTTGTGATAGCGCAATTTGTCGAGATTGAACTCATCGCGGATGCCGGTGCCCATCGCCTGGATCAGCGTGCCGACTTCCTTTGACGAAATGATCCGGTCAAACCGTGCGCGTTCAACGTTGAGAATCTTGCCCTTCAAGGGCAGGATTGCCTGAATGTTGCGGTCACGCCCCTGCTTGGCCGAGCCGCCCGCGCTGTCACCCTCGACGAGGAACAGTTCGCACTTGGCGGGATCGCGTTCCTGGCAATCGGCGAGTTTGCCGGGGAGCGAGGCGATATCCATCGCGCCTTTGCGCCGGGTCAATTCGCGCGCCTTCTTGGCGGCTTCACGCGCAGCGGCGGCGTCGATGATCTTGCTCACCACCGAACGGGCATAGGCGGGGTTTTCCTCAAGCCAGTCGCTCATCTTGTCGGCCATCAGGCTTTCCAGCGGCTGGCGCACTTCGGAGGAAACCAGCTTGTCCTTGGTCTGGCTGGAGAATTTCGGATCGGGCAGCTTGACCGAGACAATCGCGGTCAGCCCTTCGCGCATGTCATCGCCGGTCAGGCTGACCTTTTCCTTCTTCAGCTGGCCCGATTTCTCGGCATAGCCGTTGATCGTCCGGGTCAGCGCCGCGCGGAAGGCCGCAAGGTGCGTGCCGCCATCGCGCTGCGGGATGTTGTTGGTGAAGCACAGGACGTTCTCGTAATACGAATCGTTCCATTCAAGCGCGACATCGATGCCGATTCCGTCACGCTCGGATGAAATGGTGATCGGATCGGGCAGCAAGGGCACCTTGTTGCGATCAAGATACCGCACGAAGGCACCGATGCCGCCGGTGTAGAACAGGTCATGCTCGGCAATTTCGGCGTGGCGCCTGTCACGCAGCAGAATGCGCACGCCCGAATTGAGGAAAGCCAGCTCGCGGTAGCGGTGCTCAAGCTTGTCGAAATCGAACTCGAGCACGTTCTTGAACGTCTCGTTCGAGGCCATGAAGGTCACGCGCGTGCCCTTTTTCAAGCCGCCCTTGCCGTTATCCGGCGCTTTGCCGACCACGCGCAGCGGACCGACCGCATCGCCGTGGGCAAATTTCATCCAGTGCTCTTCACCATCGCGCCAGATCGTCAGCTCGAGCCATTCGCTCAGCGCGTTGACCACCGATACGCCGACCCCGTGCAGCCCGCCCGAAACCTTGTAGGCGTTGTCATCCGAAGTGTTCTCAAACTTCCCGCCCGCATGGAGCTGGGTCATGATCACTTCGGCAGCCGAAACGCCTTCTTCGGAGTGAATCCCGGTGGGAATCCCGCGCCCGTTATCCTCGACCGAAACCGAACCATCGGGATTAAGCTCGATCAGCACCAGATCGCAGTGCCCCGCCAGCGCCTCGTCAATCGCATTGTCCGAAACCTCGAACACCATGTGGTGCAGCCCCGAGCCATCATCGGTATCGCCAATGTACATGCCGGGGCGTTTGCGCACCGCATCAAGCCCCTTGAGCACCTTGATCTGATCGGCGCCATAGGCGTTGGCGTTCGGGAGATTTGGGGCGAGATTTTCGGGGGGACTGGCCGGGGCGGATTCGGGTGTTTTAGACATGGCTGCGACTATAGGCGGTCGGGCGGGAAAGGGGAACCGCTGTGTGGGGTGGTGTCCACAGGGGGGTGGGGTGAGGTAGGGTAGGCAGGGCGCGGCCAAGTATTGCCTATTGCTGCCTGCCAGTATAGATTTCAGCCATGGCCAAGCCGGTTGAATCTTTGGACAAGTCCGCCGCTGAAAAGGCTCTGCTGAAGCGCGAGCTTGAAAAAGGGCTGGCATCGGGGGTCAGCAAACGCAGCCCGGAGCAGGTGCGCACCGCTTTCAGGAAAGCACGTGAAGCGGCTTGAGCTTAGCGTCGATGCCGACGCTGACCTGTTCGATGTTCTGGCCTATGGCACAGCCGTTCACGGCGAACAGGCGAGCGATGGCTATTATGCAGGCTTGTCAGAAGCGTTCGACTTTCTATGCGCACATCCCGAAGCGGGGCAGATCGACGAAGACAGCGGGCTCGGCCTGCGTCGCTGGCGCTATCGGCAGCATCGCATTTTCTACCGTGTGGATGCAGATGTGCTGTTGATCGTGCGGATATTTCATGTCGCGGCCAATGCTGTGCGGTGGCTGAGGGATTGATGGGTAGACCGCAATGCAAAGCCCCTCCTCTTCAGGGGAGGGGTTGGGGTGGGGTCTCTCCGCCGGACGCAACGCTGCGCCCGAACGCCAAACCCCACCCCATTGCGACTAGGCGGCAAGCCCCCAACCTCCCGTCACCCCGGGCCTGACCCGGAGTCCAGCTTTTCCTCCTGCCGTCGTCGATGCGGTGCCGCGGGGCATAGGTAGCGGGGCCCCGGATCAAGTCCGGGGTGACGGCGGAACTGGAATGGCAAACGCACTTGCACGTAGTTGCACATCGTGCTAACTCGTCCCTACAATGGCCACCTCTGCTCACCATCCCAAGCCCCGCCGTCAGCAGCGCGGGGTCACTATCCGGTCCGATCATGCGCTGGCGCGGCTAGCGCTGCTTACGCGTGACGGGCGTAGTCAGGTGGACGTTATCGAAGCTGCGCTTGACCGGATGCCCCTGCCGGTCAGCCCGGATCGGGCCGCGATAAGGGCGGAAATTGATGCGCTTCTGGCGTCAGTGCCGAAGCGGAAATATCCGGGCATGGCCGAGCTTGATGCCGAGAATTTTGACGCCGACGGCAATCTTCGGTGATTGGCTGGCCTCGATGATAAGTAATCCCCGGTGATTATCGACACCTCCGCGCTCGTCGCCATTCTTCTGAGTGAGGAGGGTGCAGACGCTCTGCTCGATGCGCTGACGCAAGCCTCTGGGGCAATTCCTGCTCCGGCCCACGTCGAATTTCTGCGGGTCGCCGGGGGGCAGCGCCTTGGCCTGCGTGCGGAGGGCGTTGCATTGCTGGAAAAGCTCGAACGACTGGGCCACGCGGTGGTTGCCTTCACTCCCGTCCACGCGGCGCTGGCCGCCGCGGCGGACCCGCTTTATGGCACGGGCAACGGCATTGGAAAGAGCGGGAGCCGATCGCTCAACATGCTCGACCTGATGGTCTATGCTGTCGCCAAAGAACGCGGTGAACCGCTGCTCTGCACCGGCATGGATTTCCGCCAGACCGACGTGGAAATTCATCCGGCAAGCAGGCCGTACTAAAAACCACTTTCCTACAACCCCCCAATCCGCATAAGCCCCCAGCTGTCCGCCGTGCTGCAGCTCTGCGGATGGACCTTCCCTCGGTCTGTGCCACCCGGCGCAGGGGCGGGGGAGATGACTGGCGCGGGCGTCCCGGTTTCAAGCCGAACGTTCGCAGAAGGGCATCGTCACCATGTGCGGTTCCTCCTCCGTCGCGTTACGCTGGCGGAGGGACTCTCAGCCGGTGGCAAAATCTCGACGCACACTTATCCTACCCCAACTACCAACAAGCGTCGTCGAGTCCGGGCACAAAACGCGGCAACCCCGCGCCGGTCATCAGTTCTCCTTCGCCCACCCCGGCAGCGCTTAGCTGGCCGGGCCTTGGGTGCATCCGGAAA
>JANLOZ010000260.1:0-12556 GCA_031366845.1 Novosphingobium sp. | reverse complement strand
TGCGCGCCGCCTTGCTCGCGCTGATCACCGGCCATGCCTATGACAAGATCACCGTGCGCCATATCGTCGCCGAGGCGGGTGTCGGCTATGCCACATTCTTTCGCCATTACCCGGGCAAGGATGCGCTGCTTGATGCGGTGGCGGGCGCGGAAATTGCCGCGATGATGGCGCTCACCGCGCCGCTGCTCAGCCCGACCGACACCCGCGCGACCTGCATCGCGATTGCCGAATATGTCGGCGGCAGGCGGGCGGTGTGGACGGCGCTGCTCACCGGCGGGGCCATGGGGCACTTGCGCGAACAGTTCACCCGGCTGGCACAAACGGTGCGGGTCGGGGGAACCAGCGACAGCTCGATACCGCAGGACCTGGGCGTGATCTTCGGGGTGACATCAACGGTCGAAATCCTTTCCTGGTGGCTCCGGCAAGCGCCTGAATACCCGGCGGAAAAGATCGCCGAACTGCTCGACCGGCTGGTAATAACGCCCACCGTCGGCTCGATGGAACGAAACTGAAGCCTGGTTGTTTTCCGGAGTAGGCGGCACCGGCCCGCTCCGGAATACTCCAACCGTTCGGCCATCAAAGCCGTTGCCGATTTGCGGCACTTGGGCGATAGGCAAATAGCATGAACATGATCATCCCCGTCATCCTCTGCGGCGGCAGCGGCACCCGGCTGTGGCCGCGCAGCCGCGCTGCCAAACCCAAGCCTTTCCTGCCGCTGGTGGGCGATTTTACGCTGTTCGAGGCAACGCTGGCGCGCTGCGGTGATGCGACGAGTTTTGGTGCGCCGGTGGTGGTCACCGGCACTCAGCATTTGCGCCACGTTGAGGAACAGCTGGCCGGGGCAAGCGGGGCCACGGTGATTGTTGAACCATCGGCGCGCAACACCGCCGCAGCCATTGCCCTTGCGGCTCTGCGGCTTCCCGAAGAGGCGGTGATGCTGGTCTGCCCGAGCGATCACCACATCGCCGATGTTGGCGCCTTCGCCAAAGCTGCACGCGCCGCCGCATCGCTCGCTGCTGAAGACTGGCTGGTATCCTTCGGCATCGAGGCCAAGACCCCCGAAACCGGTTTCGGCTATCTGCGCCGGGGCGAGGCGATTGCCGGCAGCGGCGGCTTCAAGGTCGCGCAATTTGTCGAGAAGCCCGATCAGGGCCGCGCCGAGCAGTTCGTCGCCTCGGGCGAATACGCGTGGAACGGCGGCATCTTCGCCTTTCGCGCCGGTGCCTTCCTTGCCGAGCTGCAAGCGTACCGCCCGGCTATTGCTCAGGCAGCGCGCGCGGCGGTTGCGGCGGGCCGGGCAGACGAGGCGCGGTTCTATCCCGATCCGGCGGAGTTCGCCCGCATCGCCAGCGAAAGCGTTGACTATGCGGTGATGGAAAACACGGCGCGCGCCGCGATGGTCCCCGCCGATATGGGCTGGTCAGACATCGGCAACTGGCCCGCGCTGCGCGATGCCCGGGTGCTCGATGCTGATGGCAATTCGGTCAATGGTCCTGCCGAACTGGTCGATTGCCGCAATGTTCTGGTGGAAAGCGATGGCCCACGTGTTTCGGTGATCGGGCTGGAGGACATCATCGTCGTGGTCGATGGCGGCGAGGTGCTGGTCACCACCGCTGCTGGCGCGCAGCTGGTCGGCAAGCTGCGCGGCGCGGTGAACCAGTGAGCGTGTTGCTGCCCACCAAAAGCGTCGCCAAACCTTGGGGCAAAGACGTGCTGCCGCCGCCGTTTGTTGCACCTGCCGGCGAGCGGATCGGTGAAGTGTGGTTCGAACCGCCGCCGCAAGTGCCGCAATTGCTGGTCAAATACATCTTCACCAGCGCGGCGCTGTCAGTCCAGGTCCATCCATCAGACGCGCAGTATCCCGGCCACGGCAAGGAAGAATGCTGGTACGTGATCCACGCTGAACCCGGGGCAAAGCTCGGAATTGGCTTCACCCGCCCTATCGGCAGGCAAGAAATGCGCGCCGCCGCGCTCGACGGTTCGATCGAGCATCTGCTCGCGTGGCATCGGGTTGCTCCGGGCGATTTCTTTTACATTCCGGCGGGCACGGTCCATGCCATCGGCGCGGGCGTGAGCCTGATCGAAGTGCAGCAGAATTCGGACATCACCTATCGTTTGTATGATTACGGCCGCCCGCGCGAACTGCATCTGGATGCGGGCGTGGCAGTAGCAATGGGCGAGCCCTGCAGCGACGACCATCATCGGAAAGTCGCTGAAACCGCTGAGGTTACGCTGGTTGATGGCCCGCTGTTCCTGCTTGACCGGCTCGATGGCCCGCCGAGCGACGCGGTGGCGAAACGCTATGGCCACGCCCCGCTGCTGGTCATTCCGCGCAGCGCCGGGGTTTCGGTTGGCGGTGAAGCAGTTGCTCCGGGCGAATGCGCTTTGGCGAAGTCTCTCGCACATGTGGCGCTTGCCGCCGAGACAAAATGCCTGATCGCCCAGCCGGTTTGAGGCCTTGCCCGCAGACAGACCGGCGCGCTAAAGCTGAAGGCTAGAGGAGAGCTTCGCCGATGGCCACCAATCATCCCGTCCCCGCGCAATGGGCCGCGAAAGCCTATGTAAACGCTGAAAAATACAGCGATATGTACCGGCAAAGCCTCGATGATCCCGAAGCATTCTGGCGATCCGAAACCGCGCGGATTGACTGGATCAAGCCGTGGACCAAACTTTCAAACAGCAGTTTCGATGCTGAAAATTTCGGTATCGAATGGTTCTCCGATGGCACGCTCAACGTTTCGGCGAACTGTCTGGACCGGCACCTCGCGGAAAATGGCGATGTGGTGGCGATCATCTGGGAGGGGGATGATGCCAGCCAGCAGCGCCGCTTGACCTACCGCGATCTGCACGAAGAAGTGTGCAGAATGGCTAATGTTATCAAAGGCATGGGCGCAGTCAAAGGCGATCGCGTCACCATCTACATGCCGATGATTCCCGAAGCCGCGATTGCCATGCTCGCCTGCGCACGCATCGGTGCGATCCATTCGGTGGTGTTTGGCGGGTTCTCGCCCGAGGCGCTCGCGGGCCGGATAACCGATTGCGATTCAAGGCTTGTCATCACCGCGGATGGCGGTTGGCGCGGCGGCAAACTGGTGCCGTTGAAGGCCAATGTCGATGCCGCGCTGGCTATTGCGGGCGGCACTGCGGCGGTACTGCTCGTCCGCCACACCGGGGCGCAAGTCACCCTTCACCAGGGCCGCGACCACTGGTGGCACGAGGCGCGCGGGCGCGCATCGCCGCACTGCCCGGCGGAAGAAATGGGCGCCGAAGATCCGCTGTTCATCCTTTACACCTCAGGCTCCACCGGCCAGCCCAAGGGCGTGCTCCACACCAGCGGCGGCTACCTCACCTGGGCGGCGATGACCCACCACTACGTGTTCGATTACCGCCCCGGAGACGTCTATTGGTGCGCGGCTGACATCGGCTGGGTCACCGGTCACTCCTATGTCGTCTATGGCCCGCTGACCAATGGCGCGACCGTTGTCATGTTTGAAGGCGTGCCGAACTATCCCACCCATTCGCGCTTCTGGGAGATTGTTGACCGGCACCAGGTCAACATCTTCTACGGCGCGCCGACGGCGCTGCGCGCCCTGATGCGCGAAGGCGATGACTGGGTGACGCGCACCTCGCGCTCCTCGTTGCGGCTGCTCGGATCGGTCGGCGAACCGATCAATCCCGAGGCCTGGGAATGGTACTGGCGGGTGGTTGGCGAAGGGCGCTGCCCGATCGTCGATACCTGGTGGCAGACCGAGACCGGCGCGGCGATGATCACCGGCTTGCCCGGCGCGATTGCCATGAAGCCCGGCTCTGCTTCGCTGCCGATGTTCGGCGTCGTCCCGCAACTGGTCGATGCCGAGGGCGGCGTGCTGGAAGGCGCGACCGATGGCAATCTGTGCATCACGCAGAGCTGGCCGGGGCAGATGCGCAGCGTCTGGGGCGATCACGCACGCTTCTTCCAGACCTATTTCTCCACCTACCCCGCCAAATACTTCACTGGCGACGGCTGCCGCCGTGATGACGATGGCTATTACTGGATCACCGGCCGGGTGGACGATGTCATCAACGTTTCCGGCCACCGCATGGGCACGGCGGAAGTCGAATCCGCGCTGGTCGCCCATGTTGATGTGGCCGAAGCGGCGGTTGTCGGATTTCCGCACGATATCAAAGGGCAGGGCATCTATGCCTATGTCACGCTCAACGCCGGGGTGGAGGGCGATGCGCCGATGCGCGCCGCAATGGTCAAATGGGTGCGCAAGGAAATCGGGCCGATAGCGACGCCAGACGTGATCCATTTTGCAACCGCCCTGCCCAAGACGCGTTCGGGCAAGATCATGCGGCGGATCTTGCGCAAGATTGCTGAAGGCGATGTGTCAAACCTTGGTGACATATCGACTCTGGCTGATCCGGGCGTGGTCGAGGCGCTGCTATCAGGGGGGCGGGCGTAACAATGGCTGAAACTGCGGCAAAATCTCAGCTAAGCCTGCGCAGGTTTGCAATGTACGACGTTGCCGAGAAATGGAAACTGTTCACCCTGCCGGTGTTCAGCCAGATCGCCTTCGGGCTGATTTGCACGCTCGGCCTGATCGTCCTGCGGATGGGGGTGAACCTGTACTCGCCAAACGCGGGGCCATTCGCGCTGATCTATCCGGCGATCATGATCGCGACGCTTTATGGGCGGTGGCAAGCCGGGGCAATCACCTTGTTCAGCAGCATGGCCTTCGTCATGTGGCAGGTCATTCCGCACTCTGAAGCCGGGTTTTTTGCCAACGACGACGATGGCCCGCGCACTTTGGTGAACGGTCTCGCCCTGCTGGTGACATTCGGCCTGGCCGAACTGTTTCGCAGTAATGGGACGTTTGCCATGGAAAGGGCCGAAGCGGCGATCGAGAAGCGTGAATTGCTGATGCACGAGCTCGATCACCGGACCAAAAACAATCTCGCCATCGTCGTCAGCCTGTTGCGCCTGCAGAAAAATCGTGAAGGGTCGGCGGATGCGAAAGAGGCGCTCGAAGTGGCGGCAAAGCGCATCCACAGCTTCGCGCTGGCTAACGAAAGCCTCTATGTCGGCAACGAACTCGTTACCGTGGTCAACATGGACGAATACCTGACCAAGCTGGTTACCAATATTTTTGACGCCACGTTTCTCGATGGCGCGGTGGCGCTGAACCTGCATATCGAAGAGCTCTGGCTACCGCGTGATCGTGCGGTCGCGGTCGGACTGGTGGCCAACGAGGCGATCACCAACGCCTGCAAGCACGCTTTCGCCGCAGATGAGGGCGGTAATCTCGCTATTGATTTCCACGGCTTGTCGAGCGGCTGGGAACTTATTGTCAGCGATGATGGCATCGGCATGGGGAAGGAGCCGGCACAAGGTTCGGGAATGGGCAGCTCAATGATGGCCGCCTTCGCCGCACAGGCGGGCGGGACCTATACCACCGAACGGCTGAGCAAGGGCACGCGGGTGCGGATTGTTTCAGAAGGGGTGAGTGGTGGGGTGGATGGCGGGTAAGGCTGGGGGGGTGAAGCGATCAGCATCGAGGGATGGGCATGGTGCAATATCCGCACGATCCACAAGGTCGCGCCGTCCCAGTCATAGAGGATATGATGCCGCCGATAGGTCAGTTAGCGGAGCCGGACCTATGCCGGTAGTTACTTTGACACCCGCAATACCCCCCAACCCGTCATCCTGAACTTGTTTCAGGACCCATTTCTCCTCACGACCGGAGCTCAGATTGGCGGGAGATGCTCTCACGGGGTTGCTTCCATCCTGCATAAGCTGCGCTTGCGGCCGTATGGGTCCTGAAACAAGTTCTGGATGACGAAGATAGAGGTTGAGGCTTGGTGCGGACCGGGTCTTCCGCTCCACAGACTTCGCCACCCCGGGCTTGACCTGGATTACGGTGCCCAGGATTATGGTGCCGGATTACGGTGCCAGGATTACGGTGCCAGTGCACTTGATTCTCACATAACCGCGCCGTCGGTCGGGGACACTGAATGCCATTTCCGCTGACGCACCCTAAAACTCGCCCCTTTCACATCAACCGCCGCACATCCCTTGCGTGGTGGATGATCCGCACGACCCACACCGTCTCGCCATCAAAATCATAAAGGATGTGGTGCCGCCGGTAAGCCAGATAGCGCACCTGTGGCCGAATTCCCGGGAAGATCGCCCCAATCTCAGGATAGTCACCCAGTCGAACCAATGCTTGGCCGATCCCGACCATGTATTGCCGGGCGGTATCGACACCGAATTCACCAATTCCGTGCGCGTATATGTCGAGCAGATCGTTCTCCGCCTCGGCGCGAACTATGACCTCAACCATGCTTGGCGTGATACTTTGCCATCACTCCCGCAATAACCTCGGAAGCCGTGCCGGGAACCGGCGGAGATGCCCGCCCCTTGTCCACCGCCGCCTGCAACTCCGCAAGCTGCGCTTCCTCGTCCTGCCGGGAGCGGATCAGGTCGCGGATCAGATCGCTGGTGCTCGAATAGCGGCCCTCGGCCACGCGCTGGTCAGCCCATGCCTTGAGGCCATCGGGGACGGATATGTTCATCTGTGCCATAGGAGCAATTCTACAGTATCGCGCAGAATTGCGCAAGACTGGTGCCATTCTGCCATAGCTCGCGAAAAAACCGCTTTCCTACACACCCCCAATCCGCATATCCCCCCGACTGTCCGCCGTGCTGCAGCTCTGCGGATGGACCTTCCTGCGGTTTGTGCCACCCGGCACCGATGCGCGGGAGATGACTGGCGCGGGCGTCCCGGTTTCAAGCCGAACGTTCGCAGAAGGGCATCGTCACCATGTGCGGTTTCTCCCCCGTCGCGTTACGCTGGAGGAGGGGCTCTCAGCCGGTGGCAAAATCTCGACGCACACTCACGTACCCCAAATACCAAAAGCGTCGTCGAGTCCGGGCACAAAACGCGGCAACCCCGCGCCGGTCATCAGTTCTCCTTCGCCCACCCCGGCAGCGCTTAGCTGGCCGGGCTTTGGGTGCATCCGCTGGGGTGTTCGAGTGGGGTTCACGCGGAGGCGCGGAGACGCGGAGGAGAAGATTGTTCACGCAAAGGCGCAAAGGGGTTATGAATGGGGCGAAAGCCCCCTTGCATCTCTCAGGCGTTTCCACGCATCGCGCTGAAAGTGATAGGCCTGCGGCGCTGACAACTTCTTTGCGCCTTTGCGCCTTTGCGCCTTTGCGCCTTTGCGTGAACAATCCTTTCCTGCCTTCCCCTCCGCGTCTCCGCGCCTCCGCGCGAACCAACTGGCCGGGATTTTGGGCTGGCCGGGCTTTGGGTGCATCGGTTTGGGCAGTGTCAAAAGGAGTTCGCGCAAAGGCGCAAAGCAGGCAAAGGCGCAAAGACGTCTCGCTGAGCCACAGACTCTTTCTGCATTTCTGGCGTTCGGTGCGGCGCAGATGTGGAATGGGGGGCTTTGCCGCAGGCGCGACACCTTTGCGCCTTTTTGCCTGCTTTGCGCGAACCCTTTTTCCCAACCGCGCCGAAAATTACTTCTTGGCAGCGGCCTTCTTCGCCGGAGCCTTTTTGGCAGGAGGAGCTTCGGCAGCCTTTTCAACCTTCGGAGCAGCTTCCTTTTTCGGCGCGGCGGCCTTCTTGGCGGGCTTTTCGTCAGCCGCAGGAGCGGCCTCGGCTGCAACCTTGGCATCAGCCTTCTTGGCCGGAGCCGCCTTCTTCGCGGCAGGCTTCGTCACCGGTGCCGGGGCCGGGGTCGGAGCCGCTTCCTCAGCCTCGATCGCTGCCTGAAGTTCGTCCTTGGTCACGGTTTTTTCGGTGACCTCAGCTTTGCCGAACAGGAAATCGACAACCTTGTCCTCATAGAGCGGCGCGCGCAGCTGCGCGGCGACCAGCGCATCGGACTGGACATATTCAAGGAAGCGCTGGCGGTCTTCCTGCCGGTATTGCTGGGCTGCCTGCTGCACCAGCATGTTCATTTCCTGCTGGGTGACTTCGACGCCGTTTGCCTGGCCGATTTCCGAAAGCAACAGGCCAAGCCGGACCCGGCGCACAGCGATGGCGCGGTAATCGTCCTTCTCGTCTTCAATTTCCTTGAGCGCAGCCGCCGGATCTTCCTCGCCCTGGGCTTCCTGGGTCAGCTGGGTCCATATCTGCTCAAACTCGGCATCGACCATCGATGGCGGCACCTCAAAATCATGCCCGGCGGCCAGTGTATCGAGCAACTGGCGCTTCATCTGGGTGCGGGTCAGCCCGGCAGTTTCCTGCTCAAGCTGGCCGCGCAGAAGGCCCTGCAACATCTCAAGGCTTTCAAGGCCCAGGTTTTTGGCGAAGTCATCGTCGATCTTTGCTTCGCCCGGCACCTTCACCGACTTGACGGTGACGTCAAAGGTTACCGCCTTGCCCTTTAGGTTCTCGGCCTGATAATCCTTGGGGAAGGTTACCTTGATCGTGGTTTCATCGCCCGCCTTCACGCCGACGAGCTGCTCTTCAAAGCCGGGCACGAAACGGCCAGCACCCAGTTCAACCGCAGCATCTTCAGCGCTGCCGCCTTCAAACGGCTCACCCTTCAGCTTGCCGACGAAATCGACAATCAGCTGATCGCCATTTTCCGCCTTCTTGCCCTTCTTGGCATCGGTGAAAGACTTCGACTGACCGGCGATGCGGGCAACTGCCTCGGCAACTTCGGCATCGGCGACCGGCACGACCAGCTTGTCGAGCTTGAGATCATCGAGGCTCGGGGCCTTGATGTCGGGCAGCACTTCGAGGCTCACCGAAAGTTCGGCATCCTTGCCTTCTTCATAGCCATCGCCCAGCGCAACCGCAGGCTGCATCGCCGGGCGCAGGCGATTATCGGCCACGAGTTTGTCCATCGCCTCACGGATCGAGGTGTTGAGCGCATCCTGATGGAGCTGCGGCCCGTGCATTTTCTTGACCAGATTGGCGGGAACCTTGCCGGGGCGAAAGCCGGGCATCCGCACTTGCGGCGCAAGCCTGGTTATCTCGCCCTCGATGCGCGCGGAGATCGCCTTGGCGGGGATCGTGATGGTGTAGGCCCGCTTGAGGCCTTCGCTGGTGGTCTCGACAATCTGCATTTTAACTCACGCCTTCTTACGCATTGGCCCCATAGGCAAGTTCTGCTGCGGCTTAGTCATCTTACACGAAGCGAAAACTGGTGCGGGCGAAGGGACTCGAACCCCCACATCTTACGATACTGGTACCTAAAACCAGCGCGTCTACCAATTCCGCCACGCCCGCAACCCGACGAAGCCTCACAAATTCAGGCGCGGGCCTTAGGGGCTTGGGGCGCAAAGGGCAAGCGAGTCGGTGGGGGGCATGCGTCTTGCTGCCCGTTGGCCCCCTGGGGGAAGCCTTGGCTTGACATTTACATGTCAGTACTGATATAAAACGCCATGTCCATAAAGCCAATTGGTTGGATCGGCAGCGCGAAGCAGGATCTGCAGCGCTTCCCTGCCGAAGCCGTAAGCGAGATCGGCCACGCGCTCTATTACGCGCAATTGGGCGAGAAGCATGGCAGCGCCAAGCCGCTCAAGGGCTTTGGCGGCGCGGGTGTGCTGGAAGTGGTTGAGGACTATGACGGCGATACCTTTCGCGCGGTCTATACCGTTCGGTTTGCCGAGGTGGTCTATGTGCTCCACGCCTTTCAGAAAAAGGCCAAAAAGGGCATTTCCACCCCGCCGCAAGAGATTGAAAAGGTTTAGGCTCGGCTGAAATTGGCCGAACAGGAGCATGTGATATGGAAAAGTCGGAACCCGTAACCTACACGGCAGAAAGCGCATTTCATGCTCTGGGCCTGCCCGATGCCGACGATCTGCAACTGCGCGCCGATCTGCTGCGCCACATCGCCGCGATCATCAAACACAGCGGCCTGACGCAAGCGGCAGCGGGCAAACTGATGGGCATGGACCAGCCGCGCGTTTCCGCGCTGATAAGCGGCAAGATCGCCCTGTTTTCAACCGACCGCCTGCTCCGGGCCTTGAGCGATCTTGGGCAGGATGTGGAATTGCGGATCGTGCCTTCAGCGGCGGAGAAGGGGTGTTTGCGGATTGCTGCGTGAAGAAATTGGGTGGAGTGTCGCCGGAATCCTATACTAAGCAACGCGAACAGTGATAGGTTAATTCAGCAACCCCAACCCCCTAACCCACCCCAGCCATCCGCTCACCTTCACAGCCCCGCGTTCACGCGCAACCGGCGCCGCGCATTCGAGGCAATAGGCCTGCATCCCGCTCGCTCCCAGCAGGTGGCTCGCCTGCCCCAGGGCGCTGGCGATCATCGTTTGCTGGTGCGCGGCCAAAACCGCAAAGATGTCGCCGGTTTCAGGCGGGTTGGCGTCATCGTCACCGGCCAGTTTATCGAAGAACGCGCCGAGGCCGCCATTCTTTTGACCGAGATATTCGGCGTGCCATTTGCCGTCTTCGAGCTTGGCCTGCGCGGCGGCATAGGCAATTGCATCCTGCAGCCCGCCGAACTGATCGACGAGGCCCAGCTGCCTTGCGGTGCCGCCGTCCCAGATGCGCCCCTGTGCGATGGTATCGATCTGCTCGGGCGTCTTGCCGCGCGCCTTGGCGACCAGGCCGATAAAGCGCTGATATCCGCGCTCGATGGTCGCTTGCAGCATCGCCTCAACCTCGGGCGTGAAGCCGCCGAGCACATCGGGCTGGCCCGACAAGGGCGTGGTGCGCACGCCGTCTGATGTCACACCATATTGCGCCAGTGCCTTTTCATAGGTGTTGACGACGGCGAAAATGCCGATCGATCCGGTAACGGTTCCGGGCTCGGCAAACACACGGGTGGCAGGCGTCGAGACCCAATAGCCGCCGCTCGCCGCAACATTGGCCATCGATACGACCACGGGAATGCCCTTGGCCTTTTGCCGCTCGATCGCGGTGCGGATGCGTTCCGATGCGGAAACCGATCCGCCGGGCGAATCGATGCGAACGACGAGCGCCTTGATGTCCTTGGTCACCTTCGAGTCGAGCAGATTGGCAATGCGGTCACCCCCGGCAGTGCCCGGCCCGGCCTTGCCATCAACAATCTCTCCGGCGATGGTCACCACGCCGATCCTGTCGCCTTTTCTGCTTTCTTCATGCGCGGCGAGGTAGGCTTTGAGCGTCGAGCGGGCGTAGGTCCCTGGGCGTTCGTCAAGCCTGTCTGCGCCGACGATTTCTGCGACGTGTTTGCCAAAAGCAATGTGATCGCCGATCTTGTCGACCAGCCCGGCCGAGAGCGCGGCCTCTGCGCCATCGCCACCAGCCGCCTTGTACCAGCCGGCAGGATCGGTGGTGACGAGATCGACGTTGGCCTTGGGGCGCGCTTTTTTGACGTCGGCTTTCCAGCTGTCAAACAGCGAGCCGAGCACGGCCTTGCGCGCTTCCTTGGCGGGCGGCGACATATCGCTGCGGATATAGGGCTCGACATATTCCTTGTAGGTGCCGACGCGGTACACGTGCGGGGTGATCTTGAAGCGTTCAAGCAGTTTGGCAAAATACATGCCCTGCCCGCCCGGCCCCATGATTACCGCCCCGCCCATCGGATCGACCCAGGCTTCGCTTGAATGCGCGGCGAGCATCACCGCATCGTCAGCATAGCCATAGGCATAGGTCAGCACCGGCTTTTTCGCCGCGCGAACCCGATCAAGCGCCGCGCCCATTTCCTCCATGTGGACGAGGCCGCCGCCGGTGAAGCGTGAAAGGTCGAGCACCACGGCCTTGACATCATCGTCCTTGGCGGCGGCATCGATGGCGCGGACAAGATCACGCGCGCGGTATTGCCTGGTCGGCACGGTGCCGCTGAGCAGTGCGGTGAAGGGACTGTCGGCTTCGGGCTCCTCAACCACGCTGCCATCGAGTTTGAGCAGCAAAGCGCCCGCGTGGACCTGGCCGGGATTGGCGCGACCGGTCAGCACCGCATAGAGCGCGAAGAAGAACAGCAGCAAAAACAGGAGAGCGAGAGCGTCCTTGATGCCGACCAGCAGATGCCAAACCTTGCGCGCGAAGATCATCGGGGGAGTCCTGTCGAGAGTGGAGCCCGCGATGATAGGCGGTGATTTGCGATATGGAAATGGCAGTTTGCCCGCCCAGCCGTTGGCCAGCATCCCGGCCAACCCAAAATCCCGGCCAGTTGGTTCGCGCGGAGGCGCGGAGGTGCGGAGGGGAAGGCAGGAAAGGATTGTTCACGCAAAGGCGCAAAGGCGCAAAGGCGCAAAGAAGTTGTCAGCGCCGCAGGCCTTTCACTTTCAGCGAGAGGTGAGGAAAGGCCTGCGAGATGCAAGGGGGCTTCGCCCCATTCACAACCCCTTCGCGCCTTTGCGCCTTTGCGTGAACAATCTTCTCCTCCGCGTCTCCGCGCCTCCGCGCGAAACCCCTTCTTCCCTTTTCCGGATGCACCCAAAGCCCGGCCAGCTAAACGCTGCCGGGGTGGGCGGAGAGAACTGATGACCGGCGCGGGGTTGCCGCGTTTTGTGCCCGGACTCGACGACGCTTTTTGGTAGTGGGGGGTAGGAAAGTGTGCGTCGAGATTTTGCCACCGGCTGAGAGTCCCTCCGCCAGCGTAACGCGACGGAGGAG
>JANLOZ010000259.1:0-2430 GCA_031366845.1 Novosphingobium sp. | reverse complement strand
GAATTGACCGGCGTCGATCCCGGCCTTTCGCCCGCAGACTAGAATTTATTTGGCCTGCGAGTCTGCAAAGCCACACCACCATATGTTGAGTCCCGCCCGAATCCGGAGACTCTACATCGTGTGCCGGACTCGTTTCGTTCTGCCTTAACTGACGGCGCTTTATCGCTGAATCTCAAGGATTCCTCATGAGTCGTGACTTGACGGCGGTCTGTGGATAACTCACCCTGTGCGTTCAATCGGGGGATTTTGAACGATCATGGCACGGGCACTGTTAAAGGAACGCGCGCGCGCACCGCAATCTGACGCTGAACTGCACGCCGCCCTCCCGCTCGGCCCCCTCCCGCTCGGCCCCCTCCCGCTCGGGACGATCATTCCGGGTGATTGCGTCGAAGCGATGCGGAGTCTGCCGAGCGCTTCGGTTGATCTGATCTTCGCCGATCCACCCTACAACATGCAATTGGGCGGTGATCTCAGCCGCCCCGATGGCAGCCACGTAGATGCGGTAACCGATCATTGGGACCAGTTTGACAGCTTCGCCGTCTATGACAAGTTTACCCGCGAATGGCTCACCGAAGCGCGCCGCCTGCTCAAGCCGCAAGGCGCGATCTGGGTGATTGGCAGCTATCACAACATCTTCCGCGTCGGCGCGATGATGCAGGACATGGGGTTCTGGATCCTCAATGATGTCGTCTGGCGCAAGGCCAATCCGATGCCCAATTTCAAGGGTACCCGCTTCACCAACGCGCACGAAACGCTGATCTGGGCGAGCATGGGGGATAAGGCGCGCTACACCTTCAACTACACCGCGATGAAGACGCTGAACGATGAACTGCAGATGCGGTCTGACTGGCTGCTGCCGATTTGCTCGGGCGCGGAACGGCTCAAAAAGGACGGCACCAAGGTCCACCCGACGCAAAAGCCCGAGGCGCTGCTTTACCGGGTGATGCTGGCGACAACCAACAAGGGCGATGTCGTGCTCGATCCGTTTTTCGGCACTGGCACCACCGGCGCGGTGGCCAAGCGACTGGGGCGCAACTGGATCGGCTGCGAGCGCGAGAGCATCTACACCCAAGCCGCGCTCGAGCGCATCGAAATGGCGCTGCCGCTCGATGAAAGCGCGCTCACCACGATGCAGAGCCCGCGCTCGGCCCCCAAGGTCGCTTTCGGTACGCTGATTGAAACCGGCTGGATCGCGGCGGGGACCACGCTGAGTGACAAGAAGCGCAAGCTGACCGCCACCGTGCGCGCCGACGGTTCACTGGTTTCGGGCAGCGAGATCGGTTCGATCCATGGGCTGGGCGCCAAGCTGCAAGGCGCACCAGCTTGCAACGGCTGGGCCTTCTGGCACATCGAGCACGCGGGCGAGTTGAAGCCGATTGACACGGTGCGCCAGCTGTATTTGCTGGCGACCGAGGATTGATCTTTTGGAGAATGATTATTCCTGCTAAAGGTTGGGCATGGTTGAAAACGTCGAAAATCTGATGCTTGAACACCTGAAGAAAATTCAGACAGAGCAAACGTCATCCCGGGAACGTGACCGGGAGATAATGACGCGCCTTGGGCAGATCGAAACCATGGTTGCCAGGATTGGCCGTGACAATGCTCACGCATTCGAAGAGCAGATCGAGGATCGCCACGTTGTTGATGCGTTGAAGGATCGGATCGAACGGATCGAGCGTCGGCTTGAAATCAACAATTAGAAGCCATTCAGACGGACATTTGCCATCGTTCTGTGCAGGGTGAGTGCGCTCGATTGACCCAAATCTACCTCCGCCCCATCGCCCTTGCCGATAGCCCGCAGAGCGAGGAGGGTGATGCGCTGCGACTGGCGGGCGGACTGGTCTATGCCAGCCGTTTTGCGTTGATCGCACGTGAGAACGGCAAGGTCCTCAGGCGTGATCGTTATTCGCTAGGCGAACTCGAAGCCGCACTGCCTGATTTGCCAGACGAAGCGCGCGTCCAGTTTGCGGCGCTTAAGAGCCCGCGCCCCAGCCTGCAATGCGGCGCGCGCACCATCCGGCTCGATCAGCCGCAGGTGATAGGCATTCTCAACGTCACCCCGGACTCGTTCTCCGATGGTGGCGAGTTCCTCGACAAGCCCGAAGTTGCGCAGGCGCATGCCGCTGCGATGCTCGAAGCTGGCGCAGCTTTGATCGATGTTGGCGGCGAAAGCACCCGCCCCGGCGCGGCGGCGGTGTGGGAGGGTGACGAGCTGGGGCGGGTGATCCCGGCGGTGGAACATCTGGCAAAGATGGGTGCGGCGATCAGCGTCGATACCCGCAGGCCCGCGGTGATGGAAGCCGCGCTGGCGGCAGGTGCGCATGTGCTCAACGATGTCTCGGCGCTCCGCCATGACCCGCGCAGCCTGGAATTCGCGGCCGCATCGGGCGTGCCGGTGGTGCTGATGCACGCGCCCGGAGAGGGCGAAAA
>JANLOZ010000233.1:0-10999 GCA_031366845.1 Novosphingobium sp. | reverse complement strand
GCGGCGCTGACCGCGATCGCCGCCGGGACGATCACCATTGGTACTGCGCGGCGCATCGCTGCGCGGAGCCGGGCGCGGCGCATCGCTACGCGGGGCCGGGCGCGGCCCGTCGCGGCGCTCACCGCCGTGGGGTTTTGCGTGGCCGTGGCTCGGAGCCGGACGGGCTCCATCGCGATTGGCGCCATCGCGTGGGGCGTGATCGCGTGGGGCATGATCACGGCGGGGGCCGTCATGACGCTGTCCTTCCGCACGATGGCCTTCACGGCGAGCCCCATCACGGTTTTCACCGCGCGGCTGCTGCGGGCGAGCCTCGCCTGAGCGCGGGCTCAGCGGAGCGGCAACGGGGCGGCGCTCGCCGCCTTCGCCGAACTGCGCCGGGTTCCAGTCACTGCGCGGAGCCACAGCACGGTCGATCCGGTGATGGGCCTCGCGGCTGCGGCCATCGCGGGCCTGTCCGCCATTGCTGCGGTTATTGTTGCCCCGGCCCTGACCATCACGCCCCTGACCATCGCGCCCCTGACCATCGCGGCCCTGACCTTCGCGGCCACGCCCATCGCGTCCGCCCGGCGCGCCACCACGGCCACGCGCATCGCGCGCCTCACGGCGGGCATCCTGCTCCATTTCAAGCGGCTTGCGCGAAGGCGCTGGCAGGCGTGCGGCTTCCTTCTGGAAATCATCGGGCAGCGGCAACGGCATCAGCTTGATACCTGTTAGCTTCTCGATGTCGCGCAAGTACGGCTTTTCGTCAGGCGCAACAAAGCTCATCGCCACGCCGTCTGCTCCGGCGCGCGCGGTGCGGCCGATGCGGTGAACATATTGCTCGGCAACATTGGGCATTTCATAGTTGAACACGTGGCTGACGCCGGTCACATCGATGCCGCGCGCGGCAATGTCGGTGGCGACGAGCACGGGTGTCGTTCCCTTGCGGAACGCGAGGAGCGCGGCGGTGCGCTGCGCCTGGCTCTTGTTGCCGTGGATCGCCGCAGCGTTGACGCCGGCGCTGGTGAGGTGGCGAACCACGCGGTCTGCGCCGTGCTTGGTGCGGGTGAAAACCAGCGCGCGATCGATGGTCTGATCAGCCAGCCCAGCGCGCAGCTTCAGTGTCAGCAGCGCCTGCTTTTCCGCCTGGTTGATGAAGGTGGCGAACTGGTCAACGCGCTCGACGGTGGTCGCCTGCGGGGTAACCTCAACGCGCACCGGATTGCTGATGAACTGCTTGCCAAGGTCGGCTATCGCCTTGGGCATGGTCGCCGAGAAGAACAGGCTCTGGCGTTCCTTCGGCAGCATCGCGGCAACGCGCTTGAGCGGCACGATAAAGCCGAGGTCCATCATCTGGTCGGCTTCGTCGAGCACGAAGATTTCGACATTGCGAAGCGTCAGCGCGCGCTGATCGATCAGATCGAGCAGGCGGCCCGGCGTGGCGACGAGCACGTCACAGCCCATGGCGAGCCCGCGCGCCTGTTTGCCGACGGGAATGCCGCCAAACACGCACTGGACCGAAAGATTGAGATACTTGGCATAGCCGCGCATGTTCTCGGCAATCTGCGCGGCGAGGTCGCGCGTGGGCGACATCACCAGCATCCGGCACGCAGCAGGGCGGCGCCCCTGGGGATCAGCCGCGAGGCGGTGGAGCGATGGCAGCGCGAAGGCTGCGGTTTTGCCCGTGCCGGTCTGGGCAATGCCCAAAAGGTCGCGGCCCTGCAACAAGGCCGGGATGGCCTGCTGCTGGATTGGCGTAGGATCGGTGTAGCCCTTGGTTTCAAGCGCACGGATAAGCGGCTCGGCAAGGCCAAGGTCAGAAAAATAGGACATTAAAAATACTCTTTCTTATGCCAGACCGCTCAAGCTGAGCCGGTCGAAGCATCAATATAAAGCGGCGCGCAGGCAGACAGTTCCGCAGCGCGAAGCAAGGGTTTAAGATGCAACCCTGCGTGAAAAAGGAAGCTTCAGCGATGTCTGTTGACCGCTGGACCAAAGCAAGCCCGGCGTGGAAACGGGGGCGTCACGCTGCTGAGGTATGCGGAGGAATAGGGTCCCCCGTCGGTCTCTGTGGGCGGCATATAGGGTGCATTGCAGCAAAACGCAAGAAAATTACGCAATGCAGATGGTTGGTTGCTCATTTTACTTTGGGTGGGGCGGCTTTCGGCTTCGCAAGGCGTTTGCGCACTGCCTGAATTGGCTCTGGTTCCAGCGGCAAATCTTCGGGCGAGCGCCCGCCTTCAGAAATCATCAGCTTCCGCACGTGACGCGCGACAGTACGATTTGCAGCGATGGCTGCTGGCTCACCCGAAATTTGGTCATTGAGTATCTTTTCGGCAGCCAGATCGGCCTGAAACGCTTGCGCGGAGAGTTCCAGATGTCCTGCGCGGTCAAGCAGGTTCTCACCGTCCTTGAGTCCCTTGCGTCGGGCTACTGCCTTGGCACTCATTTCATAAAGGCCCTGATACTTTGCGTCGTGGAAGATTGCATAGCGAGTGACCCCAACATCCTTTGCAACATCGGAGACTCTTTTGAGTGCGTCTTTTACCTTTTCCCTTTTGAGAACCCGCGCTCGATCATGTGCACCTACCTCAATCAACTCGGCCTGGCGTGTCTGGATTGTGAAATATGCCTGCGCTCCGGCAACTTCCGGCTTGGATGGGTCACCATTCATTGAGATGAGGTAACATGCCGCACGGCTCAGAAAAAATTCTTCGCCGCGCTCTTTCACACCACCACGCTCTCTCACCACAGTGGTGGTTTCAACAATGTGGTGTGACGGATTGATCCCATTGCCGCGCAAGGCATCTCTAGCGCGATCCATAACGCCTTTGAAATTTCTAAATTCCTGATAGCCAAGTATTTCAGAAACTTCGCGAGCCAGCCAAAATTCGTTCCCTGACGGGTTCGTTCTTTTCGCCTTTTCCATCCGCGCCATTGTCTGTTGCGCGACAGGATGTTCAACGAGATCGCTTGCCATATGTGACAACCTCCTTTATCACACCACATACAGCTATCACATGCAGGTGTCGAGGTGAACGAGCGCAAATTAGTTGAAGATCGCATTCGTAAGAAGCGCGCCGAGATCACCGGTCTCGAAGAGAAGCTTAAGGCCGCTCGCGTTTATCTGACTGCTCTGTCCGATATTCTCAAGTTGATGGAGAAGGGAGGGGAGGTCGAACGAGAGGAGACCAAACTACGAGCAGGTAGTTCGGTAGATCAGGCTCGCGACATCATACTCCGTGAAGTGAAGCCGGTTCACATCGATGACCTTGTTGCTGCGACGGGCAAATCCGTGAATCGCGACACCAAGGCATCTTTGAGCGGCTCCCTTGCTGCATATGTCCGAAATGGCGAAATTTTTGTGCGAACCGCGCCAGCGACTTTCGGTTTGATTGAACTGGGACATACGCAGGAAGACGAAGAGCAAGCGGCAGCTCCGCCTGCTGGTTTTGGAAGTTTCGGCGACGATTTGGACGAAGACATACCGTTCTAAGAAGTTTCGCGTGGACTACCCCACTACCCCACCACTCGCCGCACCACTGCCCCAAAATCCTCACGGTGCCAGTGCTTGAGCAGGGCGGTATAGACCGAGAGGCAGTTGCGTGCGGGGTCGGCGCTAACGGGGTGGAACATCGGATCGCGCGGGCTGGTGGCTTCGGTGCAGTGCGGCAGGCGGAAGCGGATGATCTCGGGGAAGGCGAGGACGCGGGCGACGCCCATCACCGCCATGTGCAGCGTAAGGTGCTGTTTGAGCGCGGCTGTGCTGATCGGCGGACCGCCGCCAGCGTGGTATTCCCGGGCGAAAAGGGTGAGCAGGTGATCGAGGTGGTGGTCCCATATGTCATGATGCGCGGCGGACAGGGCGCCCCACAGTGCGGCTCCCAAAGTGATCTGGCCCACCCGGCCCCAATCGATCAGGCCGCATTGGAGCGCTTCATCCTCGCGCCAGAACCAGCAATTATCGACGTGGGCATTCCAGTGGTTGAGCGCGATCATTGCCGGGTTGGAGGCGAGACAGGCCCGGATCGCCGGTTCTTTTTCGCGGATCAACCGGCTGTCGCGCTCGATCTGGTCGATGAAGGCGGGTTCGCGCAATGTCGCGGGGAGCAGGCGCGGGCAATCGCGCGCAAAGGCGCGGACGTTTTCAAATTCGGCGGTGAGTTCGGCGTCGCTGTAAACAATTGGGTCAGCGCTGCCGGTTGCCGGGTCCCATGGGAAACGTTGCGCGATGTCGGGAGCCAGACGCCCCGATTTGTGCGCCGCTGCCAGCCGGGCGAGTGCGGTCACCAAGGCTTGGTAATAGGGCAGCGGCTGGTCCATCGTCTGCCAGTCGAAGCATTTGCGCCGGTGCGGATCGATGATGCCCCATTGGTTCTTGGCGCCGTAAGCAATGCATTGCGTGATGACGAGGCCGGTGCCGGTTTCGGCGTGGTAATCGGCAAAGTAACCGCGCGGCACGCGGATCGGAAAGCCGAGCTGGCGCGATAGCGGCATGAATTTCGCCTCGCCCGCCATTTCGGTTCGCTGCCAATCGCGCCGTTCATCGTCAAAATCGCGGCTGAACTTGGCGAAGAGCACCCGGTCCAGACCAGGTTCGGGCCTCGCATAGTCGAGGGTAAGGAACAGCTTGCGCCCGGTGCTGCCACCCGGACAGGGCGCGGTGCTCATGCCTGTTACGGCATTATCGGGCGCGATGGTGCCGAATGCCCTGAACGCCTTGCTCAGCCATTCGGGCCCTGCGCGCATCAAGGCATCGGGGTGCGCGGGAATGCTCAGACCGGTGGCGTCACCAATGGCGCGGTCCATCGGGCTGCTAAAACTTCATCGAAAACGGATCGCGCTGGTCGCCCGAGAAATCGATCAACACGGTCTTGGTCTGGGTAAATTCGAGAATCCCCGCCTCGCCCCGCACGCGGCCAAAGCCTGAATCCTTCATCCCCCCAAATGAGGCCTGCGGGGCCGCCACCCGGTAGGTATTGACCCAGACCACGCCGGCATTGATCGCCCGCACCATCCGCAGGCAGCGGCTGATGTTTTCCGACCACACCCCGCTGGCGAGGCCATAGGCGGTGTCGTTGGCAATGGTCACCGCCTCGTCTTCATCATCGAACGGGATGATTGACAGCACCGGGCCAAAGATCTCCTCCGCCGCAACCTTCATGTCATTGCGCACGTCGGCGAAGATCGTTGGCTCTACGAACCAGCCCTTGTCGAGCCCCGGCCCCTCCGCGCGCCCGCCGCCCGCGACCAGCCTTGCGCCGTCAGCCTTGGCCGCTTCGATGAACGAGAGAATCTTGGTGAACTGCGGCTCGTTCGCTGCGGTGCCCATCTCGGTTTCGGGCAGGCGCGGATCGCCCAGTTTGATCTGCCCGGCGCGCGCCGCAAGGCCTTCGACCATGCGCTCATAAATTCCGCGCTGCACCAGCAGCCGCGATCCGGCGATGCAGGTCTGCCCGGTCGCGCCGAAAATTCCGGCAAGCGCGCCGACCAGTGCGCGGTCAAAATCGGCATCATCGAAAACGATGTTGGGGCTCTTGCCGCCGAGCTCCATCGTCACCGGCTTAAGGTTCGCCCCCGCCGCCGCTGAAATCATCCGGCCGACGCCGGGGCTGCCGGTGAAGCTGATCTTGTCGACCAGAGTGCTTGCCGTCAGCGCCGCGCCGACATCGCCCGCGCCGGTGATGACCTGCACCACACCTGCCGGAAAGCCCGCCTGTTCGCAAAGGCGCGCTATCTCCAGTGTGGTGGTTGAGGCGTGTTCGCTGGGTTTGAGGATCACGCAGTTGCCCGAGGCCAGCGCCGCAGGAAGCGTGTTGGTCAGGATCGCTACCGGCGAATTCCACGCGGTGACGCAGGCGACCACGCCATAAGGCACGCGGATCGTCAGATCGAGCGTGTCCTTCTGATCGAGCGGCACGACGTCGCCGTGAACCTTGTCTGCCCAGCCAGCGTAATAGCGGAATATCCGCGCGGCATAGCCCATCTGGCCAGAGGTTTCGCGGATCACCTTGCCGTTGTCGGTGGTCTCGAGCATGGCCATGCGCGCGCTATCGGCGTCGAGCAGATCGGCAACCTTGTTCAGCAGCTGCGCGCGCTCGCCCGGTGTGGTTTTGCTCCACACCGCGTCAAAGGCGCGGCGCGCGGCGCGGACGGCATCGTCAACATCGCCGGGAGTGGCGACGGCCACCTGCGCGTGGACTTCCTGATTGTAGGGATTGATCGCCGGGATCGTCGCGCCGTCAGCCGATGCCCGCCATTTTCCGTCGATGAAAAGCTGATACGCTGTGGTCATGCCCTGTCCCATTGGTCCTACCGGGCTGGCTGTCAATCTTGACTAAGTCCGGCTTATCGCACCTAAGAGGTGCCCAATGGACTTAGCAAATGCCCCCTCGCGCGCCATCGGTGAAATGGCCGCAACGCTCCGCCTCGGCGATGTTCCGACGGCAGTGGTCGAGCAGGCAAAGCTGCATATTCTCGATGCGCTGGGGCTGGCCCTGGCCTCGAGCGTTCAGGACTTTGGCCTGAGCGCGCTGGCCGGGGTTTCCGCTATGGGTGCCAGCGGCAACTGCTCGGTGATCGGGCGCAGCGAGCGGCTCGATATGCGCGATGCGGCGCTGGTCAACGGTGTGCTGATCCATGGGCTCGATTTTGACGACACGCACCTCGCCAGCATCATCCACGCCACTGCCACCGCGCTCCCCGCCGCGCTGGCCTTGGGCGAGGCGCTTGATGCCAGCGGCGCAGATATGCTCGCTGCCTTCATTGCCGGGGCCGAGACCGGCATCCGTATCGGCCTCGCGGTTGACGGCGGCTTTCACCACACCGGGCATCACGCCACCGGCATGGTCAGCCACTTTGCCTCGGGCGTTACCGCAGGCCGGCTGCTGGGGCTGGACGCGGAGGCAATCACCGCCGCGCAGGGCATCGCCGGATCGACCGCATCGGGCATTCAGGTGTTCCTTGAGGAAGGCGCCTGGACCAAACGCTTCCATCCCGGCTGGGGCGCAGTGGCGGGGATCACCGCGGCGCATCTCGCGCGGGCACAGTTCAAGGCCCCGACGCGGGTCTATGAAGGCCGGTTCGGCCTGTTTCAGGCGCATTTGCAGGGACGGGAAACCAGGGGCGCGGAGATTGCGCGGGGGCTGGGGCAGGTCTGGCACTTCGGCGATACCGCGCTCAAGCCCTATCCCGTCTGCCACTTCATTCATGGCTGCGCTGATGCGGCGATTGGCCTGCACGCCGAGATTGCCGGGGTGGAGATCATCTCAGTCGAGGCGTTGCTCGGTGAACCGACTTTGCATATTGTCGCCGAACCCGCCGAGGCCAAGCAGCGCCCGACAAATGAATATGAGGTCAAGTTTTCCGCCCAGTTCGTCACCGCCTATTGCCTGCTCTACGGGCGCTTTGGCCTGCCCGATCTGCTCCCCGCCGCCATTGCCGATGCGGCGGCGCTGGCGCTGGCGCAGAAGGTTGCGTGCAGGGCCGATCCGCAAAGCCGTTTCCCCACCTATTTCTCCGGCGGGGTAACGGTCACACTTGCCGATGGCCGGGTACTGTCGCGCCACGTGCCGATCAACAGCGGCGCGGGGGAACGGGCGCTCACCCAGCAACAGGTTGTGGCGAAGTTCATGGCCTCAGCCAGCCTGGCTGTGAGCAACGATCAAGCCACCTGCATCAAGCACGCCGTGTTGCGGCTGGATGAAATACCGGTGCGTGAGCTGATGGCAATACTGCGCAGCTAACCCTACCACCGCCGCCTGCGCTGGCACGCGCGCACCCGACGGGCCAGTTCATCCGCGCGCTCCTGGGGCGTTACCACCGGCGTATCGACGGGCAGGTGATCGCGCAGGTCCGCCAGCTTGACCCGGATTAACGTCGGCACCGGTTCGCTGTCGCAATCGTACCAGCGCCCGTAAATTCCGCCCTCCTTGTAGCCCGCCGGATCGAGCCAGTTGGGCACGCCGGGATCGGTGAGCGCTATCACCGCGCGAAATTTGCCGTCACTAGATAGCCTGGCCATCGCGCCGTTGGTGCTCGAGAGGCGGTAAACATATTCGAGCGCATTGAAATAAGGGTCATTCAGCTGGACGTTCCAATAGGGCGCGCAGGTCGGAATTTCGGTCTCGATAATCAGCGCCTCGTCGTCCTCAAGCTGGAAGCAGGCCGGCCAATAGGTTTGCTTGACCAGCGCACCGGGATAGCGGACCGGCTCGAACACGTTGAAGCCAACGCGGTCCTTCACTCCGTTCTGCATGCGGTAATACATATTGGTTTTGCGCGCCGGGAACTTGGCCATTTCGCCGATGCGCTCGATAATCTGTTCAGGGCTGTAACGCGGCTTTGGCGGCACCTTGTTAAGGCATTCGATGGTCAGCTGCGGATCGGTTTCATTCTCCCAGTCATAGAGCCGGTAGCGCAGATACATGCCGCGCGCGTGGGGGTGGAGCGGCGCCCAGTGGCCCTCGTAAGCTTCAGGCCGCTCGGCGCTGAACAGAATCGAAAAATCTTCGCCGAGGGCGATGCCGATATCATTGGTATCCAGTTCGTTATGTCCATTCGGCACCGGCATTTCATCAACCGTGCCTGAAAGCGCCGCCTGCGTGGTGAATGACAATATCGCGCAGGTGCCGCGGTTGCCCGAGACGCGATAGGTCAGATCGCCGCGGATCGGCGACTGGACATAGATGTCATCAGGGTTGGGTTGCAGCGTGAAAACCGGATTCCACAACGGCGCCCAATCGGGGTGCTCGGCATCGGCGTGGAAATACATGAAATAGGCATAGGACAGGCTGGTCATCGTCTGGCGATAGACATCGGCGCGGGTTTCGGGGTCGTCCGGCCGCCAGGTGTCTTTCAGGTTCGCCACTGCGCCTTCGAGATCGGCGAGCAGGGTGAGGAGATCGGGGGTGGTGGCCATGATGGGTGTCTCCGGCGAGCGCGACAGCTTCTAGAGTATGATGCGCAAAATATGGATCGTCATCCCGGCGAAGGCCGGGACCCAGCCCTTCTGACAACGACACCGCGAAGCGTCGCCGTTTGTTTGCTCGGTCTGGGTCCCGGCCTTCGCCGGGATGACGTGTGGTTTAGATATTCCGCACGTCGCTCTAATCGAATTGCAATCCCATCGTAGCGAAGGCACCAAACCCACTCACCAAACCAGCGGCACCCGCTCCGGCCCGATTACCCCACCGGGCCGGTATTCGATCTTCGTACCGGGCTTCAATCCAAAGCGGGGAATCCGCTTGAGCCATTCCTGCAGCGCAATCTTGATTTCCAGCCGCGCGAGGTGCGCCCCCATGCAGGAGTGCACACCGACGGTGAAGGCGAGGATGATCTTCTTCGGGCGGTGAAAATCGACCACCGTCGGATTGGGAAACACCGCAGGATCGAAATTGCACGCGGGCAGGACTGAGGTGATCTTGTCACTTTTCTTGAGCTGCACACCTTTGAAGTCGAAATCCTGCGCCACGGTCCGGCCAGAAAATGTCACCGAATGAACGCGCAGCAGTTCTTCGACGATTGCGTTTATATTGTCCGGATTATCAATGATTTCCTGAACGCGATCGGGGTTCTCCGCCAGCCACACCCACATCAGGTTGAGCGTGGCAAACACCGTATCGAGCCCGGCGATGAACAGGAACACGACAAAACCGTGTGCTTCGCGCTCCGAAATCGGCTTGCCGTCAATCTCGGCATTGGCGATCCGGCTGACCAGCCCGTCATCGGGATTGGCCTGCTTTTCGGCGATAGCGGTGCTCAGGTAATCGCAGATGGTCTTGAGCGTATCGCCCATGATCTGGCGGTCGTTCGAATGCAGCAGCGCCATCGCCCACGACACAAATTCGTCGCACATAGCGCGCGGCAGGCCCATCAGATCGAGAAACACCAGAACGGGCAGCGGGCGGCCGAACACCTCGTCGAATTCGCATTCGCCGTCATCGATGAACGCGTCGATCAGCTCATTGGCCAGCGAGCGGATGCGCGCCTCAAGCTTGAGCACACCCTGCGGCGAGATCACCGGATCGACGATGTTGCGATATTTGCGGTGGTCTGGCGGATCGATTTCAATCGGGATGAAGTAGAACCAGTTGTTCGGATCGCGCGGGAACGGTGTCGCGTCTTCATTCGAGAAAATCTCGGCATGACGCAGCATGAACAGCGCATCTTCGTGGCGCAGCACCTGCCAGGCATTGCCGAACGCGCCGACATCATAATAGATCGGCGGGAAATTCTGGTGCATCTCGGCCATGAACTTGTGCGGATTGGCGAGGAATTCGGGGCCGTAGATCAGCCCCGCGGTGCGGATCAGTGCCTTCGGCACGTGATCGGGCACCTGGTCCATCCCCATGCGGCGGACGGACTGTGCAGGCGGAACCGGATTGGCGGGATCAATACGCAGGGATTTTGTCCTCAATACTGGCGTTCGGGGAGGTGGATGATAAGACCATCGAGTGCGGGCGTGATAACGATCTGGCACGAAAGGCGGCTGGCATGGGTAACTTCGGCGGCGGTCGATTCGAGCATGTCGGTTTCATCCTGCGATGATGGACCGCCGACTTTGGCCGTCCAGGCATCATCAACATAGCAATGGCATGTGGCACAGGCGAGCCCGCCGCCGCATTCGCCGACGATGCCTGGCAGGTCGTTATTCAGCGCCCCGCGCATGACGTTTTCGCCCTCGGCAACGTCGATTGCCTGCGAGGTGCCATCGTGCTGGACATAGGTAACGGACGGCATCGGGTTCGGTCTCCGGACTTGGCTTGCACCTGCTCATAAGCTCGAGCGGCTGGCACAGGAACCGGCGAATTTGATTATCGCCCGAGCGGTTGCGGTCCGCTCTGGCACGCTGCATCGAATTGCGGCAGCGTTGGACAAATTCCGGGAGCCTTGAGTGATGACACAACTGCGTTTCGACGGCCGCGTGGCGGTGATTACCGGCGGTGGGCGCGGGCTGGGGCGGGCCTATGCGGAGCTGCTCGGTTCGCTCGGCGCAAAAGTTGTGGTCAATGACAACGGC